>CAYLWX010000027.1:0-3467 GCA_964387895.1 uncultured Bdellovibrionales bacterium | reverse complement strand
CCAGATATAGAGTAAAAAGAATCGAAATTAGTATATTTTTATATTTCATCTTGCCCATTGAATTCTGGATCCCCCCGACACCCTGTGTCGAGGGGGATGACAAATGCGTAAGTTATGAATATAACAATTTAGCAATTTAGCAATGTCCGAACAACGTCAAATTGAAATTTCTACCGGAGTTATTTTCAGGACGGTGCTGGTGATTCTGTTTCTCTGGTTTCTTTATCTGGTCCGCGATGTAATAGCGCTTCTTTTTATTTCTATTCTGATTGTTTCCGCGCTTGAGCCCGGAGTTTCATGGCTTCAAAATAAAAGAATTTCCCGCACTTTGGCAGTGCTTTTGATTTATGTAATTGCCATTCTTTTGTTTGGGCTTTCATTCTTCTTTCTTATTCCTCCTCTCGCAGGCCAGCTTAATGATTTCTTTTCCCGATTTGGGGAAAATTTGCAGAAAATCGCGGAGTATACCCGAGGATTGGAAGAGTCGTTTCGATCCCAGGACATTCATCTTAATATTTCCCAAATAATTGAACAGGCGGGAAACAGGCTTCTTTCATTTTCTTCGGAGATATTTTCTTTGTCCGTAGGTATATTTTCAGGTATCGTGTCATTTATTATCGTACTGGTTATGGCCTTTTATATGTTAATAAGAGAAGATGGGATAAGACACTTTATTGTTTCCATTACTCCGGAAAGGCATAAAGAATACGCGGCTGATTTGGTAGGCAGAATAAATACTACCATAGGCAAATGGATGCAGGGACAGATGATGCTGATGGTTATTATTTTTGTGCTTGATCTGACAGCGCTTTCCATTCTTGGGATTCCTTATGCTCTCGCTCTGGCCTTTTTCGCGGGAATAATGGAAATCATTCCTTATATTGGACCTATTATTTCTTCCGTTCCGGCCATAGTAATCGGGTTTGTTATTTCTCCCCTGCACGGAATTCTGGTGCTTCTACTTTATATCGCGATTCAGCAATTTGAAAATCATATCATTACTCCCCAGGTAATGAAAAAAACGCTCGGCATTCATCCTATCACGGTGATTTTGGCTATTTTAATAGGAATAAAGCTCGGCGGTATACCTGGAGCCATCCTGGGAGTACCAATTGCCGCGGCGCTAAGCGTGGTGATAAGAGATCTGATGGATATAAAAAGATAAACTTCCTTGTTCTCCCTCGCCCCGCCGCCGCGGTGGGGAGAGGGATTAAGAGTGAGGGGTCGGGGAAAAAATTTATTTATATAAAAAGAATAGCGATAGATACAGCAGAGATGAGGATGTCATTGAGCCCGTTGCGAAGGTTCCACTCTCTTTCTTTGGCGAAGGGAGGGTATTTATGGATCCAGTTATGAAAGCGGGAAATTCTTTCCAGAAATTTGAAATTTAATTCCCAGTAGAGCAGGGTAAGAAAATCAGGAAATAGTGAGAAGAATACTCCCAGGATGATAGTTTTAATTTTCAGCACGTTGAATCGGTTGATATAGATAAAAAGCGTGATAACGCAAAGCGCCAGTATGACATCAATAGTTGCTTTCCACCATACCTTTTTGAATTTAGAATTTCGGTCAAGATACTCCCCGTGCCGGAAAGAGTCCAGAAAAAAATGCACTACAATGGAAAGAGGAATAAGTATCCACGCGTTGTCAATTTCTTTTCCGAGCGTAGCCCCTACGAGTGCATGGGTGGATAAGATCATAAAATAATTGCTAAATTGCTATATTGTTAAGTTGTTTGTTGTTCAGGAATAATTTAATAGTATAGCAACGTATAAGTTATGGCGGTATTATACATCATAGCTACTCCTGTTGGCAATTTGGAAGATATCACGTTGCGGGCGCTGCGGATTTTAAAAGAAATTGATCTGGTTGTTTGCGAAGACGCGCGCGTGACGAAAAGACTGCTTAGCCATTATGGCATTGCTACTCCCGTTGAATCTTTCTACAAATTTCAAAAAAGAAGAGGTAGTGTAAAGCCGGAGATAAAAAGAGAATATATTACAGACGAATTGCGGCAAGGGAGAAATATCGCGCTGGTCACGGATGCGGGAACGCCGGGAATTTCCGACCCGGGAAATCAAATTGTAGAAGAAGCAATACGCAATAAAATCACGGTAGTTCCCATTCCCGGAGTTTCCTCGCTTACGGCGCTGGTAAGTGTTTCCGGCATTGATTTGGCTGCGTTTTCCTTTCTGGGTTTTCCTCCCCATAAAAAAGGCCGCGAAACATTTTTTAGAAATGTGGCAGAATCTTCCCGGCCAATACTATATTTCGAGTCTCCGCACCGACTGGTGAAAAACTTGGAATTACTTCAAAGGCTGGGAGAGGATAAAAAAATAATTCTGGGAAGAGAATTGACAAAAATATTCGAGGAAGTAATTCGGGGCACGGCGGGAGAAGTATTAGAATATTTTAAAAAGCATGAAGAAAAAATAAGGGGAGAGTTTGTAATTATTGTATATTAATATGGGAAAATTTTATATCACTACTACTCTGCCGTATGTAAATGCTGATCCGCATGTGGGATTCGCACTGGAAATTATTGAGGCGGATGTAGTGGCAAGATACCATCGTGAAATCGGAGATGGGGTATTTTTCAATACTGGTACAGATGAACATGGATTGAAAATTCAACGCAAAGCGGAAGAGTTGGGTATGGATACGAAAACGTACTGTGATCAGGAGGCGAAAAAATTTTTTGGACTGAAAGATCTGCTGAACTTGAGTATTGATAATTTTATTCGTACGACGGACGCGCCTCATTTGCGCGCGGCTCAGGAGTTTTGGAGGCGATGTGATGAGAAAGGGGATATTTATAAAAAGAATTACCAGATCAAGTACTGTGTGGGATGCGAGCTGGAAAAAACTGAATCAGAACTGGTGGATGGAAAATGCCCTCTGCATCCTAATCAGACGCTGGAAATTATTGATGAAGAAAATTATTTTTTCAGATTTTCAGACTATCAGGAAAAACTTCTGGCGTGGTATGATCGGAATCCTGAATTTGTGGTTCCTCAAAAACGGTTTCATGAAGTACGGAAATTCGTGGAACATGGATTGAAGGATTTTTCCATTTCCCGCCTTAAGAGCAAATTACCATGGGGAGTGGAAGTGCCGGGAGATTCCCAGCATGTGATGTATGTATGGTTTGACGCTTTGGTAAATTACGTTTCCGCAATCGGCTGGCCGGAAGATATGGAGAACTTCCAGTTATGGTGGCCGGAAAAGATAATTTGCGGCAGCAGTCCGCGATGTGGCAGGCTATGCTTATGTCGGCTGATCTTCCTCAGTCAAAGCAGATTTTCATTGATGGGTTCATTAATGTAGGTGGACAGAAAATGAGCAAGAGTCTGGGAAATGTGATCAGTCCTGAAGCCATGGTGGAAAAATTCGGCGTGGACGTGGTCGCGGTCGTCGGGCTGCCGCTGCGCGTGCAGGGGCTGCTGTACAACTGCGCCGCCGTGGTG
>CAYLWX010000026.1:0-4325 GCA_964387895.1 uncultured Bdellovibrionales bacterium | reverse complement strand
TGTCGGGGGAATGACATGTTAATAATGTAACAATTTCTTTAGTCCCTCCTCATCCTTATGCGGCCCGATAACAGCGACATTAATCGTAGATTCCCGAAAGATTTCCCGCGCCACTCTTTGTATATCTGAAACACTTACTTTATCTATTTTATTAAATATTTCATCCAGCGTCATAATTCTTTTCTTTCTCACAGCCTGGTCCACAAAAAACATAGCCACTTCGTCGGATGATTCCATTCCCATCACTGTTTTACCCTTTAAAAAATCTTTTGATTTCTGTAACTCTCTAGCGCTTACTCCCTCTGAACCGGCTTTTTGATATTCATCCAGAATTGTTTGAATAGCCAGTGGCAAATTTTTATGTTCTACTCCGGCCTGTGTCGCGAGATAGCCGCAATCTTCATATGCGTCAATGCTGGTTCGGACATAATAGGCAAGTCCTCTTCTTTCCCGCACTTCAATAAACAGGCGGCTGCTCATATTCCCTCCGAGAATAACCGAAAGAAGGGAAAGCGCGAATCTGTCTTTGTGGTTTTCATCATACGCCCTGGTTCCGATCATAAAATGAGTCTGGTCGGTTTTTTTGAATTTGATTTTCATCCGCGGTTCCCGCTGTTGTTCAATCACTTTTTCAATTCCGCCCTTTTTCCCCCGCTTCATCCCTGAAAAATATTTTTTTACCTGGTCTATCGCGTACGCCTCATTAAATTTTCCAGCGATACATAACACCGTGTCATTCGCCAGATAAAAACGATCCAAGAAACCAATGAAATCATGGCGGGTAAAAGATTGAATAGTTTTTTTGTATCCGATAATATCCCTCCCCAGAGGATTCTCCCCGTACAGCAAATTTTCAAAAACATCACTTACGCTTCTTACCGGCGTATCTTCGTACATATTCAGCTCCTGGAGCACCGCCCCTTTTTCCTTCTGTATTTCTTCCTCTTGTATTTTTGAATTAAGATACATATCCGCCACTACATCCAGAGCAGTATTAAGATGTTTTGAATCTACTTTTGTATAGTAACTGGTTCTGTCTTTCGCGGTAAACGCGTTAAATTCTCCTCCAATCGAATCCAGCTCTTCGGAAATTGCAAGCGCGTTGGGACGTTTGTCTGTCCCTTTAAAAAACATGTGTTCCAAAAAATGCGATATTCCCGCCTCTTTTTCATTCTCATATCTTGACCCGACTCCCACCATGACGGTGACCGTCACTGTTTCCGTGCCTTTCATGGGCACGGTGATAACCCGAAGACCGTTGGAAAAAGTAGTTTTCTTATATGTCATAATAATCACCCTCTCTTTACTCTTATTAATCCAGAACACGGCACCACCTCAATCCCTCTTTTTTCCAGTTCATCCAGAAACAAATTCATTCCAATCGAATCAGAAGAAATATGCCCCGCGATAACAACGTTAATATGCGCTTTTTCGGCTTCTTTTCTATGTTCTTCGCTCTGGTGCATCGCGATAATAGTGCCCACTCCGGCATTAGCCATTCGTTCGTACATTTTTGCGCTTCCTTCAGTGCCTCCCGTGACTTCCGCAATAGCGATGTTGCCGACACGATTATCTTCCGATCCCGTAAAAAGCCTCGGTCCAAGCCCCAATTTGGCGGCTTCCTTATATTCAGGCACTTCCATAAGAGATTTCAGCACTTCGCCCACATACTCCGGCTTGTCTTTTTTAAGCTTTTTTTCAACAAATTTAGCTACCAGGTTGTCCGCCGGAGTATGGACGTTCATCAAGCTTATACCCAAAAGCCTTGCCGCGTCAACTACCTTAAAGTGATTGATAGGATTAAGTCCCCGACTCACTTCACTGATACGGATCTTTAAGAGGCTTTCCGCTACATTGATCGGAATGCCGTAACCGGCTAAAATATCTGCTTGATAGTGCATCACTTCTCCCAATTCCGCAAGCGCCCTTCCTACTGGATGATGAGCGATGACCGCGTCAATATGCTTATCAGGGTTATGATTGGAAAGATACCTCGCCATCATCATTTCAGAGGTATCCACATCAATTCCCGCCATCACTCTTTTGATATTTTTTACTCCCGCGTCAAAATGCACACCGGAATCAGCATATGGATTTTCCAGCTTGCTTTTGTTGAAAATTTCTTTCTCTTCTTTGGAAAGTTTTTCATATTTTTCTTTATGCCGCGCAAGCATTTTTTGAATTTGATCGCGGGAACGGAAGTCATTTTTGATGCCGAGCTCAACGGCGAGATTGTATATTTGGTGTATATTCATAGGATGTGATGTGTTAGATTTAACAAAATAATTTTCAATGACCAATCCCGAGTACTCGGGACAATTTTCAATCAATTTTCAATGCGTCAATGTTCAATACTAACTACTGCAAGTTCAGGCGTCTCGCCTGAACTTTTAGTTTCTGAAAGTCTATAGACTGCCAGAAATCCAAGGTTCAAGCGAGACGCTTGAACCTGCCCTAGTCTCGCCTGAATTTTTAAGTTTGGTCATTGGAGCATTTGAAAATTCATTGAAAATTGGTTATTGAAAATTGAAAATTATTAATAACTTTTTTCATAAAAATTTGTCAAAATACTCCCCTAGCTTACTAATCTCCACCCTCTCCTGTCTCATCGTATCCCTGTCTCTTAATGTAACTGTATTATCTTTCAAACTCTCAAAATCGACCGTCACGCAATACGGCGTGCCGATTTCGTCTTGTCTTCGGTACCGTTTTCCGATGTTGCCGTTATCGTCAAACTCGCACATCCATTTTGTTTTTAGCGAATTGAAGATTTCTTTGGCTTTCTCCGCCAATTCCGGCCGGTTTTTCAGCAACGGGAATACGGCTATTTTTACGGGAGCCATTTTCTTATTCAACTTCAACACGACCCGCGTTTCACCGTTCACTTCTTCTTCCTGATACGCCTCGCAAAGCAACGCGAGCATAGTTCTTCCTACTCCCGCCGAAGACTCTACGATATGAGGAATAAATTTTTCTTTGTTTTCTAAATCCGTATACGAAAGATCGGCGCCGGAAAATTTGGCATGTTGCGAGAGATCATAATCCCCGCGCGCGTGGATGCCCTCCAGCTCGGAAAATCCGAAGGGATACTGGTATTCAATGTCATAGGCTTCTTTCGCGTAAAACACCAGCCGCTCGTGTTTATGCCAGCGCAGATGATCCGGATGAAATCCGAGGCCGAGATAGAAATTCCAGCGATATTCCCTTAATTTTTCAAATTCTTCCAGTTCTTTTTCCGGACAGGTGAAGTACTGCATTTCCATCTGCTCAAACTCGCGGGTACGGAAAATAAACTGGCGGGCCGTAATTTCATTGCGAAAGGCTTTTCCAGTCTGGGCGATGCCAAAAGGGATTTTTACCCGCGTGGAATCCAGCACGTTTTTGTAATTGACATAAATTCCCTGGCAGGTTTCCCCCCGCAAATATACCGGATCGGCTGGCCAATCACTAGTGAAATTTCCCAAATTAGATTTAACTAAAAGATTAAACTTTCTGGCTTCCGTAAAATCGCTTTTACCGCACGCGGGGCATTTTATCTTATCTTTATGTTCTGAAAATAAGGTATTGATTTCTTCTTCGCTCATTTTCTCGTCGGCTTGCGCATGAGCCGCTTCCAGCAAATGATCCACCCGCGCTCTCGCGTGGCAATTTTTACATTCCGCCAGGGGATCAGAAAATCCCGCCACGTGTCCTGAGGCTTCCCAAATTTTGGGGTGCATAAAAATAGCGGAATCCAGCCCGACAATATCTTCACGCGATTGCACCATGTATTTCCACCATTCGCGCTTTACGGCGTTAGCCAATTCAACCCCGTACGGACCGTAATCATACACTGCCGCGAATCCGCCATAGATTTCAGAAGAGGGAAACACAAAACCCCGCCTTTTGGCGAGAGAAACGATTTTTTTCATTAGTTCGTCGTTTTTTAGCATAAAAAAGCTTTAAATATCACTAATGAAAAGTATACATGAAAAAAGCTAAATTACAATGTTTTGTATATACCCGTTTCCACTTAATCATATATTACAATCATCGCCTTTCTCCCCTCTTCAACCTCTCCTCCATTCCAGTCATGAACCGCGTCGTGGAGCGTGGAAAAATCATAAAGATAATCCTTCCCCTTTCTGGTGCCAGGATCATTGGTGAGAAATTTATCTTTTGTGTACCCTTTCACTACCAGCATGTGGTAGCGCGGTCCGGGCGGGCGGAAATTGGGGTTGCCCAAAAGTCTCCCCGCCGCCGGCGCAATAACCGGTCTTCCCCGGGCTAATTCACTTTTAATATCGTCAACGGAAATATCATATGTTACTTTCACATTAGTATAC
>CAYLWX010000025.1:0-8752 GCA_964387895.1 uncultured Bdellovibrionales bacterium | reverse complement strand
AGCCTATATCATCTCGCGAGAGCCGGAAGCGGTCTCGCGGATGCTTTGCTGGTCCTGCCGGACCAAAGGTGTCCGGTGGGAGGAGTTTTTGAATCGGAACCAGGCGGACATGTGTCCGTATTTCCGGCGCGCCGTTAAAAGCGTGCTGGAAAGGTCGGACCCATTACCGGCCTGGTTTGAGTGGAAAGGCGATCTGCTTTCCACTCACCTGCGGATGCAAGACGGCGAGTGGGCGGCCTACGAAGCCGTGATCATTCGCCGTCGCGATCAGTTCGTCCGCCGGCTGGTCCTTCTCTTGAACTCCCGCACACATGAAGCGTGGATGTACCCATACAATGGGTTCATCCCGCGGACTTGTGCGGAGTTCGCGGAGAAGTACACCCAGGGCCGGCAGGTTCTGGGGTACGGTGGCAGCGGGCCGGCTTATTACAACCGAGCTAACTTTCTTAGGGAGGAGGAAGTTGGCGAGGCAGTGCGGGCTGGCCTTAACAGGCCTCTTTGGAAAGAAGATGAAGGAAAGGTTGTAGTATTCTCTCTTAATTTTGAGGGAGATTATTATGACCTTTCTGAATTTGCCTTCCAGAGAGGGCTGGTCGGCGGCGTGGAGATAATTCCTCTTTCCCATTCAGGGGAAGATGATGTCTCGGCGCTAGCCGCGGACAATCCGCAGCCTTTTTATAAGGGAGAAGGAGGCCGGCCGTGCTTCCTGTTCACACTCTCTTATTATGGGGCGCGGATTATCCGCGGTGGCCAGGAGATCAGCCGAATTGGAGCTGGTCACTCCGGTTTGGCGATCGTCTGGATCGCAGACTAAAAAAAGCGCGCCGCAGCCGCGCTTGAATTAGTTCTTTTTCGGTCGGAGGCTGCGGCTCCGACCTTAACAAAATTTTGCCATTCGAAAGGAGGTGAGGAGAATGGCATGGGTATGCAATTATTGTGCCACAACCCATAAGGAAGGGGAGTGGCATCATGGTAGCGGGTGCAAGGGCTGCGAGACCTGTTGCACCTGCGAACAGGCGCGTTGCGATCAGTGCGGCGCGCTTGCAGAGAAAAAAATCTCGTCCTGGCCAGACGGCGGGACGAGAGTACTTTGCCCTGCTTGCAGGGCGGAGTACGAAGAGTTCTTTTCGGCGGCGAAATGATTTCACCGCTATGGGTTTAAACCGGAGGAGACATTGCAGCATTGCAAAGTTTCCTCCCATTTTCCGAGTTCATCCCGCCCTGGGCGGGGTGGATTCAGAGAAGGGTAGTTCTTTGAAAAAACAATCCTCGCGGAAGCAAATTTTCATGCAAATAATTTTGTGTGAGAGTTTGTTTTCGCGAGGGATGACCGTGGGATGAAGGCAAATGCCGCCAGTTAAGGTTTGTAAAAAAGAGGAGGAAGAAAATGGAAAGTGATACGAAAGAAATTTTGTACTCAATTTTTCTTTTTATTGGGGCAGTTTTGCTTGTCTCGCCGTTCTTCTATTTACTTTGGAACGACGTCATGCCGACGTTGTTCCAGCTACCCAGGATAACATTTATTCAAGGGGTGGAGATGCTTCTACTAATCTCTATCCCGAGAATAATAAAATAGGGTTTCATGGAGGTTCTCTTTCCTAAAGAGAACCTCCCACAAAATTTTAAAGAATGCTTTTTATTTTTGTCCATATCTTCATGCGGACAGGAATAACGATTCAATGTTGCAACATTAATTTTGGAGGAAAAGATGAAAGAAGATTTAGAGTTGGAAAAAGTTAGGAAAATTGTGAGGGAAAACTTATATGACAGAGAAATAGATGAGGTGGTTTTTAAGTTTTTTCTCAAAGAAACAGGTAAAAATATATTGGATGTTCTTGAAGGCAAGAACATCCAACAGCAGATTCTTGAGGAATTTTATATTTGGTATTCAAGAGAGCGATTATAGGGTTTCAACGGAGGTTCTCCTTAGGAAAGAGAACCTCCCACAAAATAGTTCTTTCCGGCGGCGAAATGATTTCACCGCCATGTCAAGTACCCATTTCTTTAGACACTCTTTCTGCGATTAAAAATTGATTAGCATAAATTATTGGCGGCATTTTGAGGGCGGTATGAATCCGCCTGTTGTTGTATTTGTAGATGGTTCGGTAAATTTTGTAGACCAGCTCACCCAAACTATCAAATCTGCTCGGATCGCCCAAATCCACTTTGAACTGCGAATAAAACGATTCTTGATACCCGTTTTCCCAGGGAGAACCTTTTTCACTCATGGAAAGTCGGATATTCAGAGTTTCAGCTAAAAATATATAATCTTTGGATAAATATTCACTGCCTTGATCAGAATGAAGAATTCCCGCCGCAGAATGTTTGTAAATGGCGGAAAGCAAGGCGTTCATCACCAGCTGGGTGCTGTGGTTAGTCATCACGGAAAATCCAACAATCTCCCGAGAAAACAAATCCATAATGGTCGCAAGGTAAATCCATTGGCCTTTAAAAGGCAGATAGGTAAAATCGGAAACCCAAATGTGATTCAAATATTTCGGCGACTCAGTTATCAGTAAATTCGGATAAGCCGTTAATGGATTTTTCTTTGTTTTTCGCCATTTCTTGCCTCTTCGGCGGTAAGGCTTGATCCCGAAAATCTTCATTACTCGCAGCGCTCTCTTTTTATTGATTTTTAAATGAATAGCCAGTCTTTTGTGTCCGTAGCTCGGGAATTCACGCAGCACTTTTTCCATTTCCTGTTTTAATTTCCAGTCTTTTTCTTTGAGTCTTGGCTGATAATACAGGAGCGACCGGGAAACTCCCAGTGTTTTGGCCAGGACCGTTTTGTTTTCGGTTTTACTTTCCACAATCAACTCTTTTTTTGGGATTGGGACAGTTTCACCGTGAGTTCACCCACGATCGCCAAAAGATCGTGGTTTTCCTTTTTTAATTTAGTTAATTCTTGCCAGCTGGGATTTCCGATTGTCCTTTTGGTCAGCCAGCCGTAAATAGCTTGCGTAGAAATTCCGTGCTCTTCCGCGGCCTGAGAAACGGAAACTCCCTCGTCCTTTATCCTTTTCAAAATCTGTTCTTTTACATCGCCAGCGATGCGATGAATTGTTTTTGTTGTACCCATACTCTAGATTATTTCACAGAAACTGCGTCTAGTATATGGGGTACCTGCCACGCCGAATCAAAAAACCTTTTTTGTTTTTTTATTCAAATTTTTTCATCAAAATTTTTCTTCTTGCTTTTGTCTTAATGGCGGAGTATAGTTACACATTCAGGCAAGAGCATGGGTAGTTCCTTTTATAGTTAGTTGAGCCAACTCAAAAAAGAAGGGGAAATTTTCATGGACCGTAAAAGGTGGTTGTGCCGCTGTAAGCTTTACTATGCTTTTCTTATTTCTGGCAGGAATAGAAAAAAGCAGGATCAGGATTCAGAATTGATAGAGGAGAATTTTCGCCTCGCAGGGCATATTCGCTTTGAAGAAGTCGAGGAACTTGTGTGGTGTTGCCCGCATAGCGGGTGGTGTGAGTCCCATCAGACTTCCGATTCTGAAAATGATTTTCCTCCGGAAGAGGAGGCCACTCTGGATGAAGTGCTGGATTTCATTTTTCGCCGAATCAAAAAAATATCGGTGGTGCCGTTGGATTCCAAATATGAAAATGTAGTTTGGAAACCGGCAGGGCCGTATTGGTTCTATCCGCTATCTTTAATCAAAGAAACTAGTGGTATAGCGATTGTGCCTCATTTTGTGGCACTGCAAGTTCCTGATCCTGCCCAGTATGATAAAGTGCCGGCGGGGATTGTGGTGACTCATGAAGGAGGGCAGGAATGTCAGTGTGTATGGACTCCTGAGGCCAGGAAGGATTTAAAAGGTCCGGCTGTCTATGCGGTAGTACGGAATCGTCTTTCAGGGATAACTCCGCAGTTGGAGAAACATGCAAGATCGCTTGCTGAGGCGTTGTTCATGCATTGGATAAGAGAGCCAGAAATTTTGGAGGAATGAATTTCACGATTAGGAAAAAGCGGATTTCTGCCAATGAAGCAGAAATCCGCTTTCTTTTTTAAAAAAAATATGGTATCAATAAATATCGGTTTGGAGGGGAGGTTCGTTTACAAGTTCATAATTAACCTTAAAAGAATAAAAAAGTCGGAGGAGTTATGGATATAATTCGCGAGCGTTCTTATTGCGTCATGCCCGGAAGTTTTATGGAAAAAATTCTGGGGAAAAAAGAAAGGAGAGAAAAAATGGAAAAAGAGAGAATGTACGCGGAGGTAATCTGTCAATTTTGTGGTAAAAGGGTGAAAAATCCGGATGATGCGAATCTTGTCTATGAGTGTGAAAATTGCGGAGCGGAATATTGGGTTGAAGACGCAGGCGATACAGCTGAAGAAGTGCTTAAGGCCGAGGAAGGAGGATATGAAATAAGAATTTTGGAAGACTATGACTTATGTTCTAACTTTTTCATTAGCGAGAGGGTACACGTGGTCTTTAAAAGGCCAAAGGAGATTTGTTTTGGAGCGGATTGAAAAGAGAGATTTTATGGAAAAAGTAGAATTAAGATATGTAAATCCGTACAATAAGTCCTGTGGAGGAGTGCGCGTACAAGTCGGAGAATTGTACGGGCGGAGAGGAACAGTCCTGGCACTTGAGATGTGTGATATCGCTTGTGATCGGGATTGTAATTATAGAGGAGCAGAATATGTAATTGGGGAAGAAGTTCGTCCCCCTGACGATTTTTCCCCCGAGCTTTACGGTAGTGAAGCCTGGCGCAAAGCCGCGGAGCGAGTGCCCACTCTTGGGAGCACCCGCGTTAAGCCCGGGGATCTTACCGTGAGAGAAGGAAGAGGAAAGTAACTTCAGATGAAGAATCTTTCTTCTTCCCAAACCCAAAGCGGATTTCACTTTAATGCAAGTGGAATCCGCTTTTTCATTTGACAATCAAAACAAATATTACTACAATGCAATGTTCCGATTAAGGAGGCGGTTAACAGGCTTTATACCAATTTCATGAAAATAGCGTTCATAGGGCAAAAAGGAATTCCCGCCAAGTCGGGAGGGGTGGAGCGGCACGTGGAAGAGCTCGCGGCGCGGCTGGCCCGGAGAGGGAATGAGGTGTATGTGTATGTACGGAATAATTACACTGCTAAAGAAATGCGCGCCTATAGAGGCATAACATTGATTCACTTGCCAAGTATTCCTACTAAAAATCTTGACGCGATTACCCATACGTTTCTGGCTACGTTGCATGTGCTGTTTTGTCGATATGACATTGTTCATTATCAGGCGATCGGGCCTGCTTCTTTAAGCTGGATAGTAAAAATTTTGAAACCAAGAACTGTAGTGGTTGCCACTTATCATTGCAAGGATTATTTTCACCAGAAGTGGAGCACTTTCGCGAAAGTATATTTAAAAATCGGAGAATACGTGACCTGCACAATTCCCGACAGGACGATCGCGGTTTCCCATGTATTGGGAGAATTTATCATGGACAAATTCAAAAGAGAGGCTTCGGTTATTCCCAACGGGTTCCATGTGTCGCAAACAGGGAACGACGATTTACTTAAGGAGTGGGGTCTTAAAAAAGACGGGTATATTCTTTCCGTGAGCCGCCTTATCCGGCACAAAGGCATCCATTATCTTATTAACGCGTATAAAAAATTAGACGAAGAAAAATTAACCGGGGGAAAAAAGCTGGTTATCGTGGGAGAGGGATCCTACACGGACGATTATGTAAAGGAGTTGGAAAATATTTCAGCATCTAATCCGAATATAATTTTTACCGGCGCCCGGACAGGGGAAGCGTTGAGACAGCTGTTTTCCCATGCCTATCTTTTTGTCCAACCGTCAGAATCAGAAGGTCTTTCTATCGCGCTTTTGGAAGCTATGGGCTACGGCAAGGCGGTGCTGGTGAGTAATATTCCGGAGAATATGGAAGTTATCGCCCAAACCGGATTTTGTTTTCAAAGCGGGGATGTGAAGGATTTGGCGGGAAAGCTGGGCGATCTTATTCAAAATGAAGGGATGGTACGGCGGGAAGGAATAAAGGGAAAGGAAGAAGTAGAAGAAAGATATAACTGGGAGAATATTGCCAGCTCGACGGAAGCAGTATACCAGGACGTGTTAAAACACAAAGTGGCGCACTACGCGCGGGAAGCAGTGAAATAATACTCATGCGGAAAATGATTACATCAAGAATATTTTGGATAACTTTTATCATATCTTCGATAGTTATTTTTCTGATATCGGCGAATGTGAACCGGACTTACCAGGCCCGGACAAAAGTGCTATTGTTACCCAAGAACGCCGCTATAGCGGAAAATCTGGAAGCTATAACGCTCAACGCGGGGGAGATAGGAAGCTCTCTTTCTTTTTATAACATGCTTGCAAAACTGCATGAAGAAATCGAAGACAGAGTGTACGATCTTCCGGATTACAAACGTTTGAAATATTGGAACTCCATCGCGTCCTTCCGGCGTGCCGGAAAGAGTGGTGTGTTGCTCCTCACGGTTCGCGATCCGGACCGTGAACAGGCTGAGCTCATTTCCAATTATTCCGCCCGGGATATTTCGGTAGTGATGAGCAGGTATTATGATATAAAAAACGAACTGGAAATGAGAATCATTGACGGCCCTGTCGTCGCGTATGGCAGCTTGTTCTATAACCGGGATTGGACGTTGATCAGTGTGTTGTCGGGATTTGTTATAGGAGCGATAGCCTATCTCATAGCTTCTCTTTCGTGCGATGCTGATGCCGGCCGGAGAAAGCTTCCCCGCGATCCTGGCATGGTTCGAAAAAACAGGGAAGAAATGCTTCAGGAAATGAGAGAAAAAATCAGGAAAGCAGGCAGTTTTTCCCGTGATAAACTGCTAATTCTTTCGGAAGAAGAAATACAAAAAGAACATTCCCGCGCCCGTTCGGGGCAACAGGATAATCCTGTTGCCGCAGAAACAAAAAGGGAGGATATTCCAAAAAAGAAACCTTCTTTACCCGTTCAAAAAAAACCGCTGTCGTTTGAAAAGAAGTCTGCCGCGCCAGACAATCTTCCTGTCGCGAACGAATTTAATGTAAGCGCGGAAGAGAAAACCGGGATGAAAGAAAAAAACACTCCTGATTCGGAAAAAAGCGCCGAAATTCAGAAAAAACTTAAAGAAATCCGCGACCACGAAGCAACGCCGGAAGAGGTGAAAAGGAGATTGAATAAACTTCTTCGGGGAGAAATGTAGATTGTCTGAACTTTGATTTACCTGATTAAATGATTTCATGATTATGTTTTGAAGCAGGTTCAAGCGTCTCGCTTGAACCTTGGATTTCTGGCAGTCTATAGTTTGTCAGAAACTAAAAGTTCAGGCGAGACGCCTGAACTTGCAAAAATATTAAATTTTATTAACTTTCATGAAACATCACTCTATAAAATTCTGGATACTTTTCTGGTCAGCATCAGCCATACTGCTTACTGGATGGTACTTTTTTCTGCAGATTCGGCGTTACGGGACAACGGAAGTGATCCGCGACGTGGTGGATACGTTGCCGGTGGATGAGAAGTATAAAACAATCTCGTATCTTACGGAGTATCTTTTGCGTGAAGATGACGCGCGGAAGACATTTATGGTATTGTTCCAAAATAACATGGAAATTCGTCCTGGAGGGGGATTTATCGGTTCGTTCGGCATCGTGAAAATAAAGAATGGGAAACTTTTGGATACGCAAATCCATGATACGGGAAACTTTGACGGGCGAATTCCGGATACGGTGAAGCCTCCCTATCCTATGGAGCAGACGATTAAAGTAAAATCATGGAAACTTCGGGATTCAAATTATTCTCCCGACTTTGCGGTGAACGCGAAAAAAGCGGAAGAATTTTACTACATGGGGCATGGCGAGGAAAAATTTGACGGTATCATAGGGATTACTACCAACGTGCTTACTTCGTTTCTGAAAGAAACCGGACCGGTGGAAATTGAAGGATATCCGGGCGAATATGCTGATGAGAACGCGGTTCTGGCGCTGGAATACCAGGTGGAAAAAGGATATGCCGAACAAAACATTCCCAAAGGAGAGAGAAAGTCGGTAATGAATCTTCTGGCCAAAGAGGTTATGAAAAAAACGGAAAACCTGGACGCGAAACAGAAACTCCAGCTTTCTCGAATTCTTCTTGAAGATTTAAATAAGAAATACATCCAGCTCTTCTTTGAGGACTCTGATCTTCAGCAAAGAGCGGAAGCGGTGAATTGGGCGGGAAAAGTAGACGCCGCTTGGAAAAAAGATTATTTCATGGCGGTAGACGCCAATCTGGGAGCGTGGAAAACCGATTATCGCATGCAACGCTCGATGGACTATACCGTCGATAATACCTCTGAAAATCCGAAGGCGGTGTTGAAAATAACCTATGCGCATACGACGAACCAGCGGGATTACATGACGAAAGATTACTTGAGTTACTTCCGTTTGTATATCCCTCAAAAATCATGGCTTACAGATTTGAAAAACGCCAATGACCCGCGCTTTGGCGAGGAACTGGGAAAGAAATATTTTGGATTTTTTGTGTACGTGCCGATGGGAGAGACAAAAACGATAGAGGTTCATTATACATTGCCGAAAGAAATACAAAGCGGCGAGTATGATTTGAAGATCCAAAAACAAGCCGGAATAAAAGAAGTGCCGGTGGAGGTGCATGTACTTGACAAGGACGGGAAAAAAGATTATAGCGCAACATTGACTCAGGATTTTGTGTTAAGCGAAGAAAAGTATAGCAATGTTAAAACAAAATGATTTACATCGTGCCTCGGATAAGGCATAATT
>CAYLWX010000024.1:0-9189 GCA_964387895.1 uncultured Bdellovibrionales bacterium | reverse complement strand
GAATATTATTAGCGGCTAATTAAAAGAATTGGTTGCTATAAGACAAAAACCCGCGCATGCGCGGGTTTTTGTCTTATAGCGATCGGAAAAATTATAACGCTTCAAAAGAATAGTGTGCATATGCCTACGCGCCATTGGCCTGAAAAATCCTTTAAAAAAGACACATTTGCACGGGGAAACTGATATTGAATGTGCTGATCCAGAATTGTTTTTTGTTCCGGACTTATTTCCACCAGTACGGTAATATATTTCTCGAGTGTTGGAGCAGTAGAACTGTTTTGCATAAACTTTTTTATTTGTGAAAAAAGTTTTTTGTAATGAGCTAGTCCTTTTTGCGGACTATAAAGAGCTGTTCCTGGTTCATAATGTTTCACGTCATGGGGAGCGGCGGCGTATATTGATTTATTTAAATAGGGAAGATTCGCGATTATAATAAGTTTCAGTTTTTCATTGCTAGCGCGCGCAGAATACATTTTGCGCGTTATTTTTTTATTTTCCAATAGCGGTTGTAATAAATTTCCTCGTATGAATTGTATTTTATTTTGTACTCCATGCGCGCGAGCATTGCTTCTTGCGACACGAAGCGCCTCGGGCGAGATATCAACCGCAAAGAACTGGTTGGAAGAATGGAGATGTTTCGCGAGACTGATGATAATATTTCCAGATCCTGTTCCTACGTCAATAATGCGCGCGTATGTTGGATCAGTTCGCAGTATTTCTTCCACCAGTAGTTCTGTTTCAGGGCGGGGAATAAGCGTATGGCGGTTTACTTTGAAATCCAGCGAGTAAAATTCTTTGTGTCCGGTGATATAGGCGAAAGGTTCGTGTGCTGTTCTTCGTTGCAATAATCTTTCAATGTGACGGACTTGTTTTTTATTCAGGATATATTCTGGATGCGCTAAAACAAACTCCCGCGTCTTCTTGAGAACGTGGGAGATGAGTAACTCGATATCCAGATGGTCTAAATGTGGTAAATATTTCTTTATTAAGTCGATTATTTTCATGATTATACTGAATAAATTTCCAATATCCAATTCCCAATGTCCAATGTTTAAATTTATAAAACTTTTGACATTATAAATTTTGTTGGAAATTAGGAATTAGGAATTTTCACTGTCATTTTTCTTTTAATGTCTTCTTCCCTCAACGCCTCAATAATCCCTTCAATATTTCCGTCTAAAATACTCTGTATGTTGCTCCAGCTTTGCTTGATGCGGTGGTCGGTGATTCGGTCCTGGGGAAAGTTATAGGTTCTGATTTTTTCGCTTCGGTCTCCGGACCCGATCTGGCTGCGGCGGGCGTCTCCCAGTTCTTTATCCTGGCGCTCCTGTTCCATCTGGAGCAAACGGGATCTGAGCACTTTCATGGCCCGTTCCCGGTTTTTGATTTGGGATTTTTCATCCTGGCAGGATACAATCATTCCGGTGGGAACATGGGTGATGCGCACCGCGCTTTTGGTGGTGTTTACTGATTGTCCTCCCGGTCCGGAAGAGCAAAAGGTGTCAATACGAAGATCTTTCTCTTCAATTTTCAGTTCAACTTCTTCGGCTTCAGGCAGCACGGCCACGGTCGCGGTGGAAGTATGGACCCGTCCGTTTTTTTCTGTTTCCGGAATTCTCTGGACGCGGTGCACGCCTGATTCATATTTCATCTTGCCGTATATGTCAGTTCCTCTCAGTTCAAAAATGACTTCCTTGAAACCCCCGATGCCTATATGATTGGAATTCATTACCACTAACTGCCATCGGTTTTTTTCCGCGAAACGGGAATACATGCGAAAGAGATCGGCGGCGAACAGCGCGGACTCGTCTCCGCCCGCGCCGGCCCGAATTTCCACTATTGCGTTTTTCGCGTCATGCGGATCTTTGGGGGTAAGGGCTTTTTCCAGATCTTTTTCCAGGGTTTCTTTTACGCGGGAAAGTTTCACGTTTTCATCCATAGCCATCTGTTTCATTTCAGGATCTTCTTCCAGATTCACGATTTTAGCGTTATCCTGCATTTCTTTCTCTGTTTTTTCCAGATGGGTAATCAGCGCCATGGTTCCCTCTAATTCCGCTTGTCGCTTTCCTAATTCAGCCAGTTTCCGGGTATTGGAAACCACCCCGGGAGAGCTGAGTTGTTCGGCAATAGCATGGTATTCTTTTTTAATGGAATCAATTTTATTTTTCATAGGCAATTTATTATAACGAGTTTTTTTAGGCAGGTCAATGGAATTATATAACAAAGCCAGATTTATTATATAGTATTATTATTGTTAAAAATAGAAAAAATAGAAAGGGTATACCTATGTTACTGGTATACCCTTATGTTTTCAGGGAGAGCATGATTTCTGATAGGCTCTCATTCTTTTTAGTGGTGTACACGCGTACTTTCTGACAGAGTCCTTGAATTCGTACGGTTATTACAAATCCACCATGCATTTCGTTTACATCAATATGTTTTTTCTTTCTTAAAGTAGGTTTAATCTGGCTGCGAAATATTTTGTATACTTCTGGAAGCCTTGAAACGATTTTTACTACCTCCTTTACCGGTTCAAGCACGGTTCCATGTTTTCCACGCAGCTTTCCATTTCCCATTTCTAGATATTTCATAGCGATTCCTTAGCGCACTCTTGAGGTTATAAATTTTACAGCAGATTGGAGATATTGATTGGAATACGAAATGCTTTCAATGAGTTTCAGAAGCTCTTCCGGGGTAAAAAACCTTAGTTCCTTTCCTTCTCCTAATTCCAGTTTCTGCTTTCGCGAGTCCACTTTGGCATGGAAAATATAAACCAGCTGAGGTTTATCATTTCGCATAAATTGTTCAAGGAACTTCAACTTCTTTACTTTCAGGTTAGTTTCTTCCCTTACTTCTCTTGCCGCCGCCGCTTCCCATGTTTCTTCTTTTTCGAGCCTGCCTCCTACGAGACACCACTGATTCTGCATAGTAGGCGCATGCTCATCTCTGAGGTGAAGAAGAATTTTTCCATCATAATCTTCGATAATAACTGCGATTGCCTGGCTCATAATGTGTCCTTTGTGATAAAAGTTAACACATGGCACTACCCATGACTGGCCTAATGTATATCTTAAGCTAATAATGTTTATTGTCAAATCTCAATGGCTCTATACTAAACAGTGTGGTGGATAAATTATAGTTTTGCTTTAAATAAAAGCTGATTGTCGGTTTCCCACTAGAGTACTTAGGCACACAGGAATAATTTACTATGCTTCCAGTAGCAAATCGCTCATAATGTCCATTTTAAGAGCTAAAAGAACCTTCTTTTCAAGGAATATCCATAATAATTATAAAAAAACACCACACTAATTAGTATAGAGCCATCTCCTCAATTCCCAGTACATTTTTTGCCGCGATGCCGATTGTGTAAGTAACGCTTACCGCGAGGGCAATAATGATGATATTAGTAGTGATGCGTTTGCCTACTCGCATACCGGAAAGAGTGGCGATTATATAAGAAACAAATATTACTAGTATTGCGCCGGCGCTAATAGAAGAAATGGCGGTTTTCGCGCCAAGAATAACAGGTGTCACGGGAATCATGGCGCCGATGAAATAAGAAATGCCGACTACCAGCGCGGAACCCAGGGGTGTTCTGGCTTCTTTCTGTTCGGGTTTCTCTCCCAGAAATTCTTTCTTTCCATTTTCTACTTCTCCAACTTCCTGCTCGGAAGAGATAGCGGCAAACGCGCCGGCGGCCATGGAAAGTGATCCGGCTATCGCGACGGTGAATCCGGCGGCCAGGACGGAAGAAGTGGATTGGAAGGCGGCGAAAAAACCAGCTATCGCGCCAAGCACTTCCACAAGTCCGTCATTGAATCCAAGAAAAATATCGCGTACCCGTTCCGGATGAATTTTCCGTCGGGCGACTTCAGAAACAATTTCGTCTTCATGGCCGAATTCATCGTGCAACACTCCCGCCACCGCTTTTTTATCGTCACTTTTTTGAGAAGTCTTCCAGAATTCCAGATATTTTCTTATGCCGTGTACTTCCAGTGATTCAAGTACCAGGTGAATACCTACTTCACCGAATATTCTGGCAAACGTGACTAAAAGATATAACTTTATCTTATTGCCAACAGTAAGACGAATAACATTCATTTGAAAAAAATCCTGCCAGAAGGCGTAATGTTTTTCCTCGACAGGAATTAATTTTCCCAGCATCGCGGCGGTGTCGCCCCGGGCAAATCGCAGCAGTTTTTTGTAAAGAATAAGATCGAATAATTCGCCGGAGATAAGATCGCGGGCGACGGACGGGGGAGTGGACATAGGAGATGGATTATTTAGTTATGATATCAGTATAGCACTTGATAATCTTTCTGTGGTAGAGCAATGATAAAAGAAAGGGCGAAACGGCAATGCCGTTTCGCCCCTGGTTCAGCCATCCAGATGAGATGCTATGGCAGCTGCGGCGATCTCTGCGTGAAACAGGGTTGGATTATGATGAATCTCTTCCAGAATCACGCTTGTAAAACTCGGCGCGTAGGTGACATTTTTTTCCAGGATGTCCAAGGCTTCCCTGACAGGGAATACAAGGTCTCTGGTTCCTGATACATACACAATTGGACATCTGACTTCTCTTAAATTTTTTGGCAACGTCCCCCTCGTTACGGACAGAAATTCAAAAAGACGTTGAGGCAGTCTTCTTAGTTGCCAGGGGCTCTCTTGCTTTTCGCACCACTCTATCATTGGTTTCATGTAATCCTGCTTGCCGGAAGCTTCAATACCTCGCTGGTATTCCCGACGGAGAGCGACTCCGGATAGAACAAATTTTCGGATAAGACTCATCCTGGAGAATATTCCTGGATAAGGATGTACCCCGCTTGGATTAAGCAATACCAGACTGGAAGATCTTTCGGGATAATGTCTGGCAAATTTTGCCAGGATTTCTGCTCCCATGGAATGGCCCACCAGATGAGCTTCTCTGATTTGCAGTGCGTCAAATGCCTTTTTGAGGCATTCCGCGGAATTTTGAATGAAATCCCTGGTATAATATTTCCATGGCGCATTACTGGAACTTCCATAGCCAGGAAGAGAAATAAAGAATACTTCATATCCTTCAAAAGCCAGGGAAACCCCCAGAGGAACAATTCCCTCCCAACCTGATCCCCATCCAGTGAGCAACGGAATGGGAGTGGGAAATATTGGTAAGCCGGGAATAGTTAATCTTCGATAATCAAGTAAAAAATTGAAATTTCCCAGGGATACTCCTACTTCTTTTTTTTCTCTCAGGATATTCTGAATATAAGGAAAATAATTCTCCCTATTTCCAAAAACCTGGTCCCATGCTTTAGGCCCCATGACATGTCTCCTTTATATAGGTGATAGAATAGGTGACAGATATTTTTGTTTCAAGGTACAGCACCTCAATTTACGCTAAAGAAGATAAAAAGTCAAATGATATATGATAAAAATTTTCTATTTACTTGGAAAAATTATTTCATACACCTCCAAAAAAACACCGATGTTCCACGCGAAAGGAACCGCGCTTTTCCAGAGGCGAGCTTCAAAAGGACGACCGTCTGGAAAATAGGTTTCATACACTGCGTCGCGGCGCACTATTATTTTGCATATATTTTCAAACGCGCGCAACGCTTCTTTTTGAAATCCGTTCTGGCGCATTGCTGCAACGGCAAAAAGATCAATCCAAAGCCAGCTGATGCCGTTGTGATAGTCCTGCATACCAAGAAGACAGGTGAGAGGATTGACTTTCCAGAAGGGATACGGCGGACTTACAGTTGGCAGGAGCTGGTGATTTTCAGAAAGTCTTAACAGCCGTTGGATTATTTTTTTCGATTCCGCTTTTGTCGCTATATTAAAATAACACGCTACTACATTTCCCGCGACGTCAAAATGACGGCGGATTCCCTTTTGATCGTCAAAAAACGATCCATTCCAAAAATTTTTTCTCAGTTTTTCCTTGAAATCGGCACTCTTTTTTTGATATATTTCCTGATCCTCCGGTTTTTTAAGCGCGCGGGCAACGGAACAAAATGATTCCAGGGATTTTGCGTATAGCGTGTTGGTATACAAAACCTCGCCGGTTTTAAAAATAGTATCCATCCAGTTTCCCAGGGCGTATTCATAGACTAATCCGCTTACCATGTGCGATTCATACCATTGCAAGACTCGTTTTATTTGATGGTAGTAGTGCCGTCCAAATGAAAGGTTGCTGGTATGAGTAAGGTACTTTTCAAATGAAATAACAAGAAGCGCGTTTTGGTCCATGGAAGAAAAAGGAGGAATGAGCCCTGTGTATACCGGCTTTGGATTTTTTCTTTTGACACTGTTGCCAGTAATATATTTCAGTCCATTGTAATCCAGTGCTATTTTTCGAGGGATCGCGCCATTTGGTTTTTGAAGTTTCAGAAAATATTCAAGGCTTGATCTGGCGATTTTCTGATCGCCATTGGCTAATATGCCGGAAAAGGCCCAGAAAGTATCCCTCGCCCAGTAATCCGAAAAGTTTTTTAAAGATGCCAGGACCTTGTCGTCTTTATAGCACTGGCGAAGATTCTGCGAAGCAATACGCCTGGCTTTGGTTAAAATAAGTTTTTGATCAGTATCCACGTATTTAGTATAAGGGTTCTTTCTATTATACCGCGCGTAAGCGATAGTGAAAAATCAAAATTTATTCCGTATATTTATGAGTTTGCTTCTACCTGGGTGGTTGATTTTTTGTCTTCTTGAACTATGTTTATTAACAATAGAATCAAATAAGGTTTTTTTATTTCTTACCCCCAGTATTTTTGAGATATGTCATGTCTCATACTCAAACTCGGCATTCACAATTTCTATCCACAACATAGTTGCTGACGCGGTGAAATATCCTTCCTCATCAATGGCAGCGAGATTAGGGCCGTCTTCAGTTATTTCTAACACTATCAATTCATGGATTGTTTCAAAAGTCCCATCCTTTCGCTCTCTTGTAACATTGAGAAGTCCTTCTTCGATGTTTCTATCCGGATTATTTGCTACTTCCATTGATTTCTCAAGTGTTGGCCTTAAGCGTTCTATTTTTTGTTCCAGTGTTTCTTTTTGTTCTGGATGTTTTCCATTTCCATTATGGAAGATAAATTTTTCAGGCATAAAAAGTGGTTAAATATTAAGTAACGCGGATTTAAAATATTAAAAAAATTTTAAAATAAGCACGTAGTTTGTTTCACGAATAATCTTATTTTCCATAACCATTTTCAATGCGGGGTTGTTTTACCATGATTATTCTAGGCTCTCCGTCGCCAAAAAAATTCTCTTTGCGATCGACTTCAATAAATCCCAGGGATGTATAAACTTTGATGGCGCCGAAATTATCAGGATGAGTTACTAGATCTATTTTTTCATAAGATGCCAGTTCTTCCAGCAATTTCATGGTAGCTTTTTTTGCCAACCCCTGCTTTTGAAAATTCGGCTTGATAACTAATCCGCTTATATACGCGTGATTCTTGCTTTTTATTTCATACGATATGCTACCCGCTATAATATTATTATTTTCTATGAGATAAACGATATCATGGCAAAGCCACTCTTCAATTTCTTTTTCCTGAAAATATCCTGAATAGGTACGTAATCCTTTTGTGGTATTTTCAATAGCTAAAAGTGTCTGTATGTCTTTTGAGGTTGCTTTTATTAATTTCATGGGTGGCATAAGCATGGTAAACGGCCAAGCCGTAATTTTTTGAGCGTATCAACAACCAACCTTATTTCTTCATATTGGTAAGTTGGTTATTGTTATGATTGTTTTGCATAGTTGCATATTAAATGAGGCTATTGGATGAAGTTGGAACGTATCCATTTTTGAGTCTGGTCTACTATTGATTAAAAATTCTAATTTTTATTCTATCCGCTCCGAAAGTGATATGCAGGAATGAGTTTATAACTCATTCTGAAAGGTTTTGTTCTATTTAGGTTTTCAATTTCGCGTCTAAATTGCCTAAACATACTTGGTTACGCATATTCCACCATAAACATTGCGCTGCTTGCAAAGAATCTGGATTAGCCTGGCTGGATGATAGTTTCATAAAATGCTCTTTAAATTTATTTTTAGATTTTTCCGAAGCTTCTGCGGCACGATTGCCTTTAAGCAAGGAAACCATCACCTGGTTTGACGCCTCCATGAACGGTCCAGCTATTGGGTCATCTTGCGGTCGAGTTACATAATTTCTATCCGCTACAAAAATAAATTTATCCTTATATCCTATATAGGTTGTCTCATTATTTTCAGCGACTTTTAGCCCTAACGTTCTTCCTAAATTACAGGACAATGCGTAAGTTATCGCGCCACATAAAATATCATGATTATCACCGGCCTCAACTAATTTTTCATCATCATGACCGGCTACGCAATCATCATTGCCGTGGCCATTAAGGAATATAATGTCAGGTTGTAATTTCTTAACTCTTCCCGCGAAATCATTTTTATTTGCCTTGTCTTTATATAAATCGATAACTTCAACTCTTTTTTTTCTGGCAAAATTAATAACCTCTCCAGCCCACACCGAGAGGTATCTTGTAGTAATATCGTATTGCGGACGAGTTACGATCATTTTCATAACGCCGTACCTTCTTTAAATGATCTTAGCCATTCCAATTGGATCTCGGCTAATTTTTCACCAACAGTATCGCAATTTTCCACGCT
Organism: uncultured Bdellovibrionales bacterium; assembly: GCA_964387895.1. GTDB lineage: Bacteria > Patescibacteriota > Minisyncoccia > Moranbacterales > UBA2206 > CAYLWX01. Next base: position 554 of record CAYLWX010000024.1, on the reverse strand, counting down.
CTTTATTAATTCATCTCGCGTAAAACTTTTCTCTGATCCCAGAGAAATTATTGTATCTTTAGACAAAACTGATAACCTGGCCATAACTAATTTACGGACATCGTCATCGCATAATATTTTTTTTGTATTTTTATCTACCGGCATATAGATTAAAATAATTAAATAAATTTTAATTTTTCCAGTTTTTTCAATATTAATTTGGCTAAGGGTGTATCAGAATTTACTTCAATATATGCCACGTCCCACGTAATCGGACGGCCGTCATCTAAAACTAAAACAATTTCCTGCCTTATACCAAGAGGTAAATTCGCGTAGATTCTTAAAAATTTTTCCTTGCTTCCCATAAGTATATTTTAGCAAAAAAACTATCATTTTTCTATTAACCAGGAGGGAAACTCCATTTCAATAATTTCTGGTTGGGCCGGAGGGATTCGAACCCCCGCATGGTAGGACCAAAACCTACTGCCTTACCGCTTGGCTACGGCCCAATTATCTGAACTAGACCTGTCCCTAAATAATTAATCCTAGACACACAACTTAATCCAATGCTTTTT
>CAYLWX010000023.1:0-9750 GCA_964387895.1 uncultured Bdellovibrionales bacterium | reverse complement strand
AAAAAAGCATTGGATTAAGTTGTGTGTCTAGGATTAATTATTTAGGGACAGGTCTGATGGATATGCAGGAGCAATATGCAGGAGCAGGGTTGTACCCTGCTCCTTATGTTCTCTGCCTTTTTGCACAAGTATTTCCATTATTCGTATATCTTATCTTCTTTTAACTCGCAATATGGATTCGCAGAAGACCAGTACCAGTCTTCTGCTTTCATAACGTAATTTCTTTTTACTGGGTTGCCATGGATATAGTTTGCTTTTTGCAGGAAAAAGTCTTCCGATTCAATGCGTTTCGGCATATTGGTTTTCTTCCAAGAATTCATATATGCCATTTTTATCAAGAAATAATTTTAAAATAGTAGGTTCAGTTTCAGAAATATTTTCGTGTAATTTTTTAGAAGTGAATCTTTTGAAATCACGCAAAAATCCTGCGATATCAGGCGAGGAAACAATACAGTGAAGGTGGTTAAGCATAAACACAAAGTGAAAAAGGCGTAGCCCTTTATTTTTCTGACAATATCTAAAGGAATCAGATAAAATATTCCATCGGTGATATCGATCAAAAAGATAGTATAAATTCTTTACACCAAGAGTGAGAAAATAAATGCCGTGATTAAAATTTTTGGGAACTCGGATGGATGGCATGGAAATTACTTTTTGTTTTATGAATTAAAGAGAGATAAGTGAATGAGGCAGAACTGTGTGGAGCAGGGTACAACCCTGCTCCTGCTATAAAAAGCATACTCCGTTACGATCTTATCTTTTAATCTGGCTTATTTTTTCTCTATATAGTGGTCATGTCGCAATTATACTGTAAAAATAAGGTAATTCGCAAGGGTCGAGTTTTTTTATATTACTTAACTTGACAGTGGTTAAGGCTATTTTGTATAGTGGTGCCATGTTCTTTTTAGTGTTATAAGTAAGGAAAAAAGCTTGAAGCAATGGCTTGAGGATAGAATAAACCAACGGGAGAATTATCACAGAAGAAGGAGGATGAGAGAATGAAATCTGAAAAAAAAATAGCTGATGGAAAAGATGCGAAGAAAAAAAAGGAAGTAAGAGTGGCCGTCTATGGTTTGGAAGAGGAAGCCGCAAGTTTTATTGCCTCTCTTTTTAGGTGGGATGGAATCAGAGTGGTTCAGATTTTAGGTGAAGAGGCTGATCCGAAAGATCTTGCCGCGCGCATTTATAAAATTCTACTAGGGGTAGACAAAGAATGTGTGAGTGTGCGCGGAAACATGATTTCTGTAAGAGAAGTAGTTCCTCTTGGCAGAGAAGTTAATGTGGGAGATAGAATAGTCCCGTTGCCTTTTTCAGAGCAACAAGAGGCCGTGTTGGTATTGCGGGATCAGAAAATAGAAGTTTCCATGGCTCCAAATCCCCGTGAGGCGGCAGAAAAACTTTTTCCCGATGTGGATGTAGTTGTATTCACCCAGGAAAAAATATTGGAGAGCCGGGATTTGTTGGTTCCATTTTTGAACTCTGGCGCCAGGCAAATTGTGTTAACTTTTCCCAGCCAATTGGCTGATATCACTATAATCCCGGGGGTTAATGATCATTTATTTGATTCATTGCGCCACAAAATTATTTCCGCGGGAGATAGTGCTGGCAACTGCGCTATTTCTGTCGCGGCAATTGTGGAGAAAGAGTTTGGCGAGGGGTCTCTTGCGGGAGCGCTTGTAGTGGAGGTTCGTTCCAGAAGCGCTGACCAGCAATTGGGAGATAAAGGCATTAATCCTATGGAGGAAGGATTGCTTGATAATTTAATCCTGACTTCCGCGGTTGAGGTTAAGAATAATTTTGGGAGCTTCTTTTCCGGTGTTGGAAAGGCTATGGATGCATTTTCAATTAGAACGCCGGTTGAAAAAGGATCAATTCTGGTGATGATGTTTCAAATGCGGGCGAGAGGAGTAACTAAGGAGTGGCTGCAGGGCATTTTTAGGTATGCCGCCAAGTCGGACCGCTGGCGAGGCATCGTTAATTATGATTCTGAACATGGCGGTTCCAAAGTGTATCAGAAAAGTACCGCGTGCGCAGAAATTTTCGGCCGGATGATCAATGTCTGGCCTGGTCCGCCGGAGTTTGATCTTTCTACTTTGATTATTCCCGCTGCCTGTTCCGGTGTTTGCGGTTATGGCTGGCAGATTAAGCGGGTAACTGAAGTGATAAGAAAACATCTGTAAAAAGAGCCTGTGGTTGCATGCAACCACAGGCTCTCGTTGTTTTTATGGTGCGGGAATACAAAATTGTAGGAACGCAAGATCTTGCGTTCCTACAATTTTGTATGTGTTTTATTTAAAGATTTTTTGGATTATTTCGGTCTGATTCCCATTTTGACGGATTATTGATTATATAGTTTTGAATTCTATATAATTCGTCTTCATTTCTGATAATTCTATCGTAAAATCTTGGTTGCCAGGCAAATGATAGATGACTGTTATTGACGTATTTTGTAACACCTACCTTAAAGCCTCTGATAATTGAAGATAAATTTTTTGATTGCGGTCCGAATTTATTTTGGTATCTTTGTGGGAATGCAAAATTTTGCATTCCTGCGATATTCTGTGTTTCTTGGGCCTTTTCTATAACAATAATACCGTGTATATGGTTAGGCATAACAATGAACCGGTCTAATTTAACGAAAGGAAAATGCTGGGGAATGTCTTGCCAACATTTATTTGCAACTTCTCCTATTTCTGAATACTTTACCACTCCATTCGTAACTTCGCCAAAAAATGACTCTCGATTTTTTGTGCATATAGTCACAAAATAAAATCCATTTTGTGAATAATCATATCCTTGGTAGCGATATTGTTTGTATTTTTTGTATGTCATGCCTACATCGTAGAAACGCAAGATTTTGCGTTTCTACGATTATGGAAAGATATTTTTATACCACAAACCCTACTTTTTTCTTCACTTCCTCTAGCTTCTTCTTCGCCAATGGTCTGACTTTTTCCGCGCCTTTTTGGAGGATTTCCATGACTTGATTGTCGCTTAACGCGTGTAGTTTCTCCTGGAATGGTTTTAAGAAATTGATGACTACTTCGGAAAGGTCTTTTTTAAAATCGGAGTACTTCTTGTCCACGTAATCAGTCTGGATTTCTATTAAGGGTTTTCCAGAGAGAAGGTGGTAGATGTTGATTAAGTTTTTAAGCGCCGGTTTTTCATCGGAATAAATAATTTCCATGCCGGAATCGGTGACGGCTTTGGTGATTTTTCGGCGGACATCTTCTTCGGAATCAGTGAGGGCGATGTAATTGTAGGGGGAAGAAGCGGATTTGCTCATTTTTTTGTCTGGATCATCCAGTCCCATGATTCTTTGGCCTTCTTTTTTGAGGAAGTATTCAGGAACCTTGAATGTTTCTCCGAATCGATTATTAAATCTTTTGGCTAAAGTTCTTGCCATTTCGACATGTTGAATCTGGTCTTCTCCGACGGGTACCATTTCAGTGCCATAGAGCAAAATATCGGCGGCCATGAGTATGGGATAGTCAAATAAACCGACGGTAGATTTTTCTGTGCCTTCTTTTTGTGATTTATCCTTAAATTGCGTCATTCGTTCCAGTTCGGGAACGCGGGTGATCGTATTTAAAATCCACGCGAGTTCCGCGTGTTCTTGCACGTGCGATTGAATAAAGATCGCTGATTTTTCCGGATCAATGCCTGAGGCGAGGTAGATTTTGGCGACTTCAATGGTTTTTTTGCGCAGGGTTTCGGGATCCTGAGGCACTGTGATAGCGTGCAAATCCACCACGCAAAAAATCGATTCATACTCATCCTGGAGTTCTACCCAGTTTTGGATGGCGCCCAGGTAATTGCCGATATGGAGATTGCCGCTAGGCTGGATGCCGGAGAAGATGCGGGGAAGGGAAGTGTTCATAAGCGTAAAGTAACATTAAAAAGCATAAAATACAAGAATGGTATAAACAATAACATAATTTCCAATTTCCAATTCCTAATTTCCAATAAATGTCCAATACTTAAATTCCCAAAATTTAGACATTAGAAATTTTATTAGGAATTGGAAATTGGAAATTAGTAATTTTTTGTCTATTACACTTCAATCACTACCGGCAACACCATCGGTCTTCGCTGGGTTTTTTGGAAAAGATACGACCCGACGATTTCGCGAATAGTGTCTTCGATGAATTTTCTTTCCACGGAAGTGTTTTTGGAAGTAGTTTCCTTAATGGCTTTGATTACCTTGCGTTTAGTTTCGTTGACGAGATCAAAATTTTCTTTTACGTAGATGAACCCGCGGGAAGTAATTTGAATGTTGCCGATGACTTCTTTAGTTTCGCTGTTTAAGAGCACGGTTATGACGAACATTCCGTCACCTGAGAGCACTTGACGGTCTCGGATAACTACCTGTCCCACGTCGCCTACGCCTAATCCGTCCACGAATACATAACTAGTGTCGGCTTTTTTATCCAGCACTTTGGCTTTTTCGTCTTTAAATTCGATTTGCGATCCGTTGTCCAGAACAAACACGTGGTCTTTGGGGAAGCCCGTCTCTACGGCGAGCTTGGCAGCTTCTTTTAACATATAATGGTTGGCGTAGACGGGAAGAAAATAATCCGGACGGACTTGCCGCAGCATTTCTTTAATGTCTTCGGCATTGCAATGGCCGCTGATATGGACGTCCATGATGTCATTGTGAATGACGTTGTCGCATTTTCGGTACAAGTTATCTTTCAATCTTTGAATCGTGCGCTCATTACCGGGAATAACCGAAGAAGAAAAGATGATCGTGTCATTTCTATTTACTCTGATATAGCGGTGATTATCGGTAATAATTCTGGAAAGCACCGCGTTGTCTTCTCCCTGCGCGCCGGTGCAGATGACTACAATCCGGCGGTCGGGATAGTTATGAATTTCACTCACGGGAATAAGCGTTTCTTTGTGCGCTTTAAGATACCCGAATTCTTTGGCCAGTTCGATGTTTAATTTAAGACTGTATCCGTCGAGGGCGACTTTCTTTCCAATACGCTCTGCGTATTCTATGATATGACCAATTCGTTTTATCTGGGAAGAGAACGTTCCAATGATTACTTTTCCTTCCGTGTCACGGATCAATTTTTCGAGATTGGCGTACATTTCCTTTTCCGATTTCGCGGCGGGACGCACGTCAGTAGCTCCCAGACTTTCCAGCATGAGAATTCGGGGACCGGGGAGCGCGGATAGATGGCGGTAAGTGAGAATGGTTCCGGATTCGGGATCTTTTTCCATAGTCCAGTCTCCGGGATGAATAATCGTGCCGGCGGGAGTTTGGATAATTATTCCTATCGCGTCCATGATGGAATGTTCCACATTGAAGAATCCAATGGTAAATTTTCCCAGCTTGATTTTTTCCTCGACTGATTTTACAGGGATAATTTTAAGTTTTCCTGAAGAGTTCGGTTCATAATCTTCCAATCGCTTTTTAACCAGCGCCAGCGTGAAATCCCGCCCTACGATAGGGGGATATCCTAATTTTTGGAGCAGAATAGGCGCCGCGCCGATATGGTCAAGGTGTCCGTGGGAAAGCAGCACGCCGCGTACGTTCCTTTCTTTGCCTTTCAGGTAACTAATGTTGGGAATAATGTAATCGATTCCCGGCATGTCTTCTTCCGGAAACTGCATCCCCATATCTAAAATTACGATATCTTTTTCGTATTGAAATATCGTCATGTTGCGTCCCACTTCTTCCATGCCCCCCAGAGGAATAACGCGAAGCGCTGAAGAAGATGATTTTTGGCGCGCCGAAAAGCTCCTTTCTTCTTCTGGCTCTGAAGATTTCTTTCTGGGCACGGAAGCCGTCCCGATTCTGGAGGACTGGGTAGTCATCTGATTCGGCGCGGCGGCGCCAGTCGGCTTATTTTTTCTCGCGGGATAACGTTTTTTCCTTCGCGAAGACAAGCCGAATGGCATGCTCCCGGGGATAATTCCATCGATAATTCTTTTAGGTTCGTTCATATAATGTTTGTGGTGACTCGCTTTATTAGTGCGCGGGTCTTAAGTTTGTTAGATTTAGATAGTGTAAAAGTTATTAGTTATACAATTCTTTATTAATATCCCCTTCTCCCCATGGATGGGGAGAAGGTGGCCGAAGGCCGGATGAGGGGAATAATATGGAAAAGACTTCTCTTACGCCAGCATTTTCTTCAAGCTTTCTACCATAGGAACGGGTTCGGAGTCCATTCCGTACGCGGTAGCTAAATAATGAGAGGCCCAATCAGCGATGAGGAGGGAAGAAAATATCTTATACCAGATTGAATCGCCGGTTAATTCCATGACGGTAGCAGTGACTCCTTTTTTCTGGTAAAGCTTTTCTGTCACTTCCATCCTTTTTGCCACTCGGGGGTGGTCAGTGGGGTCTTTTAGAAAAATAACATGAAATTGTTTCGCGAGTTCCGGTACTTCAAATCCGTTAATTTCATTATGATTGGATTCCGGGATTACATTATGAAAAGAAGGAACTTTCCCGGTTTCATTGAGTTTTATTTTCCAGTTATAGGCGATAATCGCGTTGCGAGTTGACGCGTAGATAATAGAAATTTTATTCTTAAGTATTTCAGCCAGATTCTTTCCCTGGGCTTCATATTTTCCAGAATCCAGCGTATCGGACAATTTTCGGGTTTCCTCCAGGATTTGCTCCTGTCCCATGAGTTTTGCCATAGCTCGCAGGCTAAAGCCGAGCGCGCATCGGGGTTGGACGCCAGTACTGGGTATTACTATATGAGGCACTTTTTGCTCTACCGCCAATTCCAGCACGCGCCCTCCCACGGCAATCGCGCTTACTGAGAGTCCTTTTTGTAGTGCTTTTCCGAATGCTTCCACAGCTTCTTCGGTATTCCCGGAATAGGAACTTATGATAATAAGTCTTTGGCGCAAATCCTCTTCCGGAATATCCGGTAATCCGTAATTTCTGTGAACAATCACATCAAGGTCGGGACGGGAGACTTTAAAAAGCTCGGCCGCGTGCGCCGATCCTCCCATGCCGCATACGATGAATTTATTACAGGTACCTAATTTTTCCGCGTTTATAATTTCCGGTTCCCAGGAAAATTGCTTTGGAAAATCCTGGATGGCTTGAGTCATCATAGGTTTTTGTCTGAACCACTGATTCGCACATGATTACTCTGATTTCACTGATTATTTTATAACTGCCAGTTAATCAGTGCAATCAGGAAAATCAGTCCCGAGTACTCGGGATCAGTGGTTTTGATTATTGTTTCCACACTCTTTTTGTCTTCACGTACCAGCTGTTTATGTTGTGAAAACGTTGCGCGGGGGATATGAGTGTGGTTATTTCTATTCCCCGCACCTTTTTAGTTACAGGGTATACGTAATCAGGGCTGTAGAGAAAAATAGCCGGCAATTCATTGTGTAATTTTTTCTGGAAATCTATGTAGAGTGACGCTCGTGTTGCCGCATCAAATTCGGCTCGGCCGTCATCGATTAGTTTATCCGTGTCATTGTCTCCGAAAAGAGAGAGATTGAGCCCGGGATCTTTCTTTTGACTTCCGTGCCAAAAGGAATACGGATCCGGGTCTGATCCAAGGACTTGTCCGAATAAAAGCGCTTCGTATTCTCTCGGGCGGATATAATTTTGCTGGATATCCGATATGGAGAAAGAGTCAACTCGCACTTTTACTCCGGTTTTCTCCCATTGGAATTTGAGCAGATCCGCGGTTTTTACTAATTCCGCCCAGTCGGTAGTGATCAGGGTAAATTCCAGCGCTTTTCCGTTTTTTGCCCTATATCCGTCTTCTCCCCGCGTCCAGCCATGTTCATCCAGAATCTGGTTAGCTTTTTCCAGGTTAAATTCATATTGTTCCAGCTCCTCCGTGTATCCCGTCATATTTTTAAAGAAAGGAGCCTGTACGGGAGTTCCGTTGCCGCCAAGTACCTGGGTAATAATTTCATCGCGGTTAGTCGCGTACGCCAGGGACTTTCTTACTTCGTCGTTGGCAAGAGCGAAACTTTTTGTCTGATTAATAAATACGGCAAAATAGCGGGGGGTTGAAAATTTATGGATTGAAGCGCTTTGCTCGATCTTGATATCCCGGATTTTTTGCGGGGATATATTATTAATTCCCATAATTTCCTTGGTGTTGTAGGCGGCAAGAATAGATTCGTCATCAGGATAGAAGTGGAAGGTAAGTTTTGAAATATACGGTTTTTCCGCGTGGTAATTAGGATTTGAGACGAGTTTGTAGGAAATAATATTGCCCTTGGAGTCTTTCTGAAAGGTACTGTACTTGTAAGGTCCGGCGCCGATAGGTTTTAAGTTAAGTTCCGTGAGGGAAAAATTTTCCGGACTTACAGATTCCCAGATGTGTTTCGGGAGAATTCCAAAAGTAAGATTATTGGGAAACCCGACATAGGGAGTTTTGATTTTAAAGGTAATGGTGTATTCACCTTGTATATCTGCTTCAATGCCTTGCCAGTTTACGCGCAACGGGCTTTTATAGACTGGATCTTCCAGAAGATTGATAGTAAACAGCACATCCGAGGCGGTCAAAGGCTGGCCATCATGCCAGAGCACGCCTTTCTTTAGGTGAAAGGTATAAAGTGTTTTATCTTCCGATAATTCATAGCGCTCCGCCAGATCCTGTTCGAGATTTCCTTCTTTCCCGTATTTCAGGAGGCCGCTATATATAGTGCGCACCAGGTCTTCATCGGCATTATTAGACTGGGACAAAACGGGGTTTATATGCAGAGGTTGTCCGACAATACCTTCTATATATTCTCCTCCGTAATCAGCGACTGGTTCTGTTTTTGAATAGTATAACGTCGCGGCCCATCCCAGGAGCGACGCGATGAATACGAGTATGAGAAAATAGAAAAAAGCTCTTTCTCTTAAATTAAACACCCGGATGGCCTTTATCCAGGCTTTTGGGGATAATTTTGAAGGATTAGGACGATAGGTACGAATAATGGTTTATACGACGCGTATCCCTTTCTCCATAGTAAAGTAAATACACTCCGTGATTGATGGTGTTATGCGAATAGAGCCAATATCGTGCCGGAATAACATGGTTTAAAGAGTAGCACGAGTTATTACAAGGCTCACTACTGCTAGAATGATAAAAATGGCGGATAAAAAGATAGAAAAAAACATGAGAAATTTTTCAAATCCTCTTTTGCTGTAATAGCCTCCAAAATCTCCTCCAAACGTGGCCGAAAGTCCGGCTCCGCGATTCTGGAGAAGAATGGATATGGTTAAAAGTAGGGCTATGGCAATTTGACTTATGTAAATAATCTTAAGCATGCCGGTGTCGGTACAGTGAAGATATTATATGATTGGCCGCGCTTATAATTATTATTCCCCAACATACAGCCCAGAATCCTTCGACTCTCAGGTCGGGCACCAGGCGTACGGCCAGAAGAAAAAGCACGATATTTATGAATAAATGAAATAGTCCGAAGGTGAGGAGTATGAATGGAAATGAAAGCAGGTTGACAAGAGGTTTTACAAAAGAATTTATGAGACCGAATATCACACCAGCTACAAGCAAATTCAGTGGTGTTCCAGTAAATACTATGCCAGGCACCGCTTCCGAAGCAACCCATACCGCGCCCGCGTTAGCTAAGATTCGAACAATAAGTCTCATATAAGGACTTTTAGAGTGTAGCATAGAGGGGCGGGAAAGTCAATTATTACGCAATTCGAATTGCCCACTGTTATGCAGAATGTCTATCTGTAAATTTTTACTACTGTTTCATCCACCCAAATATATCCTGGAAGTTATTCACAATCACCTG
>CAYLWX010000022.1:0-13831 GCA_964387895.1 uncultured Bdellovibrionales bacterium | reverse complement strand
CATTATCGTATCTTAATTTTCCAGTTTCTTGAAAAGCCCGTTACTTCTATCAAGAAGTGGCGGGCTTTCTTTATTGACTGTGGATTGCAGTAGTTATATACTGCAATTGCAGTATATAACTACTGCAATTTTGTACAATCCATGAACATAGAAAATTATATCCCGCCTTTGCAGGAAACTGTCGATGAAGAACAAAAGAACGCGGAAATTGAACGTATGGTAAAAGAAATTTCTGACGTAGCGCCTCAGGCTTCATGGGAAACATACAGTGAAGGAAAATCCTATGGACTGCGAATTTCTCTCCCCCATGATTGTTTTATCAAGGGGAACCTTGAATATAAATCTAATGGCAGGGCATTATTATATGTGGTAATGTTTCAGGTGAATAATGCCCTTAGTGGAAAAGGTATTGGCAACAGGCTTATGAGGGCTTTTGTAAAAGAAGGAATGGAGTATGATGCGGTGGAGCTTAATGGACATGTAACCAGTGAGTCTGCCCTAAAAACAAGGGCCAGAGTATTTGGAGAGGAAAATTTAGAATTTTATAACCATATCACGAAAGAAAAGATGGATATAACATATACACAGGCGTTAGCGCGGAATTTGTTTGACTGTGATGTGAGAGTTAATTTAGAAAAGATTGACACTTCAGGCTGGGAGGTTTCCGAGCGAAAAGATGAGTAGTGAAAAATATATATCAAAAATATTCACTATAAAGTAGCTTCAAATAATTTTTTATATTACAGATATGACAGAAACAAAAAGACTCATCTTTGATATTGAAACCATTGGGGAAGATTTTGACGGGTTGGACGAAGTGACCCAGTCGACACTTACGCGATGGATTAAGAAAGAATCAAAAGACGAAGGAATATACCAGAAGTCCCTGGATGATTTGAAAAACGGCCTGGGATTTTCTCCGCTTACCGGACAAATTGTAGCAATCGGCGTATTGTGTCCGGAAAAAAATGAAGGGGCGGTGTATTTCCAATCACCGGAAATACCATGCGAAGTTAAATCAGAAGAATTTCAAGGGAATACGATAAAGTTTGAAGCCATGGAAGAGAAGAAGATTCTGGAAAAATTCTGGGATCTGGCCAGAGGGTACCATGAGTTTATTACATTCAACGGAAGAACGTTTGACGCGCCGTTTATGATGATTCGCTCAGCCATTCACGGCGTGTTACCGAGCAAAAATTTAATGTCCAACCGGTATCTTAATTATCAAGGCAGTGGAGCAAAACACATTGATCTTTTGGATCAGCTTACCTTCTACGGCGCCTCCATGAAAAAAGGCAGTTTACATCTCTGGAGCCGTGCCTTCGGCATCAAAAGTCCGAAAGCGGACGGAGTAGACGGCGATGATGTGAGTCGGCTTTTTCAAGAAAAAAAGTTTCTGGATATCGCGCGGTACAACGTAGGTGATCTTCTTGCGACGAGAAGTTTATATGAACATTGGGAGAAGTATTTGAAGTTTTAAGCAAAAAACTCTTGCCACGCCAGGAGTTTTTTGTTATACTAGTCTATTGGCACTTTTACAAATTAATCTAACCAAGGAGGGTCTTATCATGGAAAGGAAATTCCTAATAAAGGTTTTTCCCTTGATAATTGCAGGAGTATTTCTCATCCTGGCATCTGTGGCAATGTTTTTCCCTCTTGTTCCTTTTGCTCTTCCTGGGGATCAAGGGAAGGTTTCATCGGAAATTATTCCGATGGTAGAAAGTCCGGTTTTTTCTGCAAATGTGGAAAATTGTAAATTTTTTACTCTGATCGCAAAAAGAGGAGAAGATATTCTGGATAAAATTTATCTTGGTGACGGGTTTTCCAGTTCGGGGAAATTATTAAAAGTCAACAGGGTTGTAGGAAGGGAAGCCAGCTATTCTTATAAATGGCTTCTGTCGGTAGATTTTAATATGGGTATCCTGAAGGATGGTCGATATCAACTTGAATTTACTTGTCGGCCAAGGAGAACTAAAATATACCAAGGAGGGATCTCTGAGTTTATAGATCCTTCGGTTTCAGGGTTTGAATTAATAAAATCCGGAAATCGTATCGGCGTAGCATCTCGATACGATATCGGATAATAAAACAAAAGGCCTGCTGTTCCTCTCATGGAGCGGCAGGCCTTTTCTCTTTTTGAGCATAATACTTTATACTTCATACATACGAACTGATACTATTTTATGCGCATTGGTATTGACGCCCGCTTCTACGGATCGCTCGGAAAAGGGCTGGGAAGATACACGCAAAGGCTTGTAGAAAATTTAGAAAAAACAGACCATCACAATCACTACGTGGTGTTTTTAGGCAAGGAAAATTTTGACGAATACCAGCCCAAAGCCGGAAATTTTCAAAAAGTGCTGGCTCCCTGGCGGTGGTACACTTTTGCCGAACAAATTAATATGCCTCTTCTTTTAAAGAAATATGATCTTGATGTAGTACACTTCCCCCACTTTAATGTCCCGTTGCTTTATAGGAAAAAATTTGTAGTCACCATTCATGATCTTATACTAATTCATTTTCCTACGGTAAAAAATACTACCAGAAACAAACTTTTTTACTGGTTAAAATTTCTGTCTTACAAGCTGGTTATCCGCTCCGCGGTAAAGAGGGCGGCGAAAATAATTGCAGTTTCCCGGTTTACTAAAGATGATATCTTATTCCACTATCGCGTGGATCCGGATAATGTGGTAGTTACTCATGAAGCATGGGATGCATTTTCCGGTTATAGTAATCACGACGAAGAAAAGACTCTGGCGAAATATGGTATAATCAAACCGTACCTTCTCTATGTGGGAAACGCGTATCCCCACAAAAATCTGGAGAAGTGTGTTATGGCGTTTAAAAGCATAGCGGAAAAAAGAAAAGATTTGTACTTCGTATTGGTAGGCAGAGAAGACTATTTCTACAAACAAATTAAAGAAGCAGTTCGCGCGCGGAATATTCCCCGTGTGGTGTTTGCGGATTTTGTTCCTGACGGAGATTTGGGTTGTGTGTACAAAAACGCTTTGCTTTTTGTATTTCCCTCCCTGTATGAAGGATTTGGAATACCGCCTCTGGAAGCGATGGCGAACGGAGTGCCGGTAATTTCTTCTGGGCATGCCTGTATGAAAGAGGTACTGGGGGAGAGCGCGGCGTGTTTTGACGCCTCGTCTGCTAATGCGATCGCGCGAGGCATAGAAAAAGTACTGGAAAATCCAGAATGGCAAAGAGAGTTGGTGAGGAGAGGGTATACGCGGGTAAAAAAGTATAGTTGGGAAAAAATGGCAAGTGAAACATTAGATGTGTATAAAAATATATAGAGCATGCAAATTCCTAATGCCTAATTTCCAATTTCCAGTAAAATATCCAATGCCTGATGTCTAAATTAAAATTTCAATTATTAGACATTAGAAATTATTTGTCGTTTAGCTTTCTTAACTTGGTTGATCTGATTTTCAAAGTTGTTCCAATATGAAAAACAAAAACATAATACCTCAAATGTTCGATGTTCGTCCTGTAACCAGACAGGGAGATTTGGATTTTGAAAGAATTAAGAAAGTTACCGGAACAGTTTCGATCAATCTTCCGAAACCCAGGAAGTCCGTCATGGCGGCAAAGTTTGGAAAATTAGTACATGACGTGAGGAGGCCTGATGTAGTTTCTGATGAAATAAGGAGATTTCATCGCGTACTTGAAGAGGAGACAGGGAAGAAAATTCATTTTCCACCAAAGGTTCAAGCGAGAAGATCAGGACCAAAGAATGTTTCCGTAAACTATGATATAGAGAGGGACGTGCCAGTATTCACGAGAAACATTCAGGAATATCATCCTGCCGCAGTATGCGAGAGGGAATATGAAAGAGCGGAAGAACCAAAATACGAGGAAGCTATACCATACGCGGAAACTGAAGAAGAACCGTATGCTTTGCCTGCGGAACCTCCCGGTTACGGCATTTACTTACGAGACATTTTTTCGAGCCAATATTTTGACCGGTCGAACGCAAAGGGCGCGCTGGTATCCTTTATGGGGATCGCTTGCGGAGTGTTTCTTTTGGTATTTGGCATAGGATTTTTCAATAAAGGAATGTGGGTAAAGAAATTTGTGCTTCAAAGAAGCCAGGAAGCGTATGGAAATCTTGCCCAGGCTAAAGAAGAATTTTTAGATCGGAATTTTGAACAATCCTCTGTAGCGTTTACACAGGCGCATGATCGGTTTAATGATATCTCGACTCAGATTAATGATTTAGGAGGTGTGCTGGTAAAAATTTCCCGTTTTTTCCCGTATGTTTCAAAGCTTTCCTCCGGGAATTATATGGCTGAAGCTGGGAAGGATCTTTCCGGGATAGGGGTGCTGACAGGAGAGATAATGGCAATGTTGGACGGCGTGAAAAATCCATTACAATCAGAAGAAGGATCAGTTTCGTTTTTAAGAATATTCCAGAATACGAGTAAAAACGCGGAAGAAATACTCGCGAGACTTGGTAGTGCCATTGAAAATCTGGATAAAGTGAACATAGACGATGTGCCGGAGGAGCATCGGAGTGAGTTTATAAAACTAAAAAATACACTTCCGGAAGCACGGGATTTTATTGCCAGTTTTCTGGATGACGGCAGGATTTTTGCCGATGTATTAGGCGGCAACGGTCCCAGAAAATATCTCTTTCTTTTTCAAAACAACCAGGAAATGAGAGCAACGGGAGGTTTTATAGGTACTTACGGAATTCTGGATATATTTGAAGGGCGGATAAGAAAATTTTTTATAGACGGAATCTTCAATCCGGACGGCCAGCTCAGGGAAAAGGTAGTTCCTCCTGTTCCCATACAAAAGATAAGCGCGGCCTGGAGTTTACATGACAGTAATTGGTTTCCGGATTTTCCCACTTCCGCGGAAAAAGCCATTTGGTTTTATGAAAAGACAGGAGGACCTACGGTGGACGGGGTTATTACCATGACGCCGAATGTATTAAAGGAGTTGCTAGCCATTACAGGTCCGATCGAAATGCCTGAATACGAAGTAACTATAGATGAAAATAATTTTGTAGAAAAAGTGCAATACGAAGTAGAAGTGGATTATGATAAGGAGTTGAATGAACCCAAGAAAATTCTGTCCGATTTAGCGCCCAGAATACTGGATAAAATTTTTAACGCGAAAAACTTTTCCGATATCGCCAGGACAAGCCAGGCGCTAATGAAAAATTTAAGTGAAAAGCAGATTCTAATGTATTCAAGAAACTATGAAATCGAAACCAGGCTGTCACGTCTGGGATGGTCGGGAGAGGTGTTGCGTACTAATAAAGATTATATAAGTGTCATAAATACCAATATTAACGGATTTAAAACGGATGGGGTGGTTGAGGAAAAGATATCGCACACTGCCGAGATTCAACCGGACGGATCCATAGTTGACTCGGTGACCATTAGCCGCCATCATAAGGGAGGAGATACGGATTACGAATGGTGGAATAAAGTCAATGCGGATTATATGAGAGTGTATGTTCCCAAGGGGTCGCGCCTTGTGAGCGCGGAAGGAAATACTCGGGAATTTAACGCGCCGCCTCTGGATTATTCCGCTCTTGGATTTAAGCGTGATCCGCGGTTGTACGCGGAAGAAGAATCGATGCATATCGATGAAGCGAGCGGCACTCGCGTGTATGAGGACGAAGACAAGACAGTGTTTGCGAATTGGGTCTACGTAAGTCCGAAAGAAACTGCCACGATTACCTATACCTATGTTCTTCCGTTTCAGATTTCTTTTTCCCGGGAAAAACTGTCTGATTCCTATTCACTACTCGCGCAAAAACAATCAGGTAGCGCGGGAAGCGTTCTGGTGTCGCGTATAACGTATCCGGAGGAGTATGCTTCTCTTTGGAAATATCCGGATGAGATTTCCGAGGTTCAGGAGGAGAACTCCGAGTACGTCAAAGCAATACAGTGGGAAACTCTATTGGAAAAAGACAGATTTTTCGGTGTAGCTTTTATGCATAAGGAATAGGAACGCAAAATTTTGCGTTCCTGCGCGAGCAGGTAATTTTGTGATTAGAAAAATTCTTAGTAAAGATATTCTTTTTAATACTAAACCTTCCCGATCTGTCATATCGGCTGCTTTTGTAATTACGATAGCGGGAATTGTGAGCCGGTTGTTCGGGTTGTTTCGGGACAGGCTTTTGGCTTCTACGTTCGGCGCGGGGGATATTCTGGATGTGTATTACGCCGCGTTTCGAATACCTGATTTAATATATAACCTGTTAATTTTAGGCGCGTTGAGCGCCGCGTTTATCCCCGTGTTCACTGCTTTAGTAAGTAAAGAAAAAGAAGAAGAAGCATGGGAACTTGCGAATGGAATCTTAAACACAGCTATCTTCGTGATAGTGGTATTTTCTGTTTTTTTCTTTATCTTTGCTCCATATATTATGAACCTGATCACCCCGGGGTTTCCGCCGGAAAAGATGAGGGCGGTAGTGCTCTTTAGCCGGATCATGTTTCTGAGCCCTTTATTTTTAGGGATCAGCGGAATATTCGGAGGTATTCTGACTTCTTACCGGCGATTTATTGTGTATTCTCTTGCTCCAGTCGCGTACAATATTGGAATTATTACGGGAGTCCTTCTATTTGTGAGAATTTGGGGAGCAGTGGGATTGGCATGGGGAGTAGTGGCGGGAGCATTTCTGCATATGATTATCCAGTATCCGGCCGCGAGACACCTCGGGTTCAGGTATAAAGGAATCTCTTTGGCGGTCTGGAAGAATATCCACATAAAAAGAATAGGCGTGCTTATGTTTCCTCGCATGCTTGGCATCGCGGTGAATCAGATTAATCTTTTGGTGATGACTATGTTCGCTTCAATGCTTATGTCGGGAAGCCTGGCAGTATTTAGTTTTGCTCAAAATTTGCAAAGCGTTCCCTTGGGAATTTTTGGCATATCTTTTTCTATCGCTGTATTTCCCGTGCTTTCAGGGTTTATAGCCAGGGAAGATAAGGAAAACTTCGTGAAAACTTTTTCCCAAACATTCCGTCAAATATTATTTTTCGTCATTCCTCTAAGCGTCTTTATTCTTGTTCTTCGGGCCCAGTTGGTGCGGGTGGTGCTGGGATCCGGCCAGTTTAACTGGGAGGACACTATCCTTACCTATCAATGCCTGGGTATCTTTACAATAAGTCTTTTCGCGCAAAGTACGATTCCTCTTCTGGCGCGATCGTTTTATGCCCTGCAAGACACAAAGACTCCTTTCTACATCGCGCTTATTACTGAAGTAATAAATATCGTCGCGGTACTTTTCTTTATTGGAAAGATGCAGATAACAGGTCTCGCGCTGGCATTTTCTATCGCCAGTATCGTGCAAATGTTTCTCCTTCTTTTTGTATTGCGGGCAAGGTTTGAACATCTGGATGATCGTACTATACTCAAATCGGTATTTAAAATTGCGCTTGCTTCTTTTATCGCCGGACTTACGATTCAGGCGACAAAGTACGCGGTGGCTTCCATGGTAAGCTTGAGCAGCTTTTTGGGGGTATTTACGCAACTTACAGTTTCTTTTGCTATTGGAATCTCTGTATTTATTATAGTAAGTCAATTACTTGCGCTGGAAGAGTTTGTGAATTTTAAAAATTCTTTAACCAGGAGACTATTGAAGGGGAAGCAGGTAATTACGGAGGATACAAAAGAAGTGAGCGGGATATAGTATTCTTGCGGGTGTTTTTGTGTTTTGGGTTTACTTATGGTACTTTATAATACTGTACATGTATGGAAGAACAAAAAAATATCAGAAACTTTTGCATAATTGCTCATATTGATCATGGAAAGTCCACCCTTGCGGACCGGATTTTGGAATTGACGCATACGGTTGAGCGGCGAAAGATGAAAGAGCAGTTGCTGGATCAAATGGACCTGGAACGGGAACGGGGGATCACCATAAAATTGCAACCAGTGAGAATGGCATATAGGCATAATGATACGGAATACGTTTTAAATTTGATTGATACTCCCGGGCATGTGGATTTTAATTATGAAGTTTCAAGATCGCTGGCGGCGGTAGAAGGAGCGGTATTGTTAGTAGACGCGACAAAGGGAGTGCAGGCGCAGACGCTTTCCAATTTATACTTAGCGATTGAGCAGGGATTGGAAATCATTCCCGCGGTGAACAAGATTGATCTTCCAAACGCGGACGTGGCTAAAACGAAAAAAGAGATTATGCATATTCTGGGTTGTGAAGAAACAGATATTCTGGAGATTTCAGGAAAAACCGGAATGGGGGTGGATCATTTATTGGAAAAGATAGTAGAGCATGTTCCTTCACCGCGCGGTAAAAGAGAGAAACCGTTGCGCGCCCTTATTTTTGATTCTAAATATGACACGTATAAAGGCGTAGTAGCTTACGCGCGAATCGTGGACGGAGAAGTAAGCGCGGGAGAGAAAATATTTTTAATGGCGGGAAACGCGGAGAGCGGTGTGGTGGAAGTGGGATTTTTTAAACCGGAGCTGGTGAAAACTGAAGTACTTTGCGCGGGTGATATTGGGTATATCGCCACAGGACTGAAAAGCGTTGAAAATTGCCGCGTGGGTGATACTATAACAATTTTCAATTTTCAATCACGGACACTCGGGGCGATTTTCAAAAACGGATCGGGAAAATCGGCGCAAAGAGACGAAGTAAAAGTTGAGCCATTATCAGGATATAAAGAAGTTGTCCCGATGGTATACGCGTCGTTTTATCCCTTGGAAGGGGATGATTACAATTTTATGCGGGATTGTTTGGATAAATTGAAACTCAATGACGCGGCGTTTACCTTTGAACCGGAAAGTAATCCGGCTCTGGGAAGAGGATTTCGCTGCGGATTCCTGGGAATGTTGCACTTGGAAATAATACAGTCAAGACTGGAGAGAGAGTTCGGATTAAATCCGACCGTTAGCACTCCCAGCGTAGTGTACACAGTGGAATTTCGTGAAAGTGGAGAAAAAATAAAGATCTACGCTCCTTCAGAATTGCCCGATCCGGCGTCCATTGAAAAAATATACGAACCGTACGTCCGGCTGGACATCGTTTCGCCTTCTTCTTATATGGGTTTCATCATGGAAGTCATGAGGCAGACTCGGGCGCAATATCTTAATACGGAATATATTGACAACGAACGGATAGTGCTCACCTTTGATTGTCCTTTGACGGATGTGATTACTGACCTCCATGATGATCTCAAAAGCGCGTCCTCGGGATATGCCTCGATGAATTACGCGGTTACTGATTACAAGCCGTACGATTTAATAAAATTGGATATTCTCGTGGGTGGAGAAAAAGTGGAATCGTTCTCGCGTATTGTTCCTAAAGAAAAAGCTTTTTCGATCGGAAAAACCATGGTGGAAAAACTGAAAGAATCAATCCCGCGCCACAACTTCGCGATTGCGCTCCAGGCGGCAGTGGGAGGAAAAGTGATTGCCAGGGAAACAATTACCGCTTTCAGAAAAGATGTGACTTCCAAGCTTTACGGAGGAGACGTGACGCGAAAAAGAAAGTTGCTTGAGAAACAAAAGAAAGGAAAGAAGAAAATGAAAAATATCGGCAAAGTAAGCATCCCTTCGGAAGCGTTTTTGTCGGTGTTGAAGAAGTGAGGTGGGTGTACAAATTGTAATATTCATGCTAATCTGCAGATATGTCAAAAGAACAAATGATCAAAATTTTGAAGACTTTTCAAAAAGCTCCGGCTAAAAGTAAATTGCGCCGAAGGTATTTCGGCATGTTCGTGAACAGGATGGTTTACCGAACTACCAAAAGCGAAAATCCGGAAGTGACTCAAAAAATGGTGGAAAAGATATTGCGTAGAAAGATAACTCTCGTGGAGTTATGCAGGTAATGACTCAATATATATAAAAAAATCTTTATGCAGGAGCATAGTTGTACTGTGCTCCTTGTATTTTTTGCCACAAATTAGACGGAAACTAAATTGTATGTAAAGTTTAAAAAAAGTCGCATGCATTGTTTTTTCCTCGCAAACTTGCTATCATAAGGTAATGAATTACGTCAAAAGAAACAAGAAAATATATCGGATCTGGGTAGTTATTTCTATTTTAGCGGTCGCGGCTATGATCGCGTTTACCGTTGCTCCCCTTTTAAGCGGGTACTAATCAGTCTCACATGCCAGCAAGCGGATCGGGAAAATTCAAGTCAGTGGCTATAAAGGCGGGCATGCTGGTATGTCTCGTCATCATATCATTCATTACGTTCGCCATAACAAAGGAGTCTTCCAGGAGAAAGCAAATTCAAAATGAAATATCCGCCCTGCAAAAAGAAGCGGAAAAAATAAGCGGGGAAAACACGGATATCCGGGATAAAATTGCGTATCTTCAAAGCAAGGATTACCAGGAACGGGAAGCCAGGGACAAGTTAAATCTTCAGAATCCCGATGAAACTTTGGTGGTAATAAAACCAAACACTGTAAAAGAAGCAGTTGTTCCTAAAGAGGAGGCGTCCAAGCCGCCTGAATCATTGCCCGATCCCGCGCCTAATTATATCAAGTGGTGGAATTATTTCTTCCAATATTAATATCTTATGAAACACACAGATAAAAGAATTAAGGTTTCCACTTTTCTCTACGCGATTCTTCTTATCGCTTTAGTGTACTTCGTCGGCATAGGAATTATGGTGTATGGATTTGGAGCGAGTAACGGTGTCATTAAAAAAACTGTTCAAGCGATTCCTTATCCGGCCGCGGTCATTGGCAATACCCGGGTGATCACTCTTTCCGCGCTGGAAAAGAATTTAGAGTCAGTGAAAATGTTTTATGAAAGCCAGGACTTTTCCGACACAGGTTTCCGGGTCGATTTTTCAACCTCTGACGGTCAAAAAAGACTGCAGGTAAAAAAGAAAGATCTTTTGAATAAGATGATAGAAAATAGAATGATCGAGCGGCTTTCTCAGGAAAGGGACATTCATATATCTTCCGACATGGTTTCCCAGGAAGTCAAGAGAAAGATGGATCAGTACGGGAATAAGGAAGCGTTTTCTGATATGCTAAAACGTCTTTACGGGTGGGAAATAAATGATTTCGAGGAAAATATAGTAAAGCCTGATATGTACAGAAAGGAACTCATGAAGTACGTAAGGGAACAGGATGAACATGCTGTGACGGCCAGAAGGAAAATCGAAGCAGCCGGCTCTGAATTAGAAAATAAAAATAGTTTTGAAGAAGTAGTTAAAAAATATTCAGAAGGAGAAAGCGCGAATAAGGGCGGAGATCTGGGATGGTTTGCCGCGGAAGAAATGCTTCCTCAAATAGCCGCCGTTGCTTTCACTATGCGCGATTCCGAAATAAGCGGTATTATCGAGTCCGCGCTGGGATATCATATTATCAGGGTGCAGGACAGGAAAACAGAAGAAGGTAAGGAGAAAGCGCGATTGCAACAGATTTTTGTACGATCCAGAAATTTTCCGGAATGGTTGATAGCGCAGGAAAAAAGTATTAATATATACATACCTTTGGGGGAATTTTCCTGGGACAAAGAAACAGGACAGGTATTGTTTGATCAACAGGAGATGAGAGAGTTTGAGGCTGATTTGCATAAAAATTCCCAGGGGGATATCTCAGTGTTGTTTTAATTAATTTCATAACACGCGACGCGGCCAGCTTCAGGGCGGGCGCGCCGCAGGAACTAAATGTCGAAAGCAAAAATTAACGAGGAAATCTGTATCGGATGCGGGACCTGTGAATCTCTTTGTCCTAATGTGTTTAAAATAGAGAACGGCAAATCCCACGTAATTTCAGAAGAGTGCGGGGAATGCAATTGCCAGGAGGCAGTGGATAGTTGTCCGGTCGGAGCTATTTCATTGGAGTAGTTCCGCGGTATCTGGACATGTTCTCTGGAAAGATGTTCTCCCTGGATAATAAGTAACTTAATATATATGGAAGAAAACCTGGAACATGCCAATAGCGAGAAAAATACGAGGAAACATAATTCCAAAGCGCTTTGGTTGCTTGTGTTTGTCGTAACTATTTTCATATCTTCAACCTTTGGCGCGGTGTTCGGATTTATGGCCGGGGGATTGTCTCGGAAAATATTGCCGGGAATTTTTCAGAACGCGCTTGAAAAAACCCGCGTAGTACCGGCTCAAAATGATAAGGAAATTATCAGGCAAAGAGTGGTAGAGGAGGATTCCGCGGTAATCGATGTAGTGGAAAAAAGTTCTCCCGCGGTCGTAAGTATTATCGTCAGCAAGGATGTCTCCAGAGTTCAGGATTTCTTTTCTGACCCTTTTGATTTTCCCGGTTTTCTTAATCCATTTGAAGGGAGAAGAAACGGAGAAAACAATGGGACCGAGAAGAAGAAAATAGGAGGAGGATCCGGATTTATAGTGACAGGTGACGGCATAATTGTAACCAACAAACATGTGGTGGAAGACGCGGGCGCCGAGTATACCGTAATTACTAATGATGACAAGGAACACGCGGCCAAAGTACTCGCGAAAGATCCGGTGAACGACATTGCGTTAGTAAAAATTGATGGAGAGAATTTTCCTACGTTAAGCATGGGAGATTCTGATGCTTTAAAAATAGGGCAAACGGCGATCGCGATTGGAAATTCACTGGGAGAATTTTCTAACACCGTCAGCAAGGGAATTATCTCGGGACTCAAAAGAAATGACGGCCAGCGGAGCATTTGGAGAATCGGAAAACTTAAAAAATATTATCCAGACGGACGCGGCGATCAACCCTGGAAATTCCGGCGGTCCGTTACTGAATATTATTGGGGAAGTTATCGGGGTCAATGTGGCGGTGGCGCAGGGGGCGGAAAATATAGGATTTGCTATTCCTGTAAATCAGATTAAAAAAGTGATTGAACAGGTGAAAAGCACGGGGAAAATAACCACTCCTTATATAGGTGTTCGCTATATTCCAGTCACTGCCGCTTTGCAAAAGAATAACAGTCTTCCCTATAATTACGGCGCGTTGGTGTTGCGCGGTGAAAGATTAACCGACTTCGCGGTAATTCCGGGTTCCCCGGCCGATAAGGCGGGCATTATGGAGAATGACATTATTCTGGAAATAAACGGCGTGAAAGTTGATGAAAAAAACGGAGTAGCCGATCTTATCGCAAAACATAACGTGGGAGACGAGATTACATTGAAAGTATGGCATAAAGGAGAGGTGAAGGATGTGAGGGTGAAGCTGGAAGAGAGAAAGTAAATATTTATGGATATAAATAAATTCACTAACAAAAGCCAGGAAGCTCTGCGGGTGTCGCAGGAGCTGGCGATTACGAAAAACCAGCAGCAGGTGGACGGGTTTCATTTGCTTTATTCTCTGCTTTCCCAGGAAAGTTCCATTGTGCCGATCATTGTGAAAAAAATGGAAGCAGATATGGATAAGCTCAAATTTGACGTAATGAATGAGATTGATAAATATCCCAAATCTTCTGATTATTCCATCACTCAGATTTTTATCACGCCGGAATTATTAATGGTACTCAATAACGCCGAACAGGAAGCGAAAAACATAGGAGATAACTTTGTTTCCACGGAACATCTCATTCTTTCTCTTCTTAGTACTTCTTCCAGGACTAAAAAACTTCTTGAAAGTTACCGTATTACCTATGAAGCGGTGTTGAAGATTATGTCCGAGGTGCGCGGATCGCAACGGGTGGATTCTCCGGATCCGGAAAATAAATTCCAGGTTTTGGAGAAGTATACGGTTAATTTAGTAGAGCTGGCAAAAAATAAGAAGCTGGATCCGGTTATTGGAAGAGACAATGAAATCAGGAGAGTGATGCAGGTGTTAAGCCGCCGGAATAAAAATAATCCTGTTTTGATCGGAGAAGCGGGGACGGGTAAGACGGCTATTGTAGAAGGCTTGGCGCAGAGAATAGC
>CAYLWX010000021.1:609-15249 GCA_964387895.1 uncultured Bdellovibrionales bacterium | reverse complement strand
AAATTCCCAAAAATTTTGGGGAGATTTTTTTATGGGTTTGGGTTTATTATAGCATTTAAGAGCGATTAGAAAAATGGTAGAGTTATCCACTTTGGGCATAAAGTTTTGTCTTGCTTTTATTTTCTTTTCCATTGTGTTTTAATAGAAAAGTCCTAATCTTAAATTTATCTCTATGATGGAAAATAGCAGCAATTTTTACGCCGTAATCATGGCCGGCGGGACCGGTACCCGGCTTTGGCCGATGAGCCGGCAGGGGAAACCCAAACAGTTTCAAAAGTTTATCTCTTCACTGACGATGATCCAGGAAACGTATGAGAGGGTAACAAAAGTAGTTCCCAGGGAAAACGTATTTGTTTCTACTGCGCAACAGTACCAGTCTTTAGTGCAGGAACAACTGCCGGAAGTAAGTTCGGAGCAACTTATTCTGGAACCCTCGCCGCGGGGTACGGCGCCGGCAATCGCGCTAGTCGCGCGGCACATTCATGAGAAAGACCCGCGCGCGGTGGTGGCGACTATTGCTTCAGATCACGCGATCAGGAATGTCGAAGAATTTGTGTCTTCCGTGTCATGCGCGCTCGAAACCGCGAACAATCATCCGGATAAGCTGATAACTGTAGGTATTAATCCTACATATCCTGATACCAGTCTTGGGTATATTAAGATGGGAAAGGAATTTTCCAATAATGGTGGACGGAGAATATTTTATGTAGATTCTTTTGCTGAAAAACCTGACCGAAAAACGGCAGAGAAATATATCGCGGGATGGGAATATCTCTGGAACGCGGGGTACTTTATCTTTTCTGTCGCACAGCTTCTTGGGTGGGTAAAAGAGTTTACGCCGCATATCGGCACTACGATAGAAGCGATTGAAAAGATGAACCGCGACGGAGTAGACAATCGCACGATACGCGAGTTGTATGAGGGGCTGCCTTCAGAGTCAATTGAGCCTTCGATTGTAGAAAAAATGAATGGAGAGCGCCGCCTGGTGGTTCCCTCGCAACTGGAATGGAGCGATGTAGGTACCTGGGGCACGCTTTTTGACTTTTTCCGAGGGTCGTTTAATTCTTCCATGATTGTAAAGGGCAATCATATTGATGTGGAAAGCAAAAATTGTCTGGTGTATTCCAAAGATAAATTAGTGGCGACAATGGGACTCAAAAATATTATCATCGTCGAATCAGACGACGCGATTCTGGTAGCGGATCGGAATAACGTGGGGGATGTAAAAAAGATTATTGAGAAATTGAGGGAAGAAGGGAAGATGTTGTATTTGTGATTGTCTGAACCTTGATTTGTTTGATTAAATGATTCCATGATTATTTTCTGGTTTGTTGTTCGGGAAGGGATTGCTCGCCTGTAACGCTGTAGCACTGCGAGCAGGCAAATCTGTTCCTGCGATTAGGAACTACCAGTAATTACCTTATGTATGGGGCGACTGCGAGAGTCGCCTCTGCTTTTTTATTATTGCATTCTGCATGCAAACGAGCTACGATGAAATATATGAAATTTACTATATCTTCAAAATTTAAACCGGCCGGAGATCAGCCCAAAGCGATTGCGCGGTTAGTGGAAGGGTTGGAAAAAGGCGAGAAATTTCAGACGCTTTTGGGGGTGACGGGATCGGGAAAGACATTTACGATTGCCAATGTGATTGAAAAAATTCAGAAGCCGACGCTGGTAATCGCGCCCAACAAGACTCTGGCGGCGCAATTAGTGCAGGAATTTCGGACTTTTTTTCCGAAGAGCGCGGTGGAGTATTTTGTTTCTTACTATGACTATTACCAGCCGGAAGCCTATGTCTCTTCCACGGATACCTACATTGAAAAAGAGGCGCAGATCAATGAAGAGATTGACCGGTTGAGGCACGCGTCCACGGCGGCATTGATGTCTCGTCCGGACGTGATTATTGTCGCGTCGGTGTCTTGTATTTATGGATTAGGATCGCCTGATTTTTACCGGAAAACCACACTGGGTATCGAGTCGGGAAGCACGCTTCGGCGTGATGAGTGTATTCGGAAACTGATTGAAATGCAATACGTGCGCAGCGAGGTATTAGGGAGAGGAAAATTCAGAGCGACTGGCAATACGCTGGAAATCATGTCGCCCGGGAGGGAAGTGGTGACGCGAATTGAACTGGAAGGAGAAAAGGTGAAAAAAATTTTTGAATATGATTTTTTAACCGAAGAGGAATTAGGAGCGCTGGAAAAAGTATATGTGTATCCGGCCCGCCATTTCGTGGTGCCGGAACCGGTCCTGGAAGAAGCGCTGGGGGAGATAGAAAAAGAACTGGAAGACCGGGTGCTGTACTTTCGAGGGCATAATAAATTACTGGAAGCGGAGAGATTGGAAAGAAGAACCCGGCATGATATTGAAATGATGAGAGAGGTAGGTTATTGCAACGGAATTGAAAATTATTCCCGTTTTCTTACCGACAGGAAAGAAGGCGAGCCGCCGTATACGTTGATTGATTATTTTCTCTCTGATTTTCTCATGGTGATTGATGAGTCTCATGTGACTATTCCGCAGCTTCATGGCATGTATAACGGAGATTACGCCAGAAAAAAATCTTTGGTGGAAAACGGATTCCGTCTTCCCAGCGCGTTTGACAACCGTCCTCTTAAATTCCCTGAATTTGAAAAAAAGACGGGCCAGGTAGTGTTTACTTCCGCTACTCCGGGTCTCTATGAAAAGAAGCACTCTTCCCGAACAGTGGAACAAATTATCCGTCCTACAGGGCTTGTGGATCCTGAGATTGTGATGAAAACCGCTCGAGGACAGGTTAAAGATGTGGTGGAAGAGATTAGGCAGGCGGTCGCGAAAAAAGGAAGGGTGCTAGTTACCACGCTTACAAAAAAGATGGCGGAGGATCTCTCGGAATTTTTAAAAGAGAGTGGAGTAAAAGCAGAATATTTACACAGTGAAGTGGATACGCTGGGGCGGATTTTAGTACTGGAAGATCTTCGAAAGGGAAAAATTGATGTGCTGGTTGGAGTGAATCTATTGCGGGAAGGACTGGATTTGCCGGAAGTGACGCTGGTGGCCATATTAGACGCGGACAAGGAAGGATTTTTGCGGAGTGAAACTTCACTCATTCAAACTATCGGACGGGCGGCTCGGAATGTTTCCGGAAAAGTGCTTCTTTATGCCGACCAGATAACCGGTTCTATGAAAAAGGCAATGGATGAAACAAATCGAAGACGGGTATTGCAGATGGAATATAACCGGGTGCATCACATTACTCCGCGAACGATCAGGAAGAGAATTAAATCTATCGTGGATCATGAAGTGAATCCGACTTCCGTCGCTTCTGAAGCGGTGATGCTGGAATCCCTGGAAGACGTGGCAGGGTATATTAAGCAGAGAGAAAAAGAAATGAAAGCGGCGGCGAGAAATCTGGAATTTGAAAAAGCGGCGATTATCCGGGATGAAATCGGGCAACTTCGAAAGATGCAATTATCTTGACATCTATCTTTTCGTTTGACAAACTTTAGTAATTTGGCTAGAGTGAAATGTCCAATAAGTAAGTTATATATTATGGATGATTCAAGCCAAATTTCGGAGGCAGTGAAAGGGAGGATGAGTATTGTGGTGATAAGCGGACTGATGCTTTCCGCGCTGTCATTTGTCTTTTTTATCGCGACTCAGAAAAATTTTAAAGCCAGCTCTGATATCCTGATTGTGCAAAACCAGCCGGGATTTTCCGATTATTACGCGATGTCGAAGTCGGCGGAATATCTGACTAATATTCTGGTGGAATCGGTGTATAGTGAAAAATTCCTGGATGAAGTGAGAAACAGCAATATAGTGCGTTCCCAGTTTTTGCCGGAGGATAAATTGAAGCGGCTGGAAATATGGGAGAAGATGGTGAAAGTCCGCCGCGTGCCGAATTTGGGCATGGTGCATGTGGAAGTATTTAACAACGACCAAAGGGAGGCATTGGAAATTTCACGGGCGATTATCCAGGTAATGACGGGCAAAAGCGCTTTATTCTGGGGAGAAAGCCAGACGATTGAAGCGCGCGTTATGAGCGGGCCTTTGTGGCAAAAGAACCCAAGCGTTGCGTCTATTGGCGCGGTTTTGGCGGGAGGGTTTTTAACGGGAGCGATGCTTTCGGTTCTATGGTTGTATTACAAAAGAGAACGATATATCACGATGCATCTGAATCGTCTCGCGGTGGAGATGGAAAAGCAGTAGGATAAGGAGGATTTAAGATATTAAGAAGTAACTTAACAATAGAATAGAAGAGAGGATAAAGAGATGAAAAAAAACTGTTTATTCAGTATGGTTATGGCAGCGATGCTTTTCGCAGGATGCGGATCCAGCCGGATGATATTAAATAACGTTTCGACTCCTGACGGCATTATTAAGGTAAACCTTTATATACCGCCTCACGAGGCATTATGCTTGAAGGTTACCGGCGCTATGATGAAAAAAGATGGAACGAGGGTGATCAATGAAATTTTCCCAAGCATTCTTTTTGGAGGGGAATATTTTCCAGCCAGAATAAAGTGGAATACATGGACAGTAACTTCTGACAGAAAATATGAGCTTCCCGGCCAGTCGATTATTTCAGGACTAAACCCGGATGCTTACTTTACCGACGTGAACATCATTGACGGGAATATTCCTGGAATAGAAGACGCCAGGACCGTTCGCATTTCCAGTATGGGCCGGTTTGTTTACGATTCAGAGGCGAACGAATGTCCGATTGAGGACTGGAGTAAATTTCAAAACGATACTAATGGATACCGTAAAGATCTGGTGTTGAAGTGTGGTAGCCGCGTAGGAGACAGGAGACCAGCCGCCAAATTCTTTCAGGAAGCTAATAAATGGACCAGGTTCCGAAACGCAAACGGTAAATTTCTGTGTCCACTTGGACGTGAGCAGGAAGAATACCTGAAAACGGTATATCCCCAGCTTACGAAAGAAGGGATGCGGGAAATACAGGAGAAGAATCTTCAAGAGGTGGCAGGTATTAATCCCCAATATTCTCGTTCAGAGAAGCTCTTGGGGAGTAACCCTACTTTGTATCTAAGTCCAGTAGCGACATTGACTGATGTCGCTATAAAAATACTGGAAGTATACTCGGGACGTGTTCCTTCCTTAGGGTTTGATTTTGATTCACAAGTAAACAGAAGGGAGATGGCGTTGTCATTTGAGTATTCTTCAGCAGTGTTAAGGGCTTATGTAAGGCAACTTAACATGATAAATCTTGATCTTCTTGAAAAGATCGAGAAAATGGAGAAGAAAAGCAATGGCAAGGTAAACGCAGAAAAGTAACATCTAATTCTTTTCTGAGAAGAAAGGGGTGAGGCAAAATGAGAGATAAGGGAGTGCTGATTATTCTGGCACTCACGGTGCTTTCTCTTGTTGCCGGCGCTGCCGTGCTGACAAAGAGTTACTATGACAAGAGGAGTACGCCAAAAGTTGCGGCTCCAATTGTCACGAAAGCGCCAAAAACGGTAATACCTAAACCCACACCAAGACCTGTACCACCTGTGCCTAAGCAGAAACCTAAGCCTGAACATAAACCTGTATCGCCTGTACCTGAACCTGAAAAGTATCTTCTTTATAAAGTTAAAAAAGGAGAGACTTTGTCGGGGATTGCCATACAGTATGGCATGAAGAAGGAAATAATAGCGGAAGACAACAAGCTTAAAGACCCAGATAAAATTTACAAAGATCAGAAACTGAAGATCCGGAAATCCGCAATTACGAAGAAAGTAGAGAAACCTGGCAAGGCTAAAAAACTGGAGAAGAAAAAGAAATCTGAAAAGACTGAAGTCAAAAAGGGTAGGCGGAAGGCGAAAAAACCTGCGAAGGCTAAAGTGAAAGAAGAATGGGAGCCTTCCAGAGGCGGGTTCTCTCTCTGGAGATATCCGGGGAAGAATGCCTATAAGGGCAACATCAAAAGAGCGCGGGAGATGGAGAATGTTCATGAAGCGCTCGTGGCGATGTTGGGGAACACCAAATACAGGGAATTGATTCCTGTATTTGAAGAGAAGATCAGGAAGGGAGAGTTTTTTCTGAAGGACATCCAGAAGGGAGAAGTTTTTGACCTCATGGTGTCCACCAAGAAAGGAAAAACTGTCGTAGGAAGAAGAATTAAAGAGGCATGGGACCCAAAGTGGGTCAGAAAGAATAAAGTGCCTCGAAAGGCGGAGCGGTATTCGGTGGAATTTGAAGGTGAGGAAGTGATCCTCACGTTCGCATACGCTTGCGGAAACTGGGCGATCACTTTCAGGCCTTTGCCGCCTCCTCCGCCAGTGGTGAAACCGAAGAAAAGCTGGCTGGAAATCACCAAAGAGATATTCAGCAGTGATGACGGAAAGCGGCTTCGGGATACCGAAGGGAATCTTCTTCCGGTTCCGGCGTTTACCTTTATCATTACCGACCTGTCAAACGGCGGCAGGATAGAGGTAACGATAGATTCCAGCGGTTACAAGAAAATAGAGCTGGATCCGGGAACCTATAAGGTAGAAGAGACGGATCACCCGCAGTGGGTGAAATTCGCGGTGTTGCCTCCGGATGGAACGGTAACATTGCGAGCAGGGGAAACCAAATCGGTCAATTTTAAAAACCAGCAGGTTCCTCCTTCGCCAATAATCCCGCCAGCTGTTCCGCCTGTGACGCAATTACCGCCGGAACAACCGCCGGAAATTGCTCCTCCTCCGCCTGTCGCGCCTCCAGCGCCTCCGGTAACGGAAGCTCCGCCACCGCCCAAAAGAAGAGTGAAAAAAGTGGCGGAGTGCGTTTCCCAGGAGCATGAACCGATCGGAGGAATTTTCTGGGGAACAAATGACGTGGCTAAAAGCCAGTACGTGTACGGTGAGTACATGGCCTGGCTGCGGAGCCGCACGGGAAAGTGCGACGGCACTTTTTGGGGAATAGGCGCGTTTGGAAGTTACGGAAGCGGAGACGTCAAACTTCATTCTTCCTTCGAGTGGCGGGAGTACAGTATCGGTCCGCAATTCGGAGGGAAGCAGTATAAGGTCGGAACGGATGAGAACGGCCGCTACGAGTATACTCAGCGACAGTTGAAGCTGAGGATCCCCGTGTACCGGAAGTTCAGGGGAGAAAATGACCGCAGCGGATTCAGGGCGACACAGAGAACCATACGAGCCGGGGCGTACGGAGAGGCCGAGTACGGCAATCTCAAAGATTCATACGGAATCTTTGGAGAAGGCTGGCTGGATCTCCGGCGCAAGATGAAATCTAACTTTGCGGGGGTAACGGCCGACAAGCAGGATTCCGTTGTGGCGGGCCTGTATTGGAGGCATAACTTCACCAAGAATTGGAGCGGAAAGCTGGTTGGAGCGATGGGCTATGAACGGTGGCACCGTCTTCCCATGTTCCAGTTCAACGCGGAAGTGGGATGGAAAAAAATCCTCTTCTGCGGTCCGGGTGTGAAGTTTTATCCCTTCCGATCGGACGTGCTTCGGGAAGCGGGAATCAAACTTTCCCAAATCCAGACTATTACGGGCACATGCCGGCTTGAGGGGAAGCCGATTATAGAGGGATGGTTTTATGAGAGAAACAAGAAGTCGATCAAGGTGATCCAGCCTGGATCTCCTGAAGACTTCACTCTTCCAGAAGAAGAGATAGAAACTGCGCCGGAAGAAACTCCGAAGGAAGAATCTATCCAATCGGAAGAGGAAGAACACCAAGAGTTGTATAAGTCTGGCATTAGGGTAGAGCATGAAGGTTCAGAAATCCATGTTCAGCCTGAAATTCAGACTGAAGAAGGAAACCTTGTTCCAGTAGCGGAAGCAGGAACCCTTCATACAGAAAACACACAGGATTCGGGCGATAAGGACATAGACCATATCGACCCAAAGTCCTTTGATTAAAAGTTCTTAATATATCATCACATCATTGAGGCATTATACGGAGCTTGACAGAAAACATAGTACATAGTACTATGACCTGTCGGCTCCTTTTAAATTTAAACCACTGATTCGCACTGATCCCGAGTAATCGGGACTGATTTCACAGATTATTTTTTTGTCATCCCCGCGGAGGCGGGGATCCAGAATTCAACGGGCTAAGTGAAATATGCAGTAGAGGCTAATTTTGACTCTTCTTGCCTTATATCTGGATTATTATTGGATGACTACCTGGTATGCTCCTGGATTCCCGCCGGAGTTTACCCTCGTGAAGACGGGGGCGGGAATGACAAATGTATAAATTCAGATTCACAAAAGAGGAGAAGGGAAGATGAAGAAAAAAATCGCTTCAGTTTTTTCTGTGATTACGTGCATCTTTGCGCTGGCTTTTGCTTCTTACCTTTTATACTGCTTCCGCGATGGAAAGATTGAGTTCGCGCCGTATTTCCAGAAATTGTATGAACAGAATGGAAAACCTCTGGTTTCTCCAGAGCCTCAAAGGGAATTTGGGGAAATACCTAAAAGCCAGTGTGTGCAAGGAGAATACAAATTCTGGCTTCTCCATAAAAAGAGCGAAAGCGGCAAATCCAGTGATCGCTCATTCGAGTGGAAGCAGCATTCGATTGGCCCTCAATTTGGGGTAAAGCATTTTTTCACGGAGAAGGGAGGTGATTATTCGAAAGAAAATCGGTAGGTAAAAATGCAACTCTCAATAAAAGGAGGAAAAGGCAGATGAAAGAGTTTCTGAGGTATTTTCTGGCAGGAGTGATTTTTCTTGCGGGTTTCTGGGGTGTTGCATCAGCACAGGAGGAAGAAGATCATTCGGTCGTAATCCCGATGTCGCAGTTGCCTAGCAGAAGTGGCAACACGGCGAATATCGGGATGCCTACTGAAGGCTGGACGCTCCTCAACGTCCAGCTTTATAAGCTTCGGAAGGGCGGAATTGACGACCTGGAGGCAGTAACCAGCTTTAATTGTCCGCCGCCGGAAAATGGAGGCAAGCCTGAGTATGGATTTAATTTCACTGCCAGGATGCCGAATCCTCCTGTCAATGATCCATGGAGAGGGGTCCGATGGATGAGGATTGATGAATATACTGCCACCGGACCCGGAATCGGTGTGGATTGCACCGACAGGAGAGGGTGAAAGTTTGTTTGTAAATAGAGGGCTGGTCAGCCCTCCGAAAGCTCAACGAGCTTAAATCCAAGCCTCGCTTTGCGTGCAAAGCGGGGCTTGATTATTTTTGGGGAGAGTGATACTATTGTCCGAACCTTGATTTTTCTGATTAAATGATTTTCATGATTAGATTAACCTAAGGCAGGTTCAAGCGTCTCGCTTGAACCTTGGATTTCTGGCAGTCTATAGCTTGTCAGAAACTAAAAGTTCAGGCGAGACGCCTGAACTTGCAAGATATGTCATTCCCGCCCCCGTCTTCACGAGGGTAAACTCCGGCGGGAATCCAGGATAATACCATATAGTTATCCTATAATAATCCAGCTACAGAGTGAGAAGAACTAAAATCAGCTTCATTATTTATCTTGTTTTCCTCACTGGATCATGGATCCCCGCCTACGCGGGGATGACAAATTCGTAAGTCATATACATGAAAGATTTTATTAAAAAAATCACTTCCGACCCCCCACAAGCCTACGCGCTTTTTATTATTTTTTTTGTCGCTGTCTTTATCGCGGCCGGCCTTGCTGTGGGGTTTGTCTGGCCCCTATATCTTCTGGCGATGGGAGTGAGCGTGGCGCTGTCTGTGAAATATCCTCAAAGCGGACTGTTGGCAATGATAGCGCTCACCATGCTCTTTGAAAGATTTTTCACTTTGCAGACGGTGTTTTTGGGGAAGAATGAATACAAAATATATCCGGTTGATATTGTCATGCTGGGGATTATGGCGGGAATAGGAAGACAGATTATAGCAAACGGGAATTTGCGTATCTTTTGGGATAAGTTAAAGGGAAAGTCCGCGGGAGCGCTGGCGGCGTTCATGGCGCTTAACGGTGTGTACTTTTTTGTAAGTGTCTATTTTTTGGGATCAGATGTTGCCGCGTCTTTTTCCACGCTCAAAAATTATGCTTTCTACAGTCTTTTGTATTTTCTTTCACTCTGGCTTATTAATTCAAAAGAGGATGTGGAAAAAATCGTCCGATTTTTCTTTTTGGGAGCACTGGGAATAGTAGTGTTTGTCCTTATCGGCATCGCGTGCGGGGAAGGATTGTGGAGCGAATACACGCCGCTTTCAACGACGGGAATTCGCACGCTTGCTTTCACGCACGGGTTATATTTGTCGCTTATTCTTATTCCCGCCCTGCTTTATCTTGCATGCGGGCCCGGTGAAAGTCAGAACGGGGGCAATCGATTTCGTCGGGGGTGGTACGCGTTAGCAGGAGTATGGATGGCGGGAATCGCGGGGACGATGATGCGGCACCTTTGGATCGCGCTGGCGATTTCCGGCGCGGTAACGTATTTTTTTCTTCACTTACCACAGAAAAAAGTTGCCAGACGCATGGTCGGAAATTTTTTTCTGGCGGGAGCGGCAATGGGAATAGTCGCGTTTTACGCCGCGGCGCTTTTTCCCCAATCGCGATTAAATACCGTGGGGCAAGAAGTAACGCAGGCATTTTCCGAGCGGATCGAGACGCTTTCCTCCCTTTCCGGAGACGAGAGTTACGCCTGGAGAAGCGTGGTGTGGCACGCGGCGTATGAGCGGTACAAAAACAGTCCTTTTTTCGGAATCGGCACGGGGCAGAGAATATCGGTTGAGTTGGGAAGTTACCGTGATTTCGTGGAAGTAAAAAATCTGCATAATTCTTATCTTACCCTGCTCATCCAACTCGGCGTCGCGGGAGTGGGGCTATTTTTGTTTTTTATCTGGACTTCTCTTTCGGATCTCATCCGGCATGCCAGGAAAAATACGTGCGAATGGTATCATCTTTCCATATTAAGCATACTTGGCGTATATCTCGTCGCGTTCATATTCCAGCCGTATTTGGAGACGAATTTATTGAGTATTTTTTTTTGGATAAGCCTGGGAGTTGGAAAAGCGTTGGTGGTTATGGGAAAATCAGATATTATTTAATGATATTCGCAAAATAATTAGACTGAAAATCCTAAATTCTAATATCTAAATCATAAACAAATCCAAATTATCAAAATCAAAAATCCAAAATATTTTGAATTTTAAACACAAGTATGAAAATTCTAGAGATAAATAAATTCCATTACATCAAAGGCGGCGCTGATAAGCACTTTTTGGACGTGACGCGCTTGCTTCGGGAAAAAGGCCATGAAGTGGCGGTGTTTTCGATGGAGAATGACAAGAACAATTTTTCCGCGTGGAAAAAATATTTTGTGAGCTACGTTGGGTATGGTCCGGAGGATACTTTGTGGCAAAAAATAAAAGGAGCAGGCCGGATGTTTTATTCTTTCGAAGCCAGAAGAAACGTCAAAAAACTTCTGGATGATTTTCAGCCGGATATCGCGCATATTCATAATATCTACCATCAAATTTCTCCTTCTATCCTTCCGGAAATTAAGAAAAGAGGCATTCCGATTATTATGACCGTGCATGATTATAAGCTTATTTGTCCCAATTATTTGCTGTTAAGTCACGGGAAGGAATGGAACAATGCCGCGCCGGACAGGTATTGGCAATTTATAAAGGACAAGGGATTCAAGAATTCTTTTTGGAAAAGTCTTTTGGTGGTGTTGGAAACTATATTTCATCAATGGCTGGATATATACGATCGGCATATTGACTGCTACATAGTCCCCAGCGAATTTACGCGAAAGAAGCTTATCCGGAACGGAATGAAAGAGGAAAAAATTGTCGTTCTGCCCCACTTTTTTTCTATGGAAGATTGGAATGAAAAAGGGGCGGTGAAATTGCCGGAGAAATACGTGCTTCATTTCGGGAGGCTTTCCCGGGAAAAAGGCGTGAATGCGTTGATAAAAATTTTTAAGTCCATGCCGGAAGTGAGTCTGTATCTGGCGGGAACAATCGAAGACGGCTTGGAAATTCCGTCTCATTCAAATGTAAGGTATGCGGGATTTTTACGCCCCAGGGAGCTTGCGAGGTATATAAAGAATTCTCTTTTTGTGGTTTCTGCTTCGCGTCTTCCGGAAACGTTCGGGCTGGTGGCGCTGGAGGCCATGCAGAACGGAAAACCTTTTGTGGGCTATGACGCGGGAGCATACGGAGAAGTGGTAGGAGACAACGCGACGGGATATATATGCCGGGATGAGAAGGAGTTGAAAGAAAAAATTTCTCTCCTGGTGAGAGACGAAGGACTGCGCATCTTATTTTCCCGCAACGCCCTGGAACGGGCGAAAAATTTTGATCGGGAGGTATATTACCGGAAGTTTATGGAGATTATTAAAGTGTTACATGGTTAAATTGCTAAATTGTTAATAAGTACAGGACTTACGCGTTTGTCATCCCCGCCCCCGTCTTCACGAGGGTAAACTCCGGCGGGGATCCAGGATTCAATGGGCGAGGTGAAATATACAATGAGACTAGCTTTGACTCTTTTTGCTCTATACCTGGATTATTATTGGATAACTCGTGGTATGCTCCTGGATTCCCACCTACGTGGGAATGACATAAAAGAAAGTCAAACGCGTAAGCCCTAAAATATTTGACATTTTTTCGGTAAGGCTGTATACAAGAAAGTCAGTTCTTTGTTATGTTGTGCAGTAAAACGCCCGATGGGCAAAAGATTCAAAATGTTATTTATGAGGAGGAAGATGACATGAAGAAAGTGTGGGGTTTCATTGCGGCAGTATTGTTTTTCTCTATCTTTTCCGCTACCGGTTTGGCCGCGGTAAAGTCTGGCACGATTGTTATCGAGCCGTCCAGTGCGCCGACGAGCAAGCACATCATTGTGTTCAGGGTCGGCACAAGGAATGGCGCCAGATTTGTCGACGGTTTATTTGACGGACTTTTGAAAAGAAGATCCGTCAGGCTGGATGATATGAAGTCGATTAACTTTGACGGAAGCGTTATGGACGCGGGAACTTCTGTCATCACTTCGATTAGTCCAACCCAGGCTGTCGCGGTTATCACTGGAACGCCCGAAAAAGAGGAACAGGGCGGGATATGGAATGTCGAATTAAAAAGCGGAGAAATTCTCGCTTTCGATCCGGCAAGGTGGAACTTCCGCGGAGTCCCGATTACAATATCGGGGCTAGTCCGGTTTAACGGCAGCGGGGGCGGCACTCCTCCTCCTGTTGCACAAGAGTCCAGGATGGATTTTACGGGAGGAAAACTGGAGATTCGTCTTGGCAGTGACCAGCAAGTGAAAGGGTTCATCTCTGGGGTGAACCTTGCTGATATCCAGGACTTTCGCTGGAGTTCCGATAAGAAGGGATGGGGAGACGGCAGTACCGCTGTCGCTGTCCTTCCCAGGAACACCAACGGAAATCCAATTTTGCCTGTAGTGGTGACCATTCCGGGACTCGATCCTGATGACAATGGAAACGTTGTCATCAAGAAAAAGGACGGGACCCTTGTGTGGTGCAACATTGGATTCGAGGGCTGGAAGTTCAGCCAGAACGTGAGGCTGGACCAGCAAAACGGAAGAATCATCTACACCGGAAACAAATAGTAGTATAGACTTTCCAAGGGACATCTTCAAACTCGCGCAACGCGCGGGGGAGGAGATGTCCTTTTCATTACCAGATTATGGCTTAATTGTGCAGAAGAAACTCTGCGACCCCTCAGTTAATTTCCAGGATATTTTCGGGTGGATGAGAACGTAGAGGTGGGGTATAATAGTAATACGTCGATAAAAGAACAGTATGAACAGAGAAATCGGTATGCCGGTAATTCCACGGCCGGGGGAAAACTTGAAACAAGAAAACAGCCTTGCGAGAAATAAAGAGGCTGAATTAATGTTTCCCGTCGCGTCGCATGAGGAGATGAAGACGCGTGCGGCGGTTGACGCTATACATGAAAGTTTAAGTAATTTTCCGGAACTGGCCGGTCGTTTGGTTGCCCGATGCACTCGTTTTGTGGAAAACGAAAAGCAAAAAATTAAAGAAGCTTCGCGATTATGCGAAGAAATTTTTTATGAAAAAAAGATTGATCAAAAAGAAGCAGTGGAAACCGTACTTTTAAGATCGATTGAAGTATTGGAAGAAATACACGAGAAAATCAAGAAGGCGGGCGATAGGAGAGAAAAAATAATTGAAGAAGTGACGGGTGAGTTATATAAAAAACAAAAAACAACCGCGAAGGCGATTGAAGAGATAAAAAAAGTCGCGGAGCAAATAAACCATATGCTCGCCGAAATAGACCACGTGAGAATAGACATCGCTAATAAAGAAGAGGAAATGCGGGAGGAATATATGGAAGAACGGGCGCGCGAAGTCAGGGAAGCAAGAGAAAATATAGATCGAAAAGAATTTAGAGATAAATGGGAAAAACGATGACGTGGAAGATTTGATTTGGGAACTTTACGATGAAAGCGAATATCTTTTTTCAAGGGATGATGAATTTTTCGAAAGTGAAGAAGAAAAAGCAGCATACGAAGAAGAAGTAAAACAGCACAGGGAGAGGCTCAAGCGATATGACAGCTATCGAATCCAAAGAGACGTTGAAAATTTTAAAAGGATATACGACGAAGACGGCAGTCATTATCGGTTCGCGGTAGAATATCTTGATCCGCAAATAGCCGAAAACACGAAACGGAGAAGCGAAGAAGCCAGAATTATTTTTGAACCCCTCGTAAAAAAAATAGAAAAACTT
>CAYLWX010000021.1:0-569 GCA_964387895.1 uncultured Bdellovibrionales bacterium | reverse complement strand
ATCAGAAAAATCTGGAGCAAAAATTAGAGCGGATTATCTTTGGTCATGAATCCGCCAGACTTCCCAAAGATTTTATAAAAGAAATTCGCTCGGGATTGCGAAATTACCAGCCGGAAATTCCCAGGACGCAAAAAGAAATATCCCTGCCGGTAGGCGTAAGCAGTCTGTTGCCGAAAGAACATGAGATGCATCTGAAACCCGTTGACGCGCTGGGGTATTTGTTCTGGCTCAATAACCAGGGTCAAAAAGTTAAGTTCATGGTGGTGGATACGATCCAGGAAACCAATTATCAGGCGCTTTACAGTTTATCTCCCGAAGAAGCAAGATTGAAGGCCAAAGAGAATGGAGAGAGGGATAAGAAATGGTATAAAGCAGTAATTGATTTGTTTCACTTGAATAATATTGAAATGGCCGATTTTGAAGAACTGGAACAAAGCCAGCCATTTGAGAGCGCGAAAAATTTAATGGAAGAAGTTGAAGGAAAAAGTCCGCTAATCAAAAACGCGCTGAATAATAGACCTGTCCCTAAATAATTAATCCTAGACACACAACTTAATCCAATGCTTTTT
>CAYLWX010000020.1:0-15931 GCA_964387895.1 uncultured Bdellovibrionales bacterium | reverse complement strand
GACCTGCACCTCCTCCGGACGGGCGCGCGCGAAGGACAGCGCGCGTAAAGTCCGCCCTCTCCCAACTTTGAGGTAGTTGGGAATCAAGAGGGAAACAACCTCTCATTGGCAGTGAGTTTTCCTGCCAAAAATAGGGCCTCGAGCGACATCCCGAAACAAACCCACTTAGAGGTAGTGGGCAAAGGGCGCTCGAGAAGCCAGGCTTGAAATAACCTCAATTGTTCTTTAGGTTTTTTGGGAGTTAATCTTGCGATGAAAGCAGGATTAACTCCCTCGATTTTCCGAGTTCGCTAACGCGAGTTAGCGGATTCAGAGAAGAGAAGGTTCTTTAAAACAACAATAATCCCAAAAAACTTTCAACGAAACATTTAGATCGTTTAGGAAAAAGTTTTCAATTTAAAATCCATCAGTTATATTTTTTTAGAATTTTGAAATTGAAAACCATTAAGCGGTTTAAATATTTCGTTGGAAGGTGGTGGTTTTTATTTTTTCTCTATTCCCATCTAGCTCCCACCATTGCTAGATTGGACACGAAAGGAGGTGATACTAATGGTGGAACTCCAATTCCGACCCGGACCCCTTCGGAAATTGCTTTGCGCGCAGGGGAAGAATATAGATCGAGCCTATTCGCCTCGGGCTTATGTTATCCACGCGTGCAACAGCGAGTCTCTGAAGATTCTGGAAGGAATGCCTGACCACGAAGATGGAATGTCGCCGGTAGAAGGGGACATCTTCGTTTTCACTGGAGAGGTTCAAGAGGAGGCATACAAAATCCTTCTCGCGAATTATCCGGGCTCCAAAGTATTGGAGCCGTCGGCAAGCCGAATCTACCTTAAGCCAATTTTAGAATGGCTTTTGAGAGAGGAGGCAGCTGATCCGGTTGTGGTTATGCGTTCTCTGGAATCAGAGGAGGCAGACAAGGGGAGGTTCGCTCGGACCGCGTATGATCTTCATGTGAGAGCGTACCTGGCGGAGGAAAAGTCTACTTTGTTTTTTGACAGGGTAGACGAAGGCGGGAATAGGATTATTTCTCCTGACATCACTCTTGTTCCGTATGAGAGTGGTATATGGGAGAAGTTAACCCTTCTCGTGCCTTCGCTGGCGGCACTCTAGCGTGGAGAAGCGGCGGGGTTAGCGCTTAACCCCGAAAGGGGAGTATCCTGTGGAACCCATAAAATTCCGAACGCCGTTAAGCCCGCCCAGTGGTGGACGAAAGCGTCGGTCCTCAAAGTAGCGCAAGGCGAAATGAGGTTGGGATAAAGCGGGGAGAGCTTTGAAAAAGCACAAAGGGTGATATTCCGCGACCTGTGAACTGCTAAGTGTGCCATGTGTCCATTCCTGAAGAGGAGAAATAAAGATGGAAAAAAAAGATCAGGCGCAGCAACAGAAGGAACATGAGCGAGTCTATCACTGCTCCGACTGCAAGAGGGAAGAGGACCCGCTTGTCATGTATGTGTGCTACGATTGTAGCGCGGACGACCAGCCGGCTGTGCTGGTGTGTGAGATGTGCGCCGAGAATCATGCGGGGCACCATCTCTGCCGGTAATTTTGCCGGCGCTAACTAAAAAAGGAGGACAAAAATGGAAGAGAGAAGAGGGAAAGAAAGAAAGCAGGATCTTGAGATTCTCCAACGACGTGTAAAGCGTCTCGCGGAGATCCTTGAGAAGGAAAACCCGGAGGCGTTCGAAGTTGGAAGCCAGTTAGGGCTGGTTCTTTCGGCAGCTCTTCCTTACTGCGAAGAATTCACCTTATGGTTCTTCGCGAAGGAGATGGCAGCCGAAAGGAGAACAGCTCGCGGACGTTGCCGTGCGTGCGGAGAAAAAGTAGAGGAGTTGGACTCCGCGCTTAGAAAGCATGAAGTTTGTCCTGCCTGTGAAAAGGAGTGGGACAGACAGGAGTCCGAGTGGGAAAAAGAGGCTGAAGGTTTTAATCCGGAAGCCTAGACGGTAAAAAAGTGGAACCCGCGCCACTCTAAAAAAGTCGGGAATATATATCATAAGAGAATTCCGAGCGCCCAGGGCGCTAACGGAATTGGACTCATAAAAAAGAATCCAAGGCAACGCCAGGGATTCTTTTCATTTATATGAAGCAAGCCTGGTTCAGGGCTTTTCAATTTCTTAATATTCTTGTAGACTGCTAATGAAGAATGGCCAAAAAATATGCGGGATAACAAACTTGAAAAATTAAAAACCTATTTTCAAAATCGCGAAGATATCTCGATGGCATTTTTATTTGGTTCGCGGGCAAAGAAGACATCCGGCAGGCTTTCTGATTGGGATATTGCTGTTTACTTCAAAACTAATTCCGGAGAGATTGAATGGGAAAAGAAGGAAGGGGAGTATCCGGAGGAAAATAATGTATGGAAAGATATGATGGATATTCTTGAAACTGACGTGGTAGATCTTGTGGTGCTTAACCGTATAGCTTCCAGTGTAGCGGCTCCGGCCATTGCGGGAACGCCCTTAGTGATAAAAAACAGAAGATTATATTTAGAGTTTATGCTTCGGGTTACACAGGAAGCGGAAGATTATCGACAGACAGTAGAAGAATATGCCGAAGTGTACTGGCGTTCTCATTCCTTAAGCCAGGAAGACCGAGATATCTTGAACAAGCGGTTAATCTTTCTTGATTCTGAATTGCAGGACGCAGGCAGATTTAAAGATATGACCCAGCATGAGTACGAGCGTGACAGGGCAAAAAGAAGGGAAGTGGAACGATGGGTTGAAAATTTGATGAACGCGACGATTGATATTTGCAAAACTGTGCTGGCGAGTGAAAAGCAAGCCGTACCTTCAACGTATCGGGAAATTGTTGAATATGTGAGTGTTATACCAGTCTTTTCTCAAACCACATCAGAACAGCTCTCACAATGGGCATCACTACGCAATGTGCTGGCTCATGAATATTTGGATATACGTTGGAAGCAAATACATAATTTTATCCATACAGGCGAGAAATATTTTGAAGATTTTACAAAAAGTGTAAAAGAATTTTTAGAGAAATCAGAATAATTTTTTTAGTAACGTAGAAATTTTACATATAACAAAAAACATGCTATAAACCATTATTGGATCTTTGTAAACTGAATCAATCAAAAACTAACTGCCAAATTAAAGAAGGAGGCAACAATGGATAAGGATAAACTTTTTCAAAGAGCGATATCATTAGTAATTACAATGAGGGAAAGCGAGGATAGATATAATGATTTTCTGAAAAGAAAAGATGATCCTCTGTTTCCAAAACCTCTATTCAAAAAAGAGGCTGAAATGCTAGAAAGGAGAAGAAGAGAATGGAATAATTGGTTCAAGAAGTATGGCAAGGTTTTTTATCCAGATACTCAAGAGGCTCTGGAACACAGAGCATTCTTAGTGAGAGCAAGGAGTTTAGCACTCGAACTAAAATGCTATGAGCAGGCGGTTACCGTTAGAAATATAAAGAGCGGCGCCCTCTATGACGGCTATGAATATGCTCTTTATGAGTGGAAAGAGATTGCGAAACTCTTGACAGAGGAGGAAACAAAAGAGCTATTACGTTGGGCGACGGAGCAGGTGGAAAAAGACCCTTCTCTTTATGAGGTATACTTTGATAATTTAGACATAAATGACGAGTAGAGGAGATGAAAAATGAAACGAAAAGAAATCCTGGAAGTGTTCTCTGATTTTATTGTTCAGAGGACAATGGAAAGGATTCACAGGGAGTTTTATCAGGGTATGATAAGTGAGATGAAAAAAAAGAAGAGTAGAGAGGAGGTGCTTGACGTCTTTTTAAACAATATCTTTGCTAGTGCTCTTGTTACGCTGGAACAGTTTCAAAGAATAGACCGAAAAGAACTCTTTAGATGGGGGGACAGTCGAATCGTTCAGTTAAGAGGGTTATTTCATGCTCACTCTCCAGAAAAAATCCTCAAAGAGAAAGATGCTGTTAGAAGAATTATCTATTTTATTCTCGATGAATTTATTGAGGATAAGGTAGTGAGAGAGCTGGACGCATGGGCTCGCGAGGGTGCTAACCTTGCGAAGTTGGAGGTTATTATAAATATTCTTGGAATGAGCGGAAATAATTAAACACTCTTGGAAATGTTTGGCGGAACCCG
This sequence comes from uncultured Bdellovibrionales bacterium, assembly GCA_964387895.1. Classification (GTDB taxonomy): domain Bacteria; phylum Patescibacteriota; class Minisyncoccia; order Moranbacterales; family UBA2206; genus CAYLWX01. The sequence continues at coordinate 11,838 of CAYLWX010000020.1, read as the reverse complement.
CAACTGCCTTTCGCGTAAGCGATAAAACAAAAGTCGGGAAAATTACTATAAGAGAATTCCGAGCGCCCAGGGCGCTAACGGAATTGGACTCATAAAAAAGAATCCAAGGCAACGCCAGGGATTCTTTTCATTTATAGGAAACCAGTGGGCTTTTATTTTTATCATGACTATGGTAAAAATAAAATCATGAAACAGGAGTAGTTCCTTACATTACATTCACTACCAGGGAGGGAGTTACGATGAATGAAAAGGTGAAGTTCAGCAAAAAAGTCGGACTTTTAGCAATTCTCGTGGTTGTTTTAGCAATAATATTTTCTATAACAGCATTGACGGTGGTACACGTATATCTTCATTCTAAATTGGAGAGATACGAAGTGCCCAAGAGCGAGAAGATTTTCTACGATAGCCAGGACTGCGTAGAATTATGAAACAAAAGGATCCAACGAAGAAGCTTCGGCGGATCCTTTTGAATTTTTAGGAATAAATCGTAGAGACGCATGGCAATGCGTCTCTACGATGATATGATTTTTTCAATTTCCTCCAGAATTGAAGATTCTATAGATTTTATCTTCTCCGTTTCTTCTTTCGAAAATTTTCCCAGCACAAAATCATGGGCGTCAACTCGGCATACAAGAGCCTCTTCTTTTGCCTGGCCGATACCGACGCGGATACGTTTAAATTCCCGCGTGCCAAGCTGGTCGATAATATTTTGCACGCCATTGTGTCCGGCGGAAGATGAGGTAGTGGCAATTTTGTAACTTCCCGTGGAAATATCCAAATCATCCTGGATAACCAAAATATCTTCGGGAGTGAGTTTATAGAAATCCAGCAGTTTTTTTACGGATTCTCCGGACGCGTTCATGAAGGTCTGAGGTTTTACCAGGATGATATCTCCCTGTGGGAGTTTTTCCCTGGATAATTCCGCGTTGAATTTTTTTTGAAACGCAAACACGGGAAAGTTCCATTTAATTCTCAATTCGTCGAGCACCATAAATCCGATATTATGCCGCGTAGCATCGTATTCCTGCCCGGGATTTCCCAAGCCGATAATAAGTTTCATAAATTTTTTGTAAGTTCCAGGTATTCTTCATTGTCTCTTTCATTTTCCAAATCCTCCCGGGTACCTTCTTCAGCAGCATGCTTTTCAATTAAGTCTTCTCCGGCTACCAGTATAATATCAGGATTTTCCCTGATTTGGAATTCCTCCAAAAGAAGGTCGGATCCGGGAGAAAGAGACGCGGAAAAGTTCTTGGTTAATTCGTCCAAAGTAAACGGCTTGGTTCCTTCCGTAAAGTCATACACGGTGGTGCGCGACTCTGTATTTTTCTGCCGAGAAACAAAAGAACTATTTGGCGTTGATATATTTTTATACTCCAGATTTTCTCCCAGCAGTTTTTGCAGTGTGGCAGTCAGCCTGGTATTTCCGCTTTTGTTTATTAAAAACAATTTCGCGTCTTCCTTCGCGATTTCCTGCCTTCTCCTTTGGAGGGTATTCAGATCAAAAATATTCTGAGCCAGGTGTTGTATTTCACGGTAATTTCCTTCTCCCAGCCGGGGAACAAGCACAAAAGATCGAGCGTTCTGGAATGTCACATGGGAAACTTTCAGAAGACTGTCTTTGTTCCACGCGTCAAGAACTACGTTATTAATATTTTGCGTATCCAGTTTTTTTGCCAATTGAAGAAATTCCCCGATTTCTTCTGAAGCGATGTTGGTGCGAATATTGTCTCCTAACGCGTTAAATATATCATTTAAAGAAAACATGTTCAGCAGGGTGCCAAGAGAGAAGAGTTTATTTTTGGCGGCTTGCAGGATAACTTGTTGTCTTTTCGCTCTTCCAAAATCCCCCTCCGGATCATTATGGCGTTCTCGGGCGTACTTTAGGGCCGTTTTTCCGTCCAGAAGATGAAATCCCTTCTTAAGCTCAAATGTTTCATATCCGTAGTTGGGTCCCGGGTATTTAGGATCGTAGATGTCTCTTTCGTTTATAATATTTATGCCTCCCAGTTCGTCTATAACTTTTTCAAAACCGTCGAAATTAAGAATAACATAATAATCTATAGGAAGATCGGTAATGCTTGTTACTACGTCGGCAACTAATAACGCCGCCTTTTTAGGATCATTTCCTCCATGGGTAAGACCGTATTGATATAATGAATTAATTTTAGCTTGCAAGGCGTAGCGCGGCGACACGTTATTGGAAAATGGCACATCGTTTATTTTCACATAGAAATCGCGCGGAATGGAAAGAAGCGCAGCCTGGCTTGTCTTTTCATTCACACTGGCGATCATGATAGTATCGGTAAGGTGAGTCCCTGGTTTTCCTTTTCCCGCCATGCCAAGAAGAAGGATGTTAGTTCTGCCATCGGAAGATTTTTTCAACGCGATATCCCTGTCGCTTACCAGGGACTCCACAGTTCCCAGGAAAGAGTGTTCTTCATTGTTGTCCGAGTTTACTTTTTTTCCCGTAGAATAAATTTTCCAGGCGATAAAAGATCCGTAAGAAATTCCTATGCTTAAGGAGAAAAGGAAGATCCACAGTAATGCTGATTTCAAATAAAAAAAAGCTCCTCTTTTTTTACGAGGCCTGTAAAATACTTCTCCTGTGTAGAGGTTTTTCCTGCCATCTTCTCCTGAGGTACGCTCGAAAGATACGTAGTTTTTGTCCTCAGAAAGGCTATGGTTGCTCCTATATTTCCTTCTCATTGTTTTATCATACCCGAAAGATAGAGTAGCGGTCAAACTTGAGCCTTATTTAAAGCCAAATTTTCCCTTGCCAAGGCGTGAATTTTCTGGTAGACTAACTCACATGAATGAAAGAGATTCTTACGACGATTTTCAGGAAGATTATTCGGGGGTAGGCAGTTTTATATGGGAGATTATCAAAATCTTTACTTTAGCGTTAGTTATTATTGTGCCCATACGCGTCTTCCTGTTCCAGCCTTTCTTCGTGCAGGGGGCATCCATGGAGCCTAATTTTGAAAATAAGGAGTATCTTATCGTAAATGAATTTGGCTATAAAAGAACAGTTGCTGCTGTTGACGGATTTCATATCTTTACCCTTAATCCGTTTAAACAACTCGAGAGGCAGTCGGTGATAGTGTTTCGATATCCTAAAGATCGAAGACAGTTTTTCATAAAAAGAGTTATCGGACTTCCGGGAGAAAAGGTGCAGGTGAAAGACGGCAACGTGACTATCTACAACAAGGAAAACCCGGACGGACTTATGTTGGACGAGAAGAATTATCTCTCCAATAATGTTAAAACAACCGGTGAAAATATCGTGGCGCTCAAGGAAGACGAGTATTTTGTGCTGGGAGACAACAGAATGTTCAGTTCTGATTCAAGGTCCTGGGGACCGATAAAAGCTTCGGATGTAATTGGAAAAACACTTATCAGGGCGTGGCCGTTGGACAGATTGTCAGTGTTTTGATATGGTAATTAACCCAGGAATTAAAGAGAAGTTATCTTACTACTCTTATGCCTAGAAAATTTAAAAAAGCTATTGTGAAAAAAACCGTAAAAAGAAAGCCAGTGAAAGTCAGGAAAGCATCAAAAAAAACGCGGGAAACGAAAAAGGAAGTTGAGCCGGTTCTTCTTCAGCCTATCAGGGGCATGAAGGATATATTGCCCGAAGAACAGCCCTATTGGGACCAGGTGAGACGAGTGTCTGAAAGACTGGCGCGGGATTATGGATTTTCCAGAATTGATGTTCCTTTGCTGGAATTTAGCAATCTCTATACAAGATCTGTGGGGGAAGGCACGGATATTGTAGAAAAAGAGATGTATAACTTTGTTACCCGGGGAGGAGACAAAGTGGCGTTGCGGCCGGAATTGACTTCGGGGATTGTGAGAGCATACATTCAGCATGGAATGAATATGCTTCCTAAGCCGGTTAAACTATTTTCCAGCGGTCCGGTGTATCGATATGACCGTCCCCAGGAGGGAAGATACCGTGAACATTATCAAATTAATTATGACGCGTTCGGAGAACAGGATCCTATTTTAGATGCCCAGATGATTCAGGTAGCATTTCGAATAGTGCAAACTCTTGGCATTAAATCAATGCAAATACAGGTGAATTCCATAGGATGTTCCGTGTGTCGCAAGGATTATATAGAATTGTTGGTGAACTATTTTGAATCAAAGAGAAATAAACTTTGTCAGGATTGCAAGAGAAGAATAGAGACAAATCCTCTTCGAGTGCTTGATTGTAAGGAGGATAAATGTTCCCAGGTTACCGAGAGCGCTCCTCAATCCATAGATCATTTATGCGACGAGTGCCGTACGCATTTCAAGAGTCTTCTGGAATATCTGGACGAGCTTGACTTACCATACGTAATTAATCCGCATTTAGTGCGAGGGTTGGATTATTACACGAAAACAGTGTTTGAAATTTGGTCTGGTGATGAAAAAGCGCGAAAAAATTCTCTTGGCGGCGGCGGAAGATATGACGGATTGGTAAAAATGCTGGGAGGAGAAAACACGCCGGTTATTGGTTTTGGCTTGGGCGTAGAGCGTTTAATTATTGAAATGAAGCGAGTGCAAGCCCGGCCTTACAAGATACCGAGACCGAGAGTATTTCTGGCGCAGCTGGGGGAGCTGGCAAAAAAGAAAAGTCTGAAACTGTTTTCTGATCTGGAAAAAAATGGCATACTAGTGGCGGAGAGCTTTGGCAAAGGAGGGTTGAAGTCTCAACTTCGAGTCGCGGACAAACTGGGAGTAGAAATCACGCTTATTCTGGGCCAGAAGGAAGCATTGGACGGTACGGTTATCATTAAAAACATGACCACTGGCGTGCAGGAAACGGTAACATTAGACAAACTGGTAGATTTAATAAAAAAGAAATTAAAAGCTGACAACGTGGTAGTATACCACAACTAGCTAATTTAGAGGGGAGGTTTTTATGATAGAGATAAGAAAAAAGGATAAAGAATCATCCGAGAGTTTAATCCGGAGATTTAGCCGCCGCATTCAACAAAGCGGCGTGTTAGTGAATGCCCGAAGAGCCAGGTTTCGAATGGAGAAAAAAAGCAAAAGGGAGTTAAGAGAAGGCGCTATGTATAAGTTAAAAGTCAAAAAGATGGTAGATAATCTTAAAAAAATGGGAAGATTTGACGAAGAAACTTTCAAGAACGTGAAGAAAAAATTAATTCCTCGTGATTAAACAAGGCATGAGTTTACTAAAGCTCTTAATTATAGGTTAAAATTTCTAATTTCCAATTCCTAATTTCCAATATCAAATTATTCAAAATCGGACTTTACTAAATGGAGTTGGAAATTAGAAATTAGGAATTGGAAATTCCAAAGTTATGTTTATTAAAGAACAAATCAATGAAGATTTGAAACGGGCCATGAAAGATGGAGATACCGCCAAAAGGGACGTGCTTCGCATGCTTCAATCGATGATTAAAAACGTGGAAATAGAAAAAAAGAAACGTGAGGGGGGACTGGAGGATGAAGAAGTGCGGGAAGTAATTTCAAGGGCGGTAAAGCAAAGAAGAGATAGCGTAGAACAATTCAAAACTGGAGGAAGAATGGATTTAGTGGAAAAGGAAAGTAAGGAAATAGTAATGCTTCTTGCTTATCTGCCCGAACAAATGAGTGAGCGGGAAATACGGGAAACAGTAAGGGAAATAATGACCGAGTCGGGCGTGTCTTCGAAAGCGGAAATAGGAAAAGTGATGGGACAGGCCATGGCCAGGCTGAAAGGCAGGGCCGAGGGAGGTATAGTGAAAACTATCGTGGAAGAGGAATTAAGTAAGTTTGCATAATTTTTACGTTGAGAATACTATTCTATATCATCATCGCTCTTCTTGTTTTCGCGTGCGTGGTTCTTGTGTTTTTATATCTGGACTATCGTTCAGATTTGTCACTTCCTCGCGGAAGTTTTTTTGCGATTGAACGCATGGACGGAAAATACAAAATAAAGCTTCGCGAGGAAGAGAAAGAGTCTCTGAAGTCTTTTTTTAATAAAATGCTGGATATGGTGTATTATGAAGCTACCATACATAATCCTTCCGGAGATGTAGTGCCCGATAGCTTAGATGACACATTGATCCGGAGCATTAGGGACAGAGTGAAATGAAGCTGCGCCTTGAACTAAACAACCTGACTCAGAGTCCCGTAAGCAAGAATATGCTGTTTGCCATTGCCACGGAAGCGCTTCGGCAGATTAACTATGAATTTCTTTTTTCACGTAATATCTCACTGAGTGTGGCGTGCGTAGCTCCTGAAGAAATACGAGCTTTGAACAGGCAATATCGCGGATACGATGAAGTGACTGACGTTCTTTCTTTTTCAGAATATGAAAACCCGCGGGAATTGAAAAAAGAAACCCGCGGGGAAATATTTTTAGGGGAACTTATACTGTGCTATGATGATATTGCTGTATATGCTAAAAAAAATAAAAAAGACACCGCGAGAGAATTTGCCGTTGTGGTCGCTCATGGCATGTTGCACCTTCTGGGAATGAAGCATTCAGCTCGAATGTTCCAATTGCAAAATAACATTATTAAGTCAGTTTTTAGTTTGTAGTTTTTAGTTCCTGGTTTCTAAGATTTACAAACTGCCAGCTAAAAACCAGGGTAGTTATGGAAAGAGTAGAGCAATTTATGAAAAGTTTCAGCCACGCGCTGAGGGGGTTCAAGTATGTGCTGAAATATGAAAAGAATTTCCAAATCGAAATGGCGATGGCTGTGGTAGTAGTGGGGGCAATGGTGTATTTTCGCGTGACGAAAGGAGAGGCCGTAGCGCTGTTTTTAGTTATTTCCGCCGTGCTTACCATGGAATTGTTTAACACGGTGATGGAAAGAGTGGTGGATATTCTGAAGCCTAGAGTCCATCCCTACGCGAAACTTATAAAGGATTTAATGGCGGCGAGCGTTTTGATGGCTTCGGTTTTAGCTCTCATTGTAGGATTTGTCATATTTGCTCCCTATATATATTCAGAATTTTAGAAACTGCCGGAGCATAAAATTGTCAGAAGACTTTTTTTATTGTATTATTTCTAAAAGAGTAAAAAAATAAATTTTTTCATTCATGTCGAAGCAGGACATCATTGTTGGAATTGACATTGGTTCATTTCACACGAGAACGGTGATTGTCCAGTCTTTTCCTAAAGAAGAACTTCCAAGAGTAATCGGCGTGGGGGTTTCCGAATCGGCGGGAGTGCGCAAGGGAGTCATAGTTGATCTGGAAGAAGCGGCAAAATCCATGAACGAGTCGGTAGAAAAAGCGGAGAAAAATTCCGGAGTAACCGTAGAGCACGCGGTGCTGAGTATCGGAGGCAGCCATATTACTTCTCAAAGCTCCAAAGGAGTAGTGGCGGTAGGAAGGGCGGACGGAGAGGTGGAAGAAGATGATATGGAAAGAGTCATAAACGCGGCTCAGGCTATTTCTATTCCGGCCAATAAGGAAATATTGCACATTATCCCTAAAAGTTACGCGCTTGACGACCAGAAAAATATTAAGGATCCTTTAGGCATGAACGGTGTCCGCCTTGAAGTGGACGCGACTATTATTGAAGGTTCCACTCCCTTTATTAAAAATTTGGGAAAATGCGTGGAACAAACAGGTATCACTATAAACGATCTTGTGCTGGCGCCGTTAGCCGCGTCAATCGCGGCTCTTTCCAGGAAACAAAAAGAACTGGGAGTAGTGTTAATTGATATTGGAGGAGGAACTACGTCGCTCGCGGTATACGAAGAAAATGATTTACTGCACGCGGTGGTATTGCCGGTAGGAGGCAGCCATATTACTAACGACATTGCCATAGGTCTCAGAACCTCTATTGATGTGGCGGAAAAAGTAAAAATCGAGTACGGCAGCGCGCTTACAAGAGAAATAAGCAAACGGGAAGATATTAATTTAGCGGAGATAGATCCCAATGAAGAGGGAGTGGTGTCCCGTTATCATGTAGCGGAAATAATAGAAGCGCGACTGGAAGAAATTTTTAATTTAGTGAACAAGGAATTAAAATTAATTGGCAGGGAAAAATTATTGCCGGCGGGGGCGGGTTTAGTAGGCGGATCAGCAAAACTTCCCGGGGCAGTTGATTTAGCAAAAAATATTTTAGGACTTCCGGCGCAAATCGGGTTTCCTTCTCCCTTAGGAGGTTTGGTGGATAAAGTTGATGAGCCTTCCTTTGTTACCGCGGTCGGATTGGTTTTATGGGGAATGAAAGAAGGAAGCGGAGTAAGAAAAGGTCATAGTTTTTTAAAAGGAGGGCTGGTAGAAAATATTTCCAGCAGCATGGGGACTTCATTAGGCAGCATGAGAAAATGGCTGGAAAAATTCTTGCCTTAGGAGAAAATAAAATAAAAATCCAATACAAACTTAAAACTGGATGTATCTCGGTAGATTTGACATGTACCAATTTTGCATGCTAGATTAAGTAATAAACTGGTAGCAACTCCGGATATGTTCCGGGGAGATAGGTTATCAGTGGATACTATAGTAATCTGGTAACGTTAAGAGTATATAATAAAAAATATGGCGGAAATTAAACCACCGGTAGAAACATTTGCGAGAATAAAAGTGGTAGGCGTAGGAGGATCAGGAGGCAACGCGATCAGTCGAATGATTGAAACGAAATTAAAAGGCGTTGAATTTGTGGCAATTAATACTGATGCGCAGGACCTGCATCACAACAAGGCACAGGAAAAAGTTCATATAGGTAAAAATCTTACCAAAGGTCTGGGAACCGGCATGAATCCTGACATGGGCCGTCAGGCAGCGGAAGAGAACAGGGATGAAATTCAGGAAGTGTTAAAGGGGGCCGATATGGTGTTTGTGACTTGCGGAGTAGGAGGGGGCACCGGATCAGGAGCCGCTCCCATAGTCGCGGAAACTGCCAAGGAACTAGGCGCTTTGACAGTCGCGGTGGTAACAAAACCTTTCTCCTTTGAAGGAGCGCAAAGAAAATCAATTGCCGAGGAAGCGCTGGAAAATTTAAAAGAGCGGGTTGACACGCTTATTACGATTCCAAATGACAAATTGTTGCAAATTATAGACAAAAAAACCACTCTTATAAACTCGTTTAAAATTGTGGATGATGTACTTCGCCAGGGCGTGCAAGGAATTTCTGATTTGATTACCAAGCCGGGAGTAGTAAATGTGGACTTTGCCGACGTGCGGGCGATTATGTCAAATAGCGGGTCTGCTTTGATGGGAATTGGCATTGCGGCAGGAGAAAATCGAGCCGCGGACGCGGCCAGAGCGGCGATCAACAGTCCTCTTCTGGAACTTTCGATTGACGGCGCGAAAGGCGTACTTTTTAACGTAAGCGGCTCCAGTGATTTAACTATGCTGGAAATTAATGAAGCAGCTAATATCATCACTGAATCGATTGACCCCAACGCGAAGGTAATATTCGGGGCGGTCGTGGATGACTCAATCAAGAAGGGCGAGGTCCAGATCACGGTAGTAGCTACCGGTTTTGACGCGGATCGAGTCAGTGAATCTCCCTTGGAGAAAATTTCCCGTATCACCCTTGAAGACAGGAAAAAGCCGGAACCAAGGGAAGATGAAGAGAATACTAAAATAATATTTCCTTCCAGTAATGAACCCAGGATGATTATTGAAGAGAAAGTTCCGCCAAAGCCATCCCGCAATTCTTCTTTCGGTTCGAACGTAAAATCTATCAGCGAGGATGAAGACGACGACTTGGAAATTCCCGCGTTTATTCGAAGAAAAATGGGGAAGTAACAGATGTTCCAAAACAAATAAAAAACTAGTGGAGCCTCGTAACCTATGTGGATAAAATTACTTCGGTTCCTGCAAATTCGCATTGGCCGTCTTACTCGGTTAATGCGGAACCCTTCACAGCTTGGTATTGCGAAAATATTCAAGCTTTTTATGTTTCAGATTTTGTATGTTCTGTTAAAATATCTTTTTATTGTTCAGCATACTCCTTCGCACTCTTTTAAGATTTTGGCAGAACATCGGGCGAAAGCAATTTCTCTCCATTCCTTTCAAAAATATAAGGAATTTCAAAGAAAACTGAGAGCATGGAATTTCATCGCGGTAGTGCTGTTGGGCGTTTTCGCGATAGTGTCTATTGCCGCGTTAAACGTAACGTTTTGGATAGTGCTCAAATCTAAAGTGGAACAATCCATTAATGAACGGAGCGGCTTTTCAAAATATTCCAGCATCTTTTTGTCTGAGGAATCAAAAGATAATCCAGCCTTTTATTCGCCTGAACAATTCGATGAAGAAAATGGAAAGGATGATTCGGAATTTAACCAGGAAGAAAGGGACACTGATCCTCCCGAGATTAATCAGCCCGGCACTGAGGTAGCGCTGGCTCCGGCAAATAAGATACAAACTATTATTTTCTGGGCTACCAACGAACCTGCCACTACCGCGCTCATTTATCAAAGAGAAGACAGGAAGAGTTTGAATGAAGTAATAGTAAATCAGGGGTACACTCTTAAACATGTACTAGTAAACACGACTTTTGAGCCGGATACTACCTATTATTTTCGAGCAAAATCTTCAGATCGAGCGGGAAACATTGCTATTTCCGAGGAACAAAGCTTTCTTACTCCTCCAATCAAGAAAAATATATTCCATATTATCGCGGAATCTTTCCGCGCTATTTTTAGCTGGGCGGGAGATTAGTTATCCACAGCACGAAACCCTTGCCTAAAAACTATATAGTGATATACTATCATCATAATACTAAAAATATATCACTATGAAAACGCTGACACCTAAACAAAGAACTATTCTGGAAACTATCCGGAATATTATTGAAGAAGAAAAGAACAATCCCACCACTTACGGAGTGCATAAACATTTGGAAGAGAGGGGGGTGAGAGCGGGGAGTCTTAAGAGTACGGTACAAGTAATTGAAGCGCTGGAAAAGAAGGACTATCTGACGCGGGATGAACGAAAAAAGATATTTTTAGTCGAAAATAACAGCTATGCCAACTGGAAAAACATTCTTTCTATTCCCTGGTACGGACTGGCTTCATGCGGAGAGGCGCTTTCCTACGCGGAGGATAATGTAGACGGCTATCTTCAAATTTCTCAAAGCCTTTTTCGAAAAGAAAATCCCGCACAGCTTTTCGCGGTGAAGGCCCTGGGAGATTCAATGGACAAAGACGAAATAAAGGATGGTGACTACGTGGTCTTTGAAAAATGCGACGCGGATTGTGATTTTGAGAATAAAATCGTAGTGGCGGTGATAAACGGCATGGCGACGATTAAGCGGTACAAAAAACTTTCCCATGGTATCATTGGTTTGTTTCCTCATTCGACCAACAAAGTCCACCAGCCGATATATTTGGACGAATCAGACTCAATTTTAATCGCGGGAGTGTTTCGAAGAGTATTGCCAGTGGCGTATGTAAGTTTGTGATCAAAAAAATTAGCTAAATCTGGATAAATTATTTACATTCCAGTATTATTATAATCAGGAGCTAGAGCTTAACGATAAATTTCGCACACAACCCTGATTACTTAGAAAAAAATCTGCTTCATGATTTGGCAGAGCAATGGATGAAAAAGCAATTCCAGTTTTAATTTGATTGTTTAAAGAGACAATATGGCAAACGAAAGAAAAACCGAAATAATCACAAGAGATCACTTTTCCAATTTTTTGGATACTGTTCATATCGAAGAACAACGCTCGGATAATCCAAAAATTGATAAGTTATTAAAATCTGCCTCAAAAAAAGGTGGCGGAAAAGGTTATCCCGAATTTATTATCAGTTACAAAACTAATCCTGATTTATTGATTGTTATTGAATGTAAAGCAGATGTAACCAAGCACGAAAGCAAAGATCGTGATAAATATGCGGATTTTTCGGTTGATGGCGCTTTACTTTATGC
>CAYLWX010000019.1:16779-19272 GCA_964387895.1 uncultured Bdellovibrionales bacterium | reverse complement strand
CCCCCCGACACTCTGTGTCGAGGGGGATGACAAATGCGCAAGTCATGGTTATTTAGAAATTAAGAATTAGAAATTAGAAATTAAACTTATGTATCCTAAGTCCTTCAAAAAACTCATCGACAGTTTTGCTTCTCTTCCGTCTATCGGTCCTAAAATGGCCGAGCGTTTAGTGTTGTATCTTTTCAAGCAGGAAAAGGAAAAATTAAGGAGCTTCTCCGATAACTTATTGGCTATTCAGACACTCAAAGACTGCCGAAGATGTTATAACATCGCCGAAGAAGATCTTTGCGAAATTTGCCGTGATTCAAAAAGAAACCAGAAAGAAATCTGCGTGGTGGAAGAGCCTTTGGACATAATTTCCATTGAAAAAACAGGCGCGTATCATGGGCTGTATCACGTGTTGGGAGGAATACTTTCCCCCCGCGCTGGGGGAAATGGATTAAAAATCACTCCCCTCCTCCATCGAATAAAAAACGAGGCAACAGATGAAGTTATTCTGTCTACCAACCCTACCACCGAAGGAGACGCCACGGCTCTCTATGTAAGAAAAAAAATCAAAGATCTCGGCCTGCCCGTCAAAATAACCCGGCTGGCACGAGGGCTTTCTACAGGAGGAGACATCGAATACGCGGATGAAATAACCTTGAGAAACGCATTGACAAATAGAAGAGAACTGGAATAGGGAAAAGCAAAAGCGCCCGGCATAAGCAGCCAGGCGCTTTTTTATATTTGGAAAGTATGAAAAATTACTTATCTCCGGAAGAAACCTTTGTTATTTCCACCCGGGTCATGGTTTGTCGGTGGCCGAATTTCACTTTATATCGTTTTTTCGCCTTATGTTTAATCCCGATTACTTTTTTCCCCTTGGAAGTTCTGACAAGCTTCCCTTCCACCTTTGCTCCCTTCACTAAGGGAGCTCCAACGCTAATCTCGTCTTCGTTTCCCAAAAATAACACCTGGTCAAATGTTACCGCGCTGCCTTCTTCTCCTTCCAGCTTTTCCACCAAAATAGTATCTCCTGCCTTTACTTTGTATTGTTTTCCGCCTGTTTTAATAACTGCAAACATAGCAATCTCCTGAATAGTTACTTGTTCAAGTATACAAGTTTTGTCTAATATGTCAACCCTGGCTAGACAATGGCCCTGATTCTGCTACTATGTATCGTAGGATATGAGCAAGTTTAAAAGAGCGCTTTTCTTCTGGACCTTAGCGCTATTATTTCTTATTACCGCTCCCGTCATAGTTATGCGGGCCAAAGGATATCGCTTCGACTTTCATCGAGGTGTTTTTGTGCACAGTGGAACTGTCGCTCTTAAAACAAACCCGCGGGATGTCGATATTTACATAGACGGAAAATTGCAAAAATCCGCGACATTTGACCGGATAAACAACTCCATAAACATCACCGGCATCATTCCGGGAGAGCATACTCTTACCGTCGGCAATAATGACTTTCAGACCTGGAATAAAAAAATTGAAATCCACAGCGGGATTGCTACTGAATTTTGGAACATCCTCCTTATGAGAAAAAACTACGAACGCACCCGGTATGAAACCAGGTCTATAGATAAATTCTTTATTTCTCCCAAAGACAAGCTTCTTATCTACACGCAGAAAAACGACCGGGGGATTGCTGTAAATGTATTAAACATAAAAAACAATGCCGTAGAAAATGTATTCTCTTTTCCGGAATGGACCCTCACGGAAGAATCAAGAAAAGAAAATATCGAATGGTCTCCCGAAGAAGATTATGCCTCCGTTCCTCTTAAAAAAGTTTCCTCTCCAGAAAATAAAGACGAAACTGAAACTGAGTATGCTTATTTCATAATAAATCCAAAAACCAACAAAACTATACACTTAAATCAGTTTTTGGGAAAAAGAGAGATAAAAAACGTGCGATGGGATCCGGAAGAAAAAAATTACCTTTTTTTCATGGAGGAAAACTCTCTCTACAGAGCCAATATCGAGCACAAAGACGATGTAAATCTCATATCTGACGGCATATCCAGTTTTGAACTTTCTGAATCATACGTGTATTATTCCGAGTTACCCAACGAGCTTATCTACAAAACCAGCCTTGACGGTCAGTCGGAGAAAATTCAGGTTACGTACACCGTTCCCGACTCTCTAATCTCAAAAAATGAAAAGCTCATTGTATACGACGAACTTAGAATAGCGTTTCTGAACGCGGACAAGAATCTTTTTATCTACAACAGGGGAAGCTACGACACGTATTTCAGAAAATTGGGAAGCAACATAGAAGGAATTCAGTTTTCCGATGATGGAAAAAAACTTCTCTATTGGAATAATCACGAGCTATTCGTCTATTTCCTGCGGGATTGGACCACCCAGCCCGCGCGAGCAGAAAATAATTCTATGAGCGTCGCGCGCTACTCAGAAGATTTGAAAAGCATACAATGGTTCAAAGACTACGAACACATACTTTTTAGCGTCGGCTCGCAGATAAAAATAGTAGAACTGGATTTCCGGGAC
>CAYLWX010000019.1:0-16769 GCA_964387895.1 uncultured Bdellovibrionales bacterium | reverse complement strand
ATATGGACGTGTTAAAAGTATCGACCCCCAATCCCTTTTTCATCTACAACTCATATCTTGAAAAATTATTTTTTATCGATGAAGAAAGCGCGCAATCAAGTCTTTATTCTATTAATCTTCCGGAAGGAACCGGTATCCTCGGATTGTAAAATCATTGAATTTCCAAAATAAAAAACTCCCCGAAAGGGAGTTTTTTTATCACATTGAAGATTTCTAACGCTTTGACCACTGGGGAGCTCTTCTCGCTTTTTTTAGTCCTGGTTTTTTTCTTTCTACTATTCGAGAATCACGAGTCAAAAGACCTGAACTTCTTAAAACTTTCCTGAAGGTCTCATCAAATAATATTAACGCTTTAGAAATTCCCAATTGAACGGCTTCGGCCTGGCTATTAATTCCTCCCCCGGAAACCTTGGCAGAGACATCAAATTTTTCTTCCTGCCCAACCAGAGAAAGAGGAGTTTTTATCATGGTACGCAATCTTACTACTGGAAAATATTCCTCCAACTTTTTTCGATTAATCACCACTCCTTTTTCCCTCGCGTCCACGGGATAAATTCTCACCTGCGCGATGGCAGTTTTTCTTCTTCCCGTCGCGTAAAAATAAAGCCCGGCCCACTCTTCCACCGCGTTATTAATGTTTTTTTCCTTGTTTTGCTCCTGAGTTTTCGCCATCATAAAGGTTACTATATACTACATGATTAGTGCTTAATATCAATGGTATAAGCGTGCTCGCTTCCTTTTTGCACAAGCAATCTTCGTATCATTCTGTCTCTCAATTTATTTTTGCACAACATACCGTATACCGCGCTCCGAAATACTTTGGCGGCATCTTTTTCTAACTGGTCTTTCAAGGTAATAGAAGTAATTCCTCCGGGATATCCGCTGAAACGATGGTATATCTTGTTATCCTTCTTATTTCCAGTTACCGCCACCTTATCCGCGTTAATCACTACCACAAAATCTCCTCCATCCACATTGGGGGTGAAGTCTACCTTGTGCTTCCCGCGAAGTATCGTCGCGATTTCAGTCGCTAATCTTCCCAGCACTTTTCCATCCGCGTCGAAGAGATGATATTGTCTTTGAATTGTACGCGTTCTTTCCGCCATATCCGTGAAAATCATTACCTATTAAAATTTTCTAATCTACGAACTCAATCACCGCCATTCGGGCGCTATCCCCTTTTCTGGCACTCAGTTTCATAATCCTGGTGTACCCGCTTCCCCTCTGCGAAAATTTTTCTAAAAATTCACCGGTTATTTTTTTAACCGCGGCTGCGGGCATTTTTTCTTTCAAATAACGGAGGCCGGTAACGGCATCACCGCCACTTTTATATTTCTTCGCCTTGGTAATAATTCTATCCATCGTCCCCTTGATCTCTTTGGCCTTCGCCTCGGTAGTTTTCATTTTCTCACGCAAAACCAGATTCCCCAAAAGAATCTTTACCAAAGCTCTTCTCTGTTTTCTTACCCTTCCGAATTTTCTTCCTTTTTTTAAGTGTTTCATAACAACTTATTTTTCCTGTCTTAAATTCAATCCGAATTCCCCGATCGCCTTCTTGATTTCCTTTACGCCCTTTGCTCCCATACCTTCAAGATTGTTTAATTGAAGCTCGCTAAGCTTCACTATGTCTTCCACTTCCGCGATGCTATTTTTCTCCAGCACATTCAATGTTCGCGTGGAAAGACCCTTAAGTTCTTCTGCCCTTACCTTTCCCGGCGCCACCTTTTCAGCTAATTCTTCCTCCGCCTCAGTTTCCACGGATTCTTCCCCGGCATCTCCTTCCCGCTCTCCTTCTTCCTGTAATGCTTCCACATGCGAAATAGCCTGAAATTGATCAGACAGTATCGCAACCGCCTTGGTAAAAGCGTCTTCCGGAGTAATACTCCCGTCGGTGGTTATTTCCAGAGTGATCCTTTCGTAGTCGGTTTTTTTGCCTACTCTCATATTTTCTACCAGATAATTCACTCTTCTAACAGGAGTGTACACCGCGTCTACCGCTATTACTCCTATCTCCTTTTCCGTCTTTTCCTGCTGCTCCACGGGAACATAACCAATGCCGCTGCTGACTTCTATGTCCATCTTAATTTCTCCCTTTAAAGAAGTAATGGTTGCGATGTGCGCGCTTTTATTGATAATTTCCACGTCAGAAGGACACTCTATCATGCCCGCGTTCACGGCCTTTTCTCCCTTTGCCTTCAAAGAAACCATTACGGGTTCTTCTTTAAAAGATTTGAACCTTACTTGCTTTAAATTTAATATTATTTGAATCACATCTTCCAATACATGAGGTACCGTGGAAAACTCGTGGGTTACCCCTTTTATTTTCACCGAGGTTACCGCAGATCCAGGCAAGGAGGACAAAAGCACTCTTCGAAGAGCGTTTCCTAATGTCGTGCCATATCCCGGATAGCATCCCTCTATCTCAAACTTGCCTGTTTTTTCGTCTATGCCGATAAACTTTGGCTTTTGAGGAAGTGATATTGACTGCATTTTTTTACATTATCCCGCGCGCGGCGAGATGAATTATTGAATTAAAGTAAAAACTATCTTGAGTAATATTCGATAACTGATTTCATATCCAGGTTTATTCCAATTTCATCTTTTTCAGGCTGATGAAGAAGCTTCCCTTCCAACGTGTCCGCGTTAAAACTGATCCAGGAAGGAAAGTCCTTTTTATTTTTCATTATTTGCGTGAGATTTTTAAAATAATTCTTTCCCTTTGCCCGATCCGCCACCGCTATCACATCCCCGATCTTTACTTCAGAAGACGCGATATTCATTTTCTTTCCGTTTACATTGATCAACCCATGGGTAACTAATTGCCTCGCGTGCGATCTTGAAGGAGCCAGCCCCATTCGGTACACTACATTATCCAGTCTTTTCTCCAGTCTCATGAGAAATAGATCTCCTACCATTCCTTCTTTGTGATGCCGCACATCGTTGAAATGTTTGCGAAATTGCTTTTCCAGAATCCCGTAAATTCTTTTAATTTTTTGCTTACCGGCCAGCTGAGCTCCGTATTCGCTTATGTTGCGCTTCGACTTGCTGCCATGCACTCCCGGCGCGTAATTTCTGCGTACCACCGCGCACTTCGCGCTCGCGCACCGGTCACCTTTCAAAAAAAGCTTTTCCATTGCTCTTCTGCATTTTCTACATTTTGCGTCTATAGTTCTAGCCATATATTCCCTTTAAGTGTCAACTCTCTAGAAAATTAAACCTTATACCCGACGAGGTTTCTTGGGTCTGCAGCCATTGTGAGGTACGGGCGTTTCATCTTTGATTGAAACTAATTCAAACCCGTTGTTCGCCAACGCCCTGATGGAAGCTTCTCTCCCGCTTCCCACTCCTTTTACAAATACTTCCAATTCCTTTACTCCGAATTTTTTCACTTTCTCGCTTACATTTCCCACCACCTGGGTAGCAGCGTAAGGAGTAGCTTTCTTAGCTCCTTTAAATCCCAACAATCCTGAAGATGCCCATCCAAGCACCTGGCCGTTAAGATCACCTATGCTCACCATGGTATTATTATACGTACACTTAATGGAAGCTCTTCCCTTTTGAATTTGTCTCTTGAATTTCCGTGACTTCTTTTTTGCCGTCTTTTTCACCACTGCGTCCGCCCCGGATTCCTTCTCTGCTTCTTTCGTTTGCTGAGCGGCATCAGCAATAACAGTCTCTTCATTTTTATGCGGATCTGACATACACTAAAAAAATTAAGAATAATCTATACTAAATACTCTAGGTCTTTTCCGTCTTTACTCTTCCGCTCCCCATAGTTCTTCTCACGTTTCCTCTTACAGTCCTGCTATTCGTCTTTGTTCTTTGCCCCCACACAGGAAGACCTCGTTGGTGCCGGGCTCCTTTGTAACAACCGATATCTTTAAGACGTTTTACATTTGAACGAACCGAATGCTTCAATTCTCCTTCTACCCGTATGTTTTTTTCTATAAAATCCCTTATTTTATTCTGCTCTTCCGATGAAAGTTCCTTCGATTTTCTATCCTTTGGTATATTTAGTTCGTCCAGGATTTTGGACGCAGACGTCCTTCCTATGCCATAAATATAGGTAAGAGAGATCTCTATTCTTTTTTCATCAGGCACGTTTACTCCTGCGATTCTTAACATATGTGAATGAGAATACAAATTACAAGTAAATTATGGCAACATAGCACGTGAATTACACGCGCTGCGGCATTAAATTTTCCTCAACCTTGTCTTTGCTTATGCTTAGGATTTTCGCACACCACAAAGAGCTTGCTCTTCCTTCTTACAAACTTACATTTATCACAAATTTTTTTTACTGACGCTCTGACTTTCATACAATACTAAAGTTATTTCAAACGTTGGACTATTCTGCCTTTGGTTAAATCGTAAGGGCTCATTTCCACGATTACTCGATCACCAGGAAGAAGCCTGATATAGTTCACTCTCATTCTTCCGGAAATATGCGCGAGTATCGAGTGACCATTGTCTAACTTTACTTTAAACGTGGTACTGGGAAGAGTTTCCTCAACCGTACCTTCCAGCTTGACTAGTTCCTTTTTGTTATCTGCCATAGGAACACGATATCTATAAAATTAATCCAAATAAAAAAATAGACGGAAAACTCATTCTGAAAATTTCTTCAGAATGTACTTGAGTCCTAGTTCATGATTTGTATATTCCCTCTATTGATCGCGAGATATGTTATTTTTAATTCTTTCCCTATAATAAACGTTTGCGTGGCTCTTGTCAAGGAGCCTCGTCTGTGGACAATTCTCCGGGCCTATATTCTTCTAAGAACGGGTTTCGGAATCCAATATTTCCACCTCTACCCTGCTCTCATAGGAAGGAATTTTGCCTGACACAAAGGATGGCCAATAATCTACCTCCACTTTGGTAATATCCGGATAAGTTCCTAAATAAGCCTTCAAGGCCTCTTCGCTCTTTCCCAATATCCCTCTTTTTAAGTTGTCTTTATCCACATTAGGAATTATTTTTCCCTTGGCGCTCACGCGTACCGTGAGTGATCCCCTGGAAAAATCAGCATCCGCCTTGCCAAACTCCAAAGCAAGAGAAAGTTTATTCGTCTGTGTTTTTCCATCTCCCGCCTTCATAACTAAGCTTCCCAGCACCTCTTTCAAATCATTCTGACTGAACAATAAAGCTTTTGCCTTCGTCTTCACGGAAATAGTAAAGCTATCCGCCGCCTCTCCCTCGGAGCTGGACAACGTATACGTGGATTCATTCATATCCAAAGCCTCATCTAAAACCAACATGTCTTCTCCTGCTGAATCTTTTACTTTTTTCTTAATAATTTCATTTAACTCGGCAAGCAACTTGCTTTTCGCGGTGTTGATATCACCGCTTGAAACAACCTTCACTGTTCCGCTTCCGTTTCCCCCTCCTCCGATAGGCTTTGAAGATTTGGCATAAAATTTAGCGTATTTATCCGCCCCGCTGTTTTCAAAGCCGGGAATCGTAAATTTGGAAGGTCCGATATTGAATGATTCCCCCGCCTCATCCGCCGTTACTTCCGCCTCAATTACTCCCGACTTCATTTCCTCTCCCACCCTGGTCATTCCGGGAATAGTCACACTTTTTACTAATCGGAAAAGCTTTCCCTCTTCACTCAAAAAACGCGTAGTCGCCACAAGCGGCTGGGGAACAGCGCTATATTCATTATATATAGTAATAATCCCTTTTGCCTTTTGATTTGAGGCGGATTTCGTTCCCGTAGAACTATAGGTCCTGGAAACTTCCTCTTCCATGGTAACTAAATCAGAAGGAACGCGCTGCTTATCCAAGTCAATTTCCTCCACTTCGATAGAAGCTTGCACCTGGGTATCCACGGATTTTATCTTCGATTTGGCAAAAACCATTACTTTTGCCTTAGGCACGAATAAATAGGCAAGCGCTACACACATAATAATCAACGCGATAAAGCCAAACATCAAAGATAATTTCCACACTTTTCCAGATAAATTCACATTCTTATACTCCGCCTTTTTTTCATCGCGGGATCCTGAAGATTTATGTTGAAAAAAATTCTCTATCTTCGCGCCGCCAAAAGATTCCGCTTCTATCCCGCGCTCGGAAGGTTCGGGTAAATTTTCTTTTTTAAAAAGACTTTTTTTCGTGTCAATTTTACGAGCAGAAGCCAGGCTCGCGCTTTTCGCGGAGGTGTCGTAATACGCGTTCTGGGACTCATGAATACTGAGATTTTTTACCATGCTGCTCGCCGCGTCAATTTCCTGAGGAGGAGCATTTTTTATCCTGGTTATGTCTATCCCCGCTTCAGTCACCAGCTCCTTATTAAGAATTTTTTCCTCCGGCACCGTCACTTTTTCTACAGGAGACGCCTTTGGTTCCTCTTTGGGCAAACTATATTCCTTATTTTTTCCCTCCGAAGTTTCAAAATATTCTTCCGAACCAATACTTTCCAGTCTCTTTTTCAAATCAATTACATCCGATTTATGGGGTTTCGCGACCTCACTCGCGGAAGCCGCCGACTCATTCCGGGAGGATGCTCCTTCTAATTCTTCTCCTTCCACATCATCCAATTTTTGCTGGACCAGAATACCGGTTTTTTCTATAAGAAGTTTACCAAGCTTGTCCTGGGTCACGATCATAATTTGTCTTTTCAGCGCGTCGGCTTCTTTCTTAAGCAATTTTAAATTCACGATACTCTGAATCAGTAACGCTCTTTTTGGAACCACTATAATTATCTCCTCCGCCCTGGATTTCCTTAGACGGTCCACAATGGAAGTTATCTCCTCATCGATATCAATGTAGAATGTTTGATGCATTTTTTTAATTAGTTAGCTAGTTACGCGGTTGATTAGTCAAATAGGCACACATAAAAAGACGCTTTCTATCCCTATGCAACTAATCAACTAATTAACCAATCCTCTATTTCTGTATCATTTTCACCGCTCTTCTTAAAATTCCCGCCATGACCTTTTCTTCCCCCACTAAATCCAATCCTAGATTAGCCAGTCCCATGGGAGTAATATCCTGCGGATCACGCAATTCTCCTGTCGCGTCAATCATATTTACCACATCCCGCGGCTGCAGAAAACTCACCTGCGGACTCTTGCTGAATGGAAGATTTTTAATCCAATTCTTCGAAGTCAATGCCTTCTTAATTCCGGGCAATCCTGATCCTCCTCCGCAAAGAAAGAAGCGATGCGGCAGCACATCCGAATCGGCAAATTCCATCAGAGACAATTCTACGCCAGAAAGCCAGACATCGCAGTCGTCTTCCAATATTTTTTCTATTTTCATACTCACGTCTTTTCCCAGTTTTCCTTCGGCGTATTTAATCTTCAATACCTCTGCTTCATCAAACCCGATTCCCAGCTCCTGGGAAAGTTTTTTCGTAAACGCTCTTCCTCCCAGCGCGAACATTTTCGTACCTTCCAGACCGCCGTTTCGCACCACCGCGATATCGGTAGTTCCCCCGCCAATATCAATGAAAACCGCGTTAAAATCCAATACATCTTCAATGCCCATAGATCTCGCCACCGCGTAAGGCTCCGCCGCAATGCTTAAAAGTTCCAGTTTTAATTCATCGGTAATAGACTGAAGCGCGCCAAGGTGAATCATGGGAGCATACGCGTTGAAAACAGAAATAGAAACATCTCTTCCCTGGAACCCTACCGGGTTGGTAACTCGATAGCCGTCAATCCGCACATCCACGATGGCCGCGTTAATAAGTTTGACTTCTATTTCGCTATGGCCGGTTTCCCATGCCAATTGCTGGCGTATTCGGTCAAACGCTTTCCATTGGACTTTTTGGATGATGTTTTTTAGTTCCGGAAGGTCAATTCTAATTTCAGGCTTGATTCTTTCATAATGTACCGTGGTTGTGGTTCCTTTTACTAATTCTCCCGCGATGCCAACTACGGTTTTCTCTACTTTTTTCACTCCGGCCATATTCTTCGCCATTTCAATCGACCTTCGCGCGCTGGCAATCACCCCCGCGATATCCGACACCGCGCCGCTTTGCATATTGCCTAATCTCTGCCGCACTCTTCCCACACCTTTCACGATTCCATTCCCTGTTTCTTTGTCAACCTTAAACACCAGAGCTTTCACTACCTCCGTGCCAATGTCAAGAGAAAGTAAAAAATCCGGATGTGAACCCCGAAATCCTAAAATTTTAGAAAATAATGCCATGTAAAGTTAATTTTTATTTTCGCAGTTTTAATTATACGATAAAAGTATGGGTGTGACAATTTGAATTTTCTATTCTGGGCAGATTACTCCAACACTGCCTTGATTCTTCTCACTCCCGCGCTGCTGGATTCTTCTTTGGTGATTTTAAATTTCCCCAGCGCGCCCGTGCGTTCCACGTGCGGGCCTCCGCAAATTTCCCGACTGAAAAGAGATCCGCCTTGGGCGGATTCTACAGTATACACTTTCACTTTGTCGCCGTATTTCGCGTCAAACACTCCTATAGCTCCTTTTCGTTTTGCTTCTTCCAGACTCATTTCTTCTACCTTCACGGCAATATTCTCCTGAATTTTTTCGTTGACTATTTTTTCTACTTCCATGATTTGTTTCGGAGTCATTTTTTCCGGATGAGAAAAATCAAAACGCAATCTCTCGGCTGTGATATTAGATCCTTTTTGACGGACATGTTCGCCTAAAACTTTTCGAAGCGCCGCGAGCATCAAATGCGCGGCGGTATGAAGTTTAGTGGTTTGCTCGCTCGCGTCCGCCAGACCGCCTTTGAATTTCCCAACTGACGCAGTACGGGAAAGTTCTTTGTGCTGTTTGAAAAGTTTTTCAAACTCACCCCACGAAGATTGAGTAATAGAAATTCCACGGCTTAATGCTTCTTCAGTAATAAGCTCGCGCGGAAAACCGTATGTGGTA
Organism: uncultured Bdellovibrionales bacterium; assembly: GCA_964387895.1. Classification (GTDB taxonomy): domain Bacteria; phylum Patescibacteriota; class Minisyncoccia; order Moranbacterales; family UBA2206; genus CAYLWX01. Next base: position 7,907 of record CAYLWX010000019.1, on the reverse strand, counting down.
TAGAGGTCAAAAATAAATCTGCCTGAAAGTTCTTTTTGCTCAATAATAATCTTCTCAAAAAGTTTCAGCCCCCGTTCCAGAGTTACTCTGAATTTATTTTCTTCTTTATGCATCTCCTGAAATATACTCTCTTTTGAATGTAATAAATCAGGGTATGCTTCTTTGTATGATTCAATAACCACATCCGCGATTTTAGCGCAAAAGTTTTCTTTTATTCCTAATTCATGCGCGAATCTGATTGCGCGGCGAATAAGCCTCCTTGCGAAGTACCCCTGGTCTTTATTGGAAGGAACCACCCCGTCCCCAATTAAAAACGTTGCCGCGCGAAGATGATCCATGATTACCCTGAACGCGGTTTTAGCTTCATCGGAATATTTCTTTCCTGACAAATCTTCAATTATTTTTACAAGAGGCTGAAATATATCAATTAAAAAAATATCCGGCGCGTTGTTTTCCGCCATGGCTATTCTTTCCAATCCTCCCCCGAAATCGACGTTTTTTTGCGGTAAAAATTCAAAACCCTTTTCCGTTTTGGTGTACTCCATGAACACGCTGTTTCCGATTTCCAAAAATCGTCCGCAGTCGCAATTTACATGGCACGCTTCATCTTTAAAAGGAGACTGCTCGTGCAATCGCAGTTCCTCTCCAAAGTCCCAAAACATTTCCGAATCCGGTCCGCCCGGCTCTCCCAGAGGCATTATGCCCGGCACTCCCGCTCGCGACCACCAATTTTTCTTTTCGTCGTAATAGAAAATTCTTCCTCCCTGCATACCGTCTCTTTCCGCGAAATCCACCGCTTTTGCTTCAATGCCTTTTTCTTTGAATAATCCCTGCCAGATTTTCACTGATTCATCGTCTCTTGGAATATTCCACTCTTCGCTGCCTCGGAATACAGTCACATATATTCTTTCGGGATTAAGCCTGACTTCTTTGGTGAGAAACTCAAATATCCAGGGAAGTTGTTCCCTTTTAAGATAATCTCCCAGTGACCAATTCCCCAGCATTTCAAAAAACGTGGTATGCCGATTGTCGCCAATATCCTCGATATCGCCCGCACGAAAACATTTTTGGGAATCAGCTATTCTCTTCCCTTTTGGATGCTTCGCGCCCAGAAGATACGGCATCATCGGCTGCATGCCGGAACCCGTAAAAAGCGTAGTGGGATCGTTTTCAGGTACCAGTAAAGACGAGGGGACAATCGCATGCCCCTTTGACCGAAAAAAATCTAAATATGCCTTTCTTAATTCAGAAATATTCATAAGAAATTAACCTGATACACACACGTAAGGGACAATAAAATTTTTCGATGCCATTCCTGTTCGAGGATGCCTCTGTTCTTCAAAATTTTCCATTGCCCGCCGTCGATTGAGGGGAAATTTTGACAAGAACAGAGAGCATTCGAGTTTAATGGCATTGAAAAATTTTATTGTCCCGACAACACGCACAAATAAAAAATCAATTTTACCCGATAAACGCGTCGGTGGCGTTTCGAATTTCTTCTTTTATACCAGAAAGGTCTATTTCCCTGGCGCCGAGGTCCCCTTCCGTCTGATGAAATCCCTTCATCGCGCGGCCGAAACTATCAAGCGCGCGTTCCACTTCGCGAAGCCTGTTCCTTTGCGCGGAAGACAAATGAACTTCCTGGTACCCTTCTTTTCCTTTATTAGCCGCGTTCACGGAATCCACCATGCCTCTTACTTTGTCTAATATGCGTACCGCCATAAAATAATAATTACAATAATGCTATTTTTTTCTTAAGACTTCGAATATACGTTTCTGTCCTTAAAACTTCATCTTCTATCTTTTCCTGATCTATTTTTTTCTGGTGCAACTCTACTTTTATCCTGTCTTCTTCTTTTTCCAACTTCCTCACTTCCAAAGCTGCCTGGTCTTTTTTTCTTTGCATTTCTTTCAAATCAGATTCCTGGATTATAATTTCTCTTTGAAGATCGTGCTTATGGCGATCAGCATCCTGATCAGTTTTAGCATCTTTATGGGAAGTTCCGGCAGGTATGTACATAATAAAGCTTAAAATTTATACAGGGCAATTAGCCGGAAGCTATCCCTTCTTTAATTCATACGCAAACTTTTCATACAGCCTGTCCTCTTCTTTCCGTAATTCTTTTAACTTTTCATAATAATCATCACATAATTTCTCAATTCTCCTGGTTTCTTTTTGAAGATCGTTTTGGTCCATGAATCCTATTGTAAAAAATTAATTAACTTCACTAATTACCCCTCCTCCCAGCACTTCTCCTTTTAAGCCGTAAACAACCGCCGACTGGCCGGGAGTTACCGCTCTTTCCGGATTTTCCAGAATTACCTCATGTGCATCCTTTCCCAAGCCGGACCCGGAACTGCACGCCTGTATTATAGCAGAAATTGCCGGATGTCGATACCTTACCCTCACCTTTGCCTGAAGAGGAAATTTTAGATTTTCCGCGATCCAATTTATTTCACTTATCTTGAAACGCGTATCATATAAACCGGACTTGTATGATTCCCGTGAAACCACCAGCTCGTTTCCCTGGTTATTTTTTTTCACTACATAATAAGGGCCATCCCCTCCCAGTTTAATTCCTCTTCTTTGTCCAGGAGTGTAAAGAGGCAATCCATTATGCGTGCCAAGGACGTTTCCGCGCGTATCTACTATGTTCCCCTTTCGCATGTTCAAGTTTCTGGCTAAAAAATTGTCCGAATGTTTTTCGGGAATAAAACATACTTCCTGGGAATCCTTCTTATTAAATACCGGCAATCCCCTCTTCCTGGCCATAACCCTCACTTCAGACTTAGTATATTCTCCCACCGGAAATAAAATCCGCGCTAATTGTTCCTGAGTAAGATTATATAGAAAATAAGTCTGGTCTTTTTCTTTATCTTTGCTTTGATGTAATATATAAATAGTTTTTTTCTTAAATTTAGAATTTAGATTTTGGACTTTAGACTTAATTTGAGCATAATGTCCCGTCGCCACAAAATCACCTTCAAGTTCCATCATCTTTTGAAACAGCACCCGGAATTTAATATACTTGTTGCACGCGATACAAGGGTTAGGCGTCCGGCACGCGGCATATTCATGCAAAAAATAATCCACGACGTACCGCTTAAATTCTTTCTCCGCATTAACCGTATAAAGAGGAATCCCCAACATGCGGCAAATTTTTCTTGCCTCTTCCAGGGATTCCAGAGAACAACACCTGTTTTCTGTTAAAGAATCCTGCTCCGGTTCTTTCCAAAAATGCATGAACACACCGATTACTTCATAACCTCTTTCTTTCAATAATGCTGCCGAAACAGCAGAGTCGACACCGGAAGAAATACCTATCACCACCAGGGGCTTCTTTTTTCGCATAAAAACAAAAGGCGGTTTTCTAACTATTAGCTCCCATTTTTAGTTTTATCCAATAAATCCCTCACTCCCCTTAAATCCACGCGCAGTTTTTGGCGCGGCGATTTGAATTTTTTCGGCGCGACTTGGGACATTTGAGACAGACTCATGGGTTTATCGCTTGAAACATAAGAGACTACCGCGGCGTCTTTTCTTTCCTCAGGACCGATGACATGACTGTTTCCCCGGGTATTATTTTGAAAATAATTACTTTGGATAAAGTTATTCTTTCCACCCCTTGCTTCCTCAACTTCACTCCTTGTTCTTGCCATTGCCCTCTGATAATCCTTTAAACAATCTTTGCAAAAAGCCGGCCTGTTCGGGTCAGGTTTAAACGGGACTGTAATTTTTTCTTCACAAGTAGAGCATATTGTTTCATATGCCGGTCGAACTGGATTTGCCGGATCCGTAAAAGAATTATTAAGTGGAACATGGGAGACACGCGGTTCTACCGACCGCGATTTTTCTTCCGAAAGAGCAGTTGATGGAAAAGATACAGGCGGAAGCGGCGCCAGCCCGGGAGGTCTGTCTTTTTCCATAATCATTCCGCTCCAACGGGAAATTTTTTCTTCCACTTCCTCTCTCTTGCGGCTGTAACGTTCTCTGGAAATTCGAATTGCTTTTTCTTCATTCTCCGCGGTATCCTCTAAATTAAACGGGGGAAGCGTCGTCGCGGAAAAAGCGTCTCCGGCAATTCCGTCAATCATGAGTTTAAGATATACTTGATACTTCGCCAGATTAACAATATCATTCATCATGAAAATCGGCTCAAATTCTTTTTCCAGATGCTCCGCGTCTTCAGCTCCTACACGGAATGAAATAATGGTGCCTACGTTGCCAAAAATAGCATCCCGTACCGTAGTATTATTATCAAACACCAATTGATTTATGTACTGATGGGCCAGAATCAAATTTAACTTGTATTTTCTGGCTTCGGAAAGAATATTCGCGAAAGATTCTGTCACGAAATTTTGAAATTCGTCCACGTAAAGATAGAAGTCTTTTCGTTCCGGTTCAGGCATATCCACTCTTCCCATCGCCGCCAGCTGTATTTTGGTCACAATCATCCCTCCCAGCAGCCGCATGGCGTCTTCACCGATTCTTCCTTTGGACAGATTTACAATGAGAATTTTTCGCGCGTCCATCACTTCCCGCATATCAATTGTGGATTTAGGCTGCCCCACAATGTGGCGGATCAAAGAAGAAGACAAAAATTGCCCCACTTTATTTTGAATCGCCGCCACCGCTTCTTTGCGGAATTTGTCTTCCCATTTATCAAACTCGTTTATCCAAAATGATTTCACTACCGGATCTTTGATTTTTGGATACACTTTCTTGCGATAATCTTTGTCAAACATCATTCGATTTACCCCCAACATAGTCGAGCCCGGGTAATCCAAAAGAGCCAGGATAGTGTTATTAAGAATATATTCCATTCTCGGACTCCACACGTCCGGCCAGATTTTTTTAAACACTCCCATCATCCCGGAAGCCACCAGGTTTTTTTTATCTTCGTCTACTGATTCCAGAATATTAAACGCGACAGGAAATTCTTTATCCGCCGGATTAAAGTAGACTACGTCGTTGATACGACCGGACGGCACCGCGCGAAGCATTTTTTCCGCGAATTCTCCGTGCGGATCCACTACGCACACTCCTTCGCCGTTACGAATATCCTGGATTGCCATAGTTTCCAGCGTATTGGTTTTTCCCATGCCGGTTTTTCCAATCACGTACACATGTCTCCTTCGATCGTCCCTTTTAATTCCAAACACCGTTTCCTGGTTTCTAAAATTAGTTTTTGCGAAAAAATTTATATCAGTCATAAAATTTTTTGTTCCTTATATCCCCTCACCCTTAATCCCTCTCCCCATCCGCGGCGGCTGGAGAGAGGGAGAACAAGGACGGGACTGTTTATACCCCTGGCGGCAGGTTTTGAGTGGGATCAAATGACTGCACTGGAAGATTAAATGGAGCTGATCCGCGCTTGGTGTCAATACGAGCCACGGAAGGAGATTTCACTTCCATATTTGGAAAATGAAACAATGTCGCTAATTCTTTGGTAGAAAATATTACCTTTTTTCCATCCATATCCCGATCACGGTATCTTCGGTAAATTTTTCTTTGACGGTAAGCCAAACGGCCCTTCTTCGCTATATAATCAGCATATGTCTTACTCGCGTCATTCGGCTTCAAATTATTAAGATTCATTTCATTAAACTGCTTGATAGTTCCAAAAAAAGAAGATACGATTGACTTGTCAAAAACCTCTTTCCGGCATACTAGCAAAAGTCTCATTTTCGTTTTGAATGTATTCTTTCCAATGTTTTCCTCCACTGCTTTTAATACTTCTTTTTCTATGGGAGTAAGACGGAATTCCAAAGGAGATTGCTCCTTTTTCTCCGGACTGGAAAAATCAATTGGAGAGAAAAGAGCTTTAGGAACAGATACCAGCACGTCAATAAGATGCTGTAAGATGTTTTTTGAAGGAGCCGCGGTATTTCTCCCGGTTAATTTATCCATCACTGTCTTTACTTCCTTGTCTTCATTTTTCCACTTCTCGGGAAAAGGTTCAATTACAAACTGAAGCCAGATATGCTGGCCCGGACCTAACTTTCCAATTACTTCCGCCATTGCCGCCAGCGGGTCTATCATAGTGCCGGTGATATCCTCTTCAAATTTGTCGTAAGTCTTGATAGGATATGGCGAAGGCATCACTGATTCTATATCCGCCCCCCATAGGTCCCAGTGTTTGTTCGGGATTACCCTGGGAAATTTTTTCGTGTAATCTTCCACTTCGAAAATCTGAGCGTCCGGAAATTGGGCGTAAATTTGAGCTTCCACCAGATTACGATATTTTTTTTGAACCCTGGCGTAAAAATGCATCGTTCCTTCTTCTCCGACTATTTCAAAAGAAAACCGATCAGTAAACGCGCCCTTCAAATACATATCAAAGGGCTTAATAGTAACCACCACTCCGGCGATTCCCGCGTAAAGAGACTCCATTACCTTCGGGCTTTTTTCTATTTCCTTGGGAGGGATAAATTCCAGATATACCCATTCCAATTTTTTGACCCATCCGTCATCAGAATATTCAACTACAAAATCCATCCACAGGAATTTAAAGACATAATAAAAAAGCGGGGGCAACACAAACCACCAGGAATAGCTGATTGGCTTCCATAGTGTCCCAAAATCCCTAAAAATTTCAAGAAAAAAATTCATGTTCCACTACTCCCTCTCTTACACCCACAAGAGAGCAAGATTTTTATTTTCTGATCGAGTAAGAATCATTTTCCTTCACAAAAAACCTGGAATTATTAAGGTTAATCATGACGGTGGATTCTTTTACTTTCCTTATTTTCAACACACGATCAAGAATTTCCTGTTTTTTCAATGATTTTCTACTCTGCGTTAATATATCTCTCAACACATCTCTTATAGTACCTTGTTGATATCCCCACTCTTTTAACGCGTAAATTCCTCTTCCTACCAGCACGAACCGGTCGTCTTTTATTAGTTCATTATGTACTGTTTGCGGATGAGCTTTTCTTTTTCCCAACTTATACTGGTCAATATACTGGGCAATTTCGGTAAAGTGCAACGGCTTATTCATCTCTTTTAACACCAGATATACTCTTTCCCGTGTTCCCTTCAGGCTTATTTCCTTCCAACCGATTAACCCCCATTTTCCGAATTGATTTTCCCGAATGAGTTCAAACACTTCCAGATATTTCGCTAACTGTTCTTCAAGAGGCTCGTTATTTTCTGTTTCACCGCGCTTCTCCGGGGAATATGCCTGAATAATCAGCCTTGCCAGTACTTCGTAAGTGAGAAGCTTTTTTTCCTTCTGCAGGATTTCCAAGGCTATTTTTCCTATTTTTTTTACCTCTCCTGCCAACTCCCTGGAAAGCGCCCACGCTTTCTTTAGCTCTCCTCCCTCTTCAATGAGGACAATCTTATCTGACAAATTGCCAAAAAAAGCAATGGAATTTGCTTCTTTGTAATTCCCTTGCCCCAATAATCCAATTAATTCGGCTGTAGTCATTATACCATGATTTTTTTTGATTGTAAAAAGTATTTTTTCTTCTGCTTTTTTCAGGTTCTCGTCATTCTTTTTTACTATTCTCTGGAATGAATCCGCGATAATCTGACGAACCCGCTCTCTGGTGATTCCATATTCCTGGCCAATCTTATCAAGCGTGCAGGTATTTTTTTGGCTAATGCCGAATCTTTTTTTAATAATTTCCTGTGATCTTTTAGGCTCTCCGCGCAACAGTTCACCGGCCAATTCAAAAAAACTTATCCCGATTTGCTGGATAATGGTTTGCGTCTCCCCTTCGCGCGACACCTTGTTCTTTTTGGCTATATTTCGCATAAAATCTATATATTCTTTAGGTCGAACCATGGTATCACACATTCTATGGTTTGTCAAAGAAAAACAATATACACTATGCAAATCTACAAATCTTATTAGCATAGTCATCCCCGCGTAGGCGGGGATCCAGGATTCAATGGG
>CAYLWX010000018.1:6166-19628 GCA_964387895.1 uncultured Bdellovibrionales bacterium | reverse complement strand
TTTGTTTTTATGCTTCTATTATCTCATATTTGGTTAATTGGGGACAGGTCTACTACTGATTCAGACAATCTTCCCTCCGAACATCTCCATTGCCGTCGACAAAAGAGAACTTTGTTCGCCGGGAATATTGTCTTCTTCTTTCTTCTTGCTTCTTACTTCACTGAATCCCGCTTCTTTGCTGGTAACCGCTTTGATGCGGATTTTTAGCCCTAAAATGCTACCAAAAACTTCCTCTACTGTCAATTTATTATTGGGGTTATTCAGCCGTTCTTTATAGAAATCAAAGGAAGTAGCGATAGAAATTTCATTGCCAGATACCGCGGAAACCTGACATCTGGTTAAGAGCACTTTCAAAGAATGATTTTTTGCGGAAATTTCTTCCAATAACTTTTTCCAATTGCTTCTTGCTTTATCAATTGAAAGCTCTTTTTCATTAGGTTGCCCAATTGCTATATTGCTAAATTGTTGATTTGCAGGATCGCTTGAAATATTATTGATATTTTTTGGTGTAGTTGAGTTGTCTGAATCCTTCTTTGCACTTATTTCATCTCTGCTTTCTTCTTTCTTCCTGCTTCTTTCTTCTCGCATCGGAAGCGTGCCGGTTACTTTGATAATCGCAATCTCCAGGGGAAGCTGCGGCAGTATAAACGCGGATATTTTATGGTGGGCCTCAAGAAATAAGTTGATGGCGGAGACAATTTTTTGAAGATCTGTTTTTTCTGCCTGTTCTGAAAGTTTTTTTGTTTGTTCTTTGGTCAGTTCATAGGAAAACGAAGAACTGAGTTCCGGATTAATTTTTACCAGCATTAACTGGCGCAGATAGTTAATAAATGATTTATTGAATATCTGAAGATCATATCCGTCATTAAGCAGGGTATTTATTTTCTGAATCGCGCCTGTGGCGTCATTTTTTATAATAAGTTCTGTTATTTCACAGGCAATATTTTTATCGGTAGCGCCCAGAATCTCTTCTACTTCTTTTACAGTGATAACTTTATCCTCCAGCGCCATCACTTGCGTCAGGAGGCTCTCCGCGTCTCGCATGGCTCCCTCGGACGCAATGGCAATCATTTCCAGGGAATTTTTGTCAATGCTTATCTTTTCACTTTTCGCTATCCGGGAAAGTTTCTCGATAATGTTTTGGATAGGGAACTTGGGGAAATCGAATCTTTGGCATCGGGAAATTATAGTTTCCGGCACTTTGTGTATTTCCGTGGTGGCAAGAATGAAGAGCGCGTGCGCGGGAGGTTCCTCCAGAGTTTTCAGGAGCGCGTTGAACGCTCCCATGGAAAGCATATGCACTTCATCAATAATATAGACCTTGTAGGCGAGGGAAGTGGGAAGGAGATTAATGGTATCCCGCAGTTCGCGGATATTGTCTACTCCGGTGTTGGACGCGGCGTCAATTTCGATGATATCCAGCGCTTTTCCTTCCTGGATCATTTTACATGAATCACACGTGTCGCAAGCGATTGCGTCTTTTAATTTTTTGCAATTTATCGTCTTGGCGAAAATTCTAGCGAAAGAAGTTTTACCCGTGCCGCGAGGACCGGTGAATAGGTAGGCGTGTCCAACGCGGTTATGCGTAATGGCGTTGGAAAGGGTCTGCACTATATGTTTTTGGCCGATTACTTCAGAAAAATTCTTAGGACGATATTTTCGATAGAGACTGGACATGGGTGTTGTTTAGTTGAAAATAAACCACGCGCTTAAAGAAAGTGTTCTTTAAGTGTAATGTGTAGAAAGAAGAGACGCAAGTTACTTTCTAAATACGATGAATTTGTATCCCAGGAAATTCCATGCCAGCCCTACCATGGTTCCAGTCAGGGCTCCAATGAGTCCCCATTGATCCGGATTGAGTCCGGACACGGGGCTTATGGATTTAAATACGTAAGATGCTACCAGTACATTTAGAAAAAATCCTATCAGGCTGACAGTGAAGAAGCTTGGAAATCCAGATTTTGTGGTCCCTTCCATTCGATTTTCGAATGTCCAATACTTATTCCAATAGTAACTGTTTACGTTTGCGATAATGAAAGAAACTGACTTGTATGCCGTATAGAAGGATACGGTGAAGAAAAGGCTGGAATAGATTTCTTGTTCCGGAGAAATGTTAAAATATGATCGAAAGGCAAATATGAGATATGCCAGAATTCCAAGATCGACTAAAGTATTAAGCGCTCCGATGACTCCGAATTTAGCCAATTGCCAGACAAGGGAAATTTTCCTGCTTATATAATGGGCAGCCAGTAACCCCAGCGGAGTAGCGATGGTGAAGAAAGGAATAAGACTGATAGCTATGACGTCAAACAATGCCGGCTTAGCGGTTTTTAGCACGGGAAGCAACAAAAGGCCGATCAAAAAACCGGATGATGTTCCTATTATCACATCTCTTCTGCTGAATGTTCGCTCCCGCGCCTCTAATTGCATACTATAGATCAGTGTTATTAAGCTCTTTTTTCAATTCTTCCAGGTCTGGAGTCCATTCATCTATGATGGACAGATCCTTTTTCTTTTTAGATTTGGAGCTTACAGGTTGGGAGGTTTCTTCATTAAAGTCGTGACTATCGCTGTGATACGATCCTGTTCCCTCTGCTTTACGGATAACATTTTCGACAGCTCCCCAATCAGACTCAATGTCTTTCGGGACTATCAATGCTACTTCATCTCCTGACTCTACTTTGAAATAGGTGATAGAAGCGAGCAATACTCGATAAGGCTTTCCCTCCGCGATAATGACGTAGTTGCCCTCCGCATCCTGAGTCACGGTACCAATGAGCTTCTTTCTTTCCGCGGGACCAATTTGTTTGTAGACGAATGATCCATCCGAAGTGATAGTAAGCTTTAGGGAATCTCCTTCCACTAACTTGGATTTGGAAGCATAATTCGCGGGAACGGGATATTGCTTCCCGTCCGGACCAATCATTAACTGACCGTCAAAAGTACCTTCGATTATTGTGCCTTCCTCGTCTTCTCCCACTGTTCTTCTTTTTCTTATCGGTCTCTTGTTTCCTTCCAGTTGCAGAAGCATTGATTTCGCTCCCTGGAGCGTTTTTTCAGCATTATAAATCATTTCACGAAGCTTCTGGATTTTTTCTGCCGAAGCTCCGTCTTTATCTTTTTCTTCCATTTTTGTGCTTTTTATTTTTTACTTTCAGTGTATTCCAACACCTGCATTATACAATCATATTTTCAAGCCCGCAAGCTGTGTATATCTTTTCCCAATTTTCTTCAGGAATAGTATATAATAAAAAAGAGCCGTATTGTAATTATTAATCTTACTCTATATGACTTACTCAAAAAAAGATTACACTCATCTGCGGGGAATGGAGGGTTTTAGTGATAAGGCATTGGAAATTCACTTTGCGTTGTATGAAGGATATGTCAACTCGACCAACAAGATTTTGGAAACGTTGAAAAAAATGAATGAAGGGTTAAAGACTGACCTGGCAGAATTTTCTGAACTCAAAAGAAGATTAGGATGGGAATTCAACGGCATGCGTCTTCATGAATTATACTTTGGAAACCTGGGAGGAAATGGAAAGATTAACAATGAAGGGAATCTTTACCGGTCTATTCAAAAAAGTTTCGGGGGATACGAGCAATGGCAACAGGATTTTACGGCCACGGGAAAAATGAGAGGAGTGGGATGGGTTATTCTTTACCAAAACCGGCAAGATGGCATGCTGTATAACTTTTGGATCAATGAGCACGATGAAGGACACCCCTCCGGATGTAGCCCGGTGCTTGTCATGGACGTCTTTGAACATGCCTTCATGATTGATTACGGAAAAGACAGACCGGCTTATATTGAAGCGTTTATGAAAAATGTGAATTGGGAAGAAGCGGAGAGGAGATTAGTGTGAGCAGGGAATGACAGATTCTTATTGAGTCATCTGGTATGTTAAATTAAACATTGCAAATAAATTTCCAATTCCCAATATCCAATTTCCAATTAATGTCCAATGTCAAAATTCTAAAAATTGAATATTAAGGTTTTGTTGGGAATTAGCCCTGAGTACTCGGGATTAGAAATTGGAAATTTTAAATTTTTATGTTTTTCAAAAGAAATATTTTTTTGCTTTTCTTTGTTATTGTCTCAAGCGGTGTATTTTTTGCTTCTCCTGTTTTTGCGATGGAGAAAATCAACAGTTTTGATGCGACAATTGCCATGCGATCCAACTCGGAAATAAAAGTGACTGAGCACATTAAGTATGATTTTGGAAAAGAAGAACGGCATGGAATTTTCCGTGAAATTCCGACTCGTTATCAGGTGCGAGGGGGAAATTATCGGTTGCGTTTAAACAATATTTCAGTTACGGACGAACGCGGCATTCCGTACCGCTTTAAAGTTTCTTCTTCCGGAAATAATAAAAAAATTAAAATAGGGGACGCGGGTACTTTAATATCAGGGAAAAAAACGTATATTATTTCCTATACTGTCGGAAGGGCTATAAATTATTTTGATACTCATGACGAACTTTACTGGAATGTGACAGGAAATGAGTGGCCGGTAGTAATGGATAGCGCTTCGGCCACTATAGAGCTTCCTTCGGCAACAGACTCAAATCTGCTTCGTCTTGATTGTTTTGCGGGTGCTTATGGAAGTACTACTCGTTGTGCTTCCAGGGGAACGTTTATTCCTCCGGAGGGCGATATAAAGAAAATATCTTTTTCTCAAACAGTTCTGGATTCCAGGGAAGGAATGACTATAGTAGTCGGGATACCCAAGGGAACCCTGGAAGAGCCATCTTTTCTGGAAAATTTTCTTATGACAGTGCGGGATAATTGGAGCATGGGAGTTCCTTTTGTGGTGTGCGGGGTGCTTTTGTATCTCTGGTATATAAAGGGAAGGGATCCGGAGGGAAGGGGAACTATTGTTGTTCAGTTTGACGCGCCGGATAATCTTACGCCGGCGGAAGTAGGAACTATACTGGACGAATACGCGGAGACAAAAGACATTTCCGCTCAGATTATTGATTTGGCGGTACGCGGATACTTGAAAATTTCCCGAATAGAAGAAAAAGGTATCTTGTGGAATTCCACTGATTATTTGCTGGAAAAACTTAAAAGCGAAGAAACACTTGGAAATGAATTTGAAAAGAAGCTTATGAAGAATTTATTTTCTGGAAACCTGGAGAAAATCTCCCGCATAGGCACAGAGAGCGAAATAGAAAAAATGATGATAAAAGACGGCATAGCAACTTCTTTTAATCGACTGTCTGATCTTAAAGAAACATTTCCTAAAAGTGTAAAGGGTATTATGGATAAAATATATGAGAGTGTTGTATACAAGGGATATTTTCCTAAGAGTCCTCAGTCAATACGCACCACGTATATTACTATAGGGGCATTGATTATCGTGGGCAACTTTATTTTTAGCCGAACAATCTTCGGAGAATTATCGGGCTGGAGTTTCATAATCTCTGGTGCGTTTATTGTAATATTCGGATTGATAATGCCGGCAAAGACAAGAAGAGGAGTACTGGCAAGGGAACACATTTTAGGCCTCAAAGAATATTTAAAAGTGGCGGAAAAGGACAGAATAAAATTTCACAATGCTCCTGAAAAAAATCCCAATCATTTCGAGAAATTGCTGCCTTACGCAATGGTATTGGGGGTGGAGAATGAGTGGGCCAGGCAATTCGAAGGCGTGTATAAAAAAAATCCGGATTGGTATTATGATCCGCATTCTTCCAGTTTTAACGCTTTAACATTGACCCACGGCTTAGGTGATTTTTCTTCCATGGCGAATTCAACATTTTCTTATCAGAAAGGAGCTTCAGGTGGAGGAAGCGGATTTGGGGGAGGAGGATTTTCAGGCGGAGGCTTTGGCGGCGGAGGCGGGGGGAGCTGGTAAAATCCGGTTTATTTCGTTATGAAGTTATGGCTCTATTCTAGCACGGTTTACCTAACGTGATTCGGGTTACTGGAAAAAGGAGTAAATTGAGTAAGCTGAAAGTGAGATAGTGCATAGGAGTATTCTGTAAGTTTAGTTTATAGAATAATATTCAAGTTTTGAAGCTTTTTAAATTAATCAAGATAAAAAGTGGATATTAGAGATATAGGTATTTTTATGTCTGGATGGAATAAGTAAAATTTCAAAAATAAATGTAGTATATTTCAGTGTAAAACCTGTGTATAACTTTTTTAAAAACGGCTCAAAGAAGCCGTTTTTAATTTTTGCGTGCTTGTGTTGACGCGGGATATTCAGGTGGGGTAAAATAGGGATAACGTGTACTGAAGTGGGGAGAAATGTGGATACATGAAATTTTAATTCACCACGTATAATTCAACGGTTGTGTTTATTGGAGAATACGTACATTCCATAGATCTCAAGAAAAGGCTGGCAATACCTTCAAAATTCAGATCAGAACTGAAGAATAAGTTGGTAGTAACAAGGGGACTGGATAAGTGTTTATTTGTCTATCCTATGAAAGTGTGGGAAGAGTTGGCGAAGAAACTAGGCACTTTGCCTGTCGGAGAGTCCGGAACGAGAAGTTTTATTCGTATTATGCTTGCCGGCGCGGTGGATGTGGATTTAGATAACCAGGGAAGAGTGCTGATTCCGGATTATTTAAAAGAATACGCCGGACTGGACAGAAACGTAGTGGTGGCCGGGTTGTTTAACCGGTTGGAAGTGTGGGATGAAAAGAAATGGACCGAGTATAAACAGAACGCTGAAAAAAATACGGATGAAATCGCCGAGCAGTTGGGGAGATTGGGAGTATATTAACTAAATTCACTTGTTGATTATAAACTTTGAATGTCTATTCACAAACCCGTACTGCTTAAAGAATCAATTGAGGCGTTGAATTTAAAAGAAGGCGACACGGTGGTTGACGCGACGCTGGGTGGAGGAGGACACAGCTTGGAAATTTTGAAGCAGATCGGGGAGAAGGGAAGGCTTATCGCGATTGACCAGGATCAAGAAGCAATTGAAAGATTTAAAAATTTTTTAGAAGAGGCTCATGAAGATCGGGTGATTCTGGTAAAAGATAATTTCGCGAATCTTGGAGAGATATTGACCGGGCTGCATGTAGCATCTGTGCGTGGAATTATAGCTGATTTGGGGTTTTCTTCGGATCAATTGGAACAGGAAGGACGCGGTATTAGTTTTTTAAAAGATGATCCTCTTGATATGAGGATGGATAAAGATAGATTGCTTAAGGCAGAACATGTGGTAAATGAATATAGTCTGAAAAAATTGACGGACCTGTTGCGGAAGTATGGGGAAGAGAAATACGCGAGCAGTATAGCGAGGAAAATAGACGCGCGGAGAAAAGTTGAAAAAATACAGAATACCCGAATGCTGGCAGAAATTGTATCCCAGGCGGTGCCTCAACAATATAGGCACAAAAGAATTCATCCGGCCACGAAGACATTTCAAGCGATTAGGGTTGAAGTAAATAATGAGTTGGGAAATCTGGAAAAATTTCTTCCCCAGGCTATGGAATTTCTGGATACAGGCGGAAGAATAGCAGTGATATCTTTCCATTCGCTGGAAGATAGAATAGTGAAAAGCATACTGAGGGAAAATGCGAGGGGATGCATTTGTCCAAAAGACTTTCCGCAGTGCCGATGCGATCATAGAGCAAAGATAAGGATTATTACCAAAAAGCCATTAGTTCCGGACCAACATGAAATTATGGAGAATCCAAGATCCAGAAGCGCTAAACTGAGAGTGGCTGAAAAAGTTTATATGTATTGATACATGGTATCACGCGAGGAAAATGTTACATAATAGAAAATCGGGGGTACAGGCGTATGAGCAGAGTGTTTCAAAAAAGAAATTCATCATGTGCGTGGAACAGCAATCAAGTTTCTTCCGTGATAAAAAAACGGAGAGTTTTTTGTGAACAGTATTCTTCAAAAGAGGAAGACGTGTTCCATAATTTTCACGGCAAGGTAGAAGTTAGTTTTATCGCGAAAATATTTTTTTTATGCCTGGCGGTATCCTTTTTTGGCGCGTTATATCTTTATGAAATTAACGCGCTGGCCACGAAAGGACATGAGATAAAAGAAGCGGAAAAAAAGATCCAGAATTTACGGGAGGAAAGTAAGAAATTGAAAATCAAGGAAGTAGAGCTTAAGTCCATGTATACTATTGAGAAATCAATGCCGGAGTTGCGGCTTGTAAGTTCGTCCAGGGTATTGTATATCGAGATGGACGGTCCGATGGCAATGAAATAAGAAATGAGAAATGAAATATGAAAAAAAGAGGAGTAGTAATAACTGGAGAATTTACGGGTTTATTTTTGTAGTGTGCGTAACGGCATCTCTCGTATTTGTCAGGCTCTACTCTCTTCAAGTTTCCGCGTACGATTTGTACAAATCTCTTGCCAGTGACCAGCATACGCTCTTCAAGAAGCTGGTTCCTGAAAGAGGAGAAATTTTTTTGAAAGATGACGCGGGGGCATACCCTCTGGCGGTGAACAGGGAAACAGAAATGGCGTACGCGGTGCCAGGAGAAATAGAAAATGTGCAAGAGACAGTCGGGATATTGTCTCCTGTTTTGAATGTTGGACAGGCGGAACTTTTTGATCAGCTTAATAAACCTGAGGACAGGTATGAAGTGCTTAAACATAGGTTGAGTGACCAGGAAATTGAACAGATACGGTCATTAAAGCTGCCGGGCATATATCTTTCAGACGAATCCTATCGCTATTATCCGTCAGGAGAATTAGCCTCACACGTGCTGGGATTTGTAGGATGGAAAGGAAATGAGATTACCGGGCGATATGGACTGGAAGAATATTTCGAAGAACGTTTAAGGGGCAAGGAGGGAAACATTCTCCAGGACAGGGACACTTCAGGAAGATGGATTTCCACGGGCAGACGCGAGATAGTGCACGCGGAGCATGGAGACGATCTTGTGCTTACCCTGGATCATATTGTGCAGTATGAAACTGAAAAGATTTTGAAAAGCGCGGTAGAAAAACACCAGGCCGACTCGGGTCTTATCATTGTTATGGAACCTGACACGGGAAAAATACTCTCCATGGCTAACTATCCGACATTTAATCCTAACGAGTATTCGAAAGTGGAGGATATAAACGCGTACCGAAATATATCAGTGAGCGCTCCTTACGAGCCTGGCAGCGTATTTAAGTCTATTACTATGGCAGCAGCGCTGGACAGCAACAAAGTGAACCCTGAAAGCACCTATGTAGATACGGGAGTGGTTCGCGAAGCGGGATATGCTATTCAGAATTCAGATGAGAAGGCGTATGGTACGCAGACTATGACTCAAGTGCTGGAAAATTCCTTAAATACAGGAGCTATCCATGCAGAAAAAATGCTGGGGAACAAAAATTTTTTGGATTATCTGAAGAGATTCGGATTTGGTGAGGCAACTGGCATTGATATAATGGGGGAGAGTTCCGGCAATATAAGTAATTTAAAAAATACCAGGAGCGATATAAATTTTTTCACCGCGTCTTTTGGCCAGGGCATCACGATAACTCCCATACAGCTTATTGCTGCCTATGGAGCGCTCGCGAACGGAGGAATGCTTATGAAGCCGTATATAGTGGATACCATCGTGCGTATTGACGGCACGGAGGAAGAAGCGGCTCCTACGGAAGTTCGAAGAGTGATTTCGAACCATGCCTCCTTTAAAATTTCCGAAATGCTAAAAAGCGTGGTAATCAATGGACACGGAAAAATGGCGGGCGTTCCCGGCTACACGGTAGGAGGAAAGACAGGAACGGCGCAAATGACTGGCGCTGATATAAAGGGATACGAGGAGGGAAAAAGCATTGGAACTTTTGTGGGGTTTGCTCCAGTGCATGATCCTGAATTTGTTATACTCGTTAAAATAGAAAACCCGAAAGATGTTATATGGGCTGAATCAAGCGCGGCCCCCGCTTTTGGAGAATTAATGAAATTTTTACTGGAATATTATAAGGTAGAGCCGACTGAAGAATATACGGAAAAAGATTTAGAAAAATTTAATATGACCCATAATTTAAAGGAGTTTTTTATAAAAAAAGAGGAGGAAAAAGATGACAGTAAATAAATACTTAATCGTTTGCCCTAATGTCAAATACTAAGCCCAAAAAACTGATTTTTCTGGAAATTCTATTACGTAAAATGGCTGCGTCGGTACTGAAAAAATACAAGCCTCGCATTGTGAGTATTACCGGTTCTGTGGGAAAAACTTCCACTAAAGAAGCGGTGTATACTGTGCTTTCGAGTAAATTCAAGGTCAGAAAGAACATAAAAAATTATAATAATGAAATTGGAGTCCCGCTTACTATTATTGGCATGGAAAGCGGACACGGTTCGGCATTAAAGTGGCTGGGAGTGTTTCTTCGTTGGGCGTTCATGATGTTATTTCGCGAAGATTACCCGGAAGTTTTGGTGTTGGAGATGGGATCGGACCGACCTGGGGCGATTAAATATCTGACAGACTTTGTGCCGTCGGAGATAGGCATTATTACCGATATTTCCTCCAGTCATATCGAGTATTTCAGCCGGATAAGCGCGATTGCCAAAGAAAAAGGGACACTAGTAAAGGAGCTGGACGAGAAAGGACTGGCAGCGCTTAATATTGATAACTTACACGTGGCGAAGCTGAAGGAGCAAGTGAGGACCAATGTGGTTACGTTCGGATTCAGCAAGGAGGCCGATATGCGAGCCACGGACGTATTGTTTGTCTACAACGGAGAGATGGGAAGGGAAATTCGGGGACTTAGTTTTAAACTGACGTATAAAGGAACAGTAATTCCAGTCCGTCTTACTCGCATACTGGCGCGCCATCAGATTTACGCGGCATTGGCAGCCGCGACTGCGGGAGCGTGGTTTGGAATGAATCTGGTGGAGATTGGTGTCGCTCTGGAGAATTTTTGCGCTCCTCCCGGACGGATGAATTTATTAAAGGGTATTAAGAATACTCTTATCTTTGATGATACCTACAATGCTTCCCCTGCTTCTACTACTGCGGCGCTGGATGTGCTTGGCAATATACACTCTTCCCGAAAAATTGCCGTGTTAGGGGATATGTTGGAATTAGGGGAAGATACGGAAAAAGGTCACATACAGATAGCGAAAAAGTTTCTGGAAGCCAAAGGAGATGTTTTTTTCGCAGTAGGCAACCGAATGCAATTCTCGGTAATGGAACTTATGCGTCATAATTTTCCTAAACAAAATATTTTTTCTTTTGATAACCCTATGGATGCGGGGAAAAAGTTGCAGGAAATCATGAAGCCTGGAGATTTGGTCCTGGTGAAGGGATCCCAGGGTATGCGGATGGAGAAGATAGTAGAAGAAATAATGCGCGAGCCGCAAAAAACATCCATTCTTCTTTGCAGACAGAATGAGGAATGGAGGAAGAAACCGTTTGAGGTAGTGTAGCGCATTGATTTTTTTGGAGTGTGTGCTATATTAGAAGTCGTTTATAAGCTTCTGTAGTTTTAAATTCCGTGATTGGCCCTATCGTCTAGTGGTTAGGACGCAAGATTCTCATTCTTGTAACAGGGGTTCGACTCCCCTTAGGGCTGCGTTACTCGACATCTTCTCTGTTTTCTATTACTATTATTTTCAGGAGCATAACGGCTTTTATTTTTTAATCTTTTTTATGGCAACGTTGCGTACGTTGGAAAAATTCAAGAAAGCGATTGATCGGGAGATTAAGGAGTATCTGGATAAGGTTATACAAGAAACGAAGAAAAAAGATCCCTTAATGGCGGACGCGGTAAAATATGTAAAGAAATTCGTGCTGGCGGGCGGAAAAAGAATGCGGCCGGCGTTTATGTATTATGGCTATATAGCAGCCAGTGACAAGGAAAAAGAAAAAATCCTGAAAACCGCGGTGAGCATTGAGCTTGTCCATCTTTTTCTTTTAATACACGATGACATAATTGATCGTGACAATAAGCGACATGGAATGGACACCCTGAATTACCGCTATACGCGTTTGGGCAGAAAGTACTTTCATAAAAAAGACAATGAACACTTCGGAAATTCGATGGCGATTATTATCGGAGATATGGTGGACGCGCTGGGAAACCAGGTTATTTTTAATTCCGGTTTTAACGCGAATCGCGTTATGAAAGCGCTATCTAAATTGCAGCATATTATTTCTCTTACGGTAATCGGCCAGTCCCAGGATATTTATATCGAATACAGCGGCAAAGCAAGCGAGTGGGATGTGCTGACTATGTACGAAAATAAAACCGCGCGTTATTCTATTGAAGGTCCTCTTCATTTGGGGGGAATATTAGGCGGAGCAAAGGAATCGCTTTTGGAAGCGTTTAGTGAATACGCAATTCCTTTGGGGGTCGCTTTTCAGATACAGGATGATATCCTGGGTATTTTCGGTTCTGAAAAAAAGATAGGAAAAAAAGTAGGTTCAGATATTGAAGAAGGAAAGCAAACTCTTTTGGTAGTGAAAGCAAAGCAACGAGCCAGTGTTCAACAAAAGAAAATTCTGGAGGCTCTCCTGGGAAAAAAAGATCTTTTAAAGGAAGAGATCGACCTGTTCCATTCAATCATTCTTGATACAGGGGCGTTAGATTATTCAAGAAAACTCGCGAAGGAGTTAATCATAAAGGGAAAAAGAGCCATCCAGGAAGTGAAAATGAATAAAGAAGCAAAAGATTTTTTTCTGGAAATGGCGGATTATATGATAGAGAGAGAACTTTGATATCTAATGTATAGACGATTTTCTACTTTTCTATTACTATAAGAAACATATGGAAGAAAATTTACCAAATCATATCGCGATTATTCCTGATGGAAACCGGCGCTGGGCGAGAGAAAGAAATTTGCGGCCATGGGAAGGCCATGAAGCGGGAGCTAAAAATCTGGAAGGGTTGGTTCGTTTCTTATTAAAGAAAGGAATTCAATGTTTGTCTTTCTGGGGTTCGTCATTAGACAACTTATCCAAGCGGCCTCTTCAGGAAAAGAAGGCTTTGCTGGATATATATAAAAGATATTTTACGGATCTTATGAACAGCAGGGAAATTCATGAGAATGAAGTAAAAATTCACGTCATTGGACGATGGGAGGAACAGTTTCCCGAATCTTTGAAGAAAATTATCCGGGAAGCAATCCATAAGACCGCGCGATATAAAAAAAAGATTCTTAATTTCATGGTCGCCTACAGTGGAATTGATGAAATGACGCAGGCAATCCAAAATATTCAGAATCGATACGAAAAAGGAACCAGGGTTACGTCCGAAATGATTAAGGAAAATCTTATGACCGCATCCATCCCCCCGGTTGATTATGTGATCCGTACCGGCGGGGAACCTCATTTAAGCTCCGGATTTATGATGTGGGACACCGCGGACGCCCAACTATACTTTTCTGAAAAAAAATTTCCGGAATTTGGTGACCCTGAGCTGGAAGAGGCGCTCCAGGAGTACATGCAAAGGAAAAGGAGATTTGGAAAATAAAAATTTAGAGGCTGAATTAAGTTTAAAGTATGAAATCTAAATTTATAATTTAGCATTTT
>CAYLWX010000018.1:0-6127 GCA_964387895.1 uncultured Bdellovibrionales bacterium | reverse complement strand
GTGTTATTTTTAGTAAGTAGTATTTTTTTTCCCACGGTAAAATTTTCTCAAGCTCAGGTCGAGAAGAAAAAAGCCATTTATTTTTACAGCCAGAATTGTCCTCATTGTGATAATGTGGATCAATATTTTACTTCGCAGGGTATCTATGAAAAATACGAAGTAAAAAAAATAGACGTATCCGGACCTTATAACTTAGACTATCTTTATCAATTCTTCGACGCGTTTCAAGTGAAACCTGAGAAAAGAGGATGGCCGGCGATATTTTTTGGCAGTGATGTGATAGTGGGAGACCAGCCGATTATGGATAGTTTCGCGCGGGAGATTGAACGCGCGAACGCGCTGGATTTCCCGACGGTAGATGCTATTAAAAATTCAGGATTTGGAGAAGATTTATTTTCGCGAAAAAATCAGGGTATTATTTCAACTACCGTGCTGGCAGGCGCGGCATTGGTAGACGCGATAAATCCTTGTGCTTTTGCGGTGCTTGTACTCCTGGTTTCCATGGTCATTGCGGTGAAGGGAAGGGAAGAAGGACTTTTTGCGGGAATATTGTTCTCCGTGGCAGTGGGTATCGCCTATTTTATTATGGGGATTTTGGCATATTGGGTGTTCGGCACTGTGAGTCTTCCCAGATCACTCCCCGTGATTATGGGAGCGATCGCGGTAGGATTGGGATGTATGCACTTAAAAGATTCGTGGCATCAGGGAAAACTAATTACGACAGAAGTTCCCTTTCGATGGCGTTCCGGATTGCGGAGAGTTATTGAGAAAATACGCAGTCCCTGGGGCGCGTTTGGAGCTGGCTTTGTCGTGAGTGTTTTTCTCTTGCCCTGCGTAAGCGGTCCCTATATCGTTGTAATCGGGCTCTTAGCTGAGGAAAAACGCTTTGCGTATGTAGCCATGATTTTAGCGTTTTATAATTTAATTTTTATAACTCCCATGCTGGTAATTTCCTGTATGATGTATTTCGGAACTAAAGCGAGAAGACTGAATGAGTTTAAGGTTAAAACTGCAAGATTGTTTCATGTCATTGCAAGTGCTATAATGTTATTTATAGGAGTATATCTCATCGTATCCCACTGGGAACGCGGCTTGTTTTAGGCAGGAGTAATAATTAATAATAATTATCATCAATATGGCTATTGAATTCACCGATCAAAACTTTGATCAGGAAGTGTTGCGGAGCGACAAAGCAGTACTGGTTGATTTCTGGGCTCCCTGGTGCGGTCCTTGTAAAACTATGGAACCTGTAATTGAGGAATTAGCGGAAAAAATAGGGGATAAGGCTAAAGTAGGGAAAATTAATGTAGACGAAAACCCACAACAAGCTTCTAAATACGCGGTAATGTCTATTCCGTCTATTAAGATTTTTAAGGAAGGAAAAATAGTGAAAGAATTTGTGGGAGTGCAGAGTCTGGAGATATTAAAAGGGGAATTGGAGAAGTTGCAGTAATAATGCGTATTTACAAATTCTAAATCCGAATGTCTAAATCCTAAACAATACCAAAATCCAAATAGTTAAAGTTCAAAACGTTTTGCACATTTATGTTTTGGTTATTCGAATTTGTTTAGGATTTCGGCCGTGCGTCGCCAAAGGCTATGCCGTCGGCACGATTTTGTGCTTCGGATTTATTAAATTGAATTTATTTTCCTAACCATTCTAATATTAAATTATATTATGGAAAAAGAAATATATGATCTTATTATAATAGGCGCCGGCCCCGCGGGATTGGGCGCTTCTATCTATGCTTCACGATATAAGCTTAGCCATCTTGTTATTGGAACCGAAATTGGAGGGCAGGTAGTTGAAGCGGTTTCCATTGAAAACTATGCCGGTTTCAAATCCATTTCCGGTCGTGAGCTTATGGAAATATTTCGAGGCCAGACGGAAGAATTAGGGACGAAAATTATACAAGACTGTGTCGTGAAAATTACTGAAAAAGACGGTATATTTGAAGTAAGAACTAATACGGATAACGTAATTCAATCAAGAAGCCTTATTTTTGCATTGGGAATGAAGCCGAGGAAAATGAATATTCCGGGCGAGGAAGAGCTTATCGGAAAGGGAGTTTCCTATTGCGCGACGTGCGACGCCATGTTTTTTCGAGGAAAGGACGTGGCAGTTATTGGCGGAGGAGATTCGGCCGCGACGGAGGCGCTGCATTTAACTGAATTTGCTAATAAAGTATATCTTCTTTATCGGGATGGAAGTTTGAAATTCGAGCCGTATTGGGCAGATAAGATTCATCAAAATCAGAAAATAGAATTGGTGGCTTCCCACAATATTAGCGCTATTCATGGCAACGAAGGCCGGCGCGTGGCAGCAGTGGCATACGATTACGCGGGCGAGAAAAAGGAATTGCCGGTGCAGGGAGTTTTTATTGAAATCGGTTCCGTTCCAGGCGTGGCGATCGCTAAGGGGCTCGGAGTAGCGACAGACGAGCAGGATTACATTATCGTAGACCAAACCCAGGCAACTAATATTACTCATGTCTACGCGGCGGGAGACGTAACCACAGGATCGAATAAATTCCGCCAAATTATCACGGCAGTGTCCGAGGGAGCGGTAGCGGCAGGAAGCGTGTATAAGGCGTTGAAGCTTCATGCTACTAAAAAATAGAATTTTAATTTCTTCTTTCTAAATTTATAATTCCAAATTCTATAGCTATGGATTCTTTGGCTCTCTCTAAAAAAATAGGCGGGAAAATAGAAATAAAAAGTAAGATAAAATTGAGTAAGAAAACACTTCCAATTTTGTATACTCCAGGTGTGGCGGAAGTTTCTAAAGCTATAGCGAAAAACAAAAAACTTTCTTTCCTGTATACTTTAAAGAGAAATACGGTAGCAGTCATTTCAGACGGAAGCGCGGTGTTAGGATTGGGAAACATAGGTCCCGAAGCGGCTTTGCCGGTTATGGAAGGAAAAGCGCTTTTATTTAAAGAATTAGGAGGAGTAGACGCGATTCCCCTGGTGCTTTCTACACAGGATGTGGAGGAAATAATTCACATAGTGAAACATATATCGGTTACCTTTGGAGGAATAAATCTGGAAGATATATCTGCTCCCCGCTGTTTTGAAATTGAGGAAAAATTAAAGAAAGAATTGAATATCCCCGTGTTTCATGATGACCAGCATGGAACGGCGATTGTAGTATTGGCAGGACTTATTAATGCTTTGAAAGTAGTGAAAAAACGCATTGAAAAGGTAAAAATAGTGATAAGCGGGGCAGGAGCCGCGGGAACTGCCATTGCCAAGTTGCTGATCACCTGCGGCGCTACGCAGGTGATCGTAGTTGATCGTCAGGGAATTATTTTCAAAGAAAGAACGGGACTTAACGCTCCTAAAATGGAACTAGCAGGTATCACCAATCCGGAAAATGCGCGCGGAACAATCCTGGACGCGCTCCGCGGAGCGGATGTATTTATTGGAGTTTCCGCGCCTGGCATTCTGCGCCATATGGATATCTCCAAAATGAATCGTGAATCCATTGTATTTGCCATGAGTAATCCTGTGCCGGAAATTATGCCCAGGGAAGCTACAAAAGGAGGAGCAAGGATTGTTGCTACCGGAAGATCGGATTTTCCCAATCAGTTGAACAATGTGCTCGCGTTCCCAGGTATTTTTCGGGGAGCGCTTGACAATAAGGCGGTTCAAATCACCGACCAGCATAAAATAAAAGCAGCCCGCGCAATCGCGAGTTTGATAAAAAATCCCACTGTTGATAAAATAGTACCGGAGGCGCTTGACGCAAGAGTGGTACGCGCGGTGGCGAATGTATTCGGATCAAAAAGAAAATAGGATGCCAGGTTTCTGTTTCCGTTTTTTCTTTAATTATATAAATAAAACAAAAAATGAAACTTTACAGAAGGAAAATAGAAATAAAAAGTAAAAGCCAGATAGAGTTTGTCGATATTACCGACCAGGTAGGGGAAATAGTAAGTGACTCCGGAATCAGGGAGGGCCAGGTGCTTGTGTACTCCCCGCATACTTCAGCCAGTATTGTGGTAAATCATAACGAGTCCATGCTGGTGCAGGATTTTATGAGGGTGTTATATAAGCTGGTGCCGATAAGCGACCGGTATTCCCATGATTTGTTCGAAATTAACAAATCCCGTCTTTCTGACGGAAGGAGCAACGGACACTCTCATTGTAAGAGTATGCTTCTGGGAGTAAGCGAAACATTGCCTATTGAAAAAGGAAAAATGATTTTAACGGAAAGACAAAATATATTCCTTGCCGAAATGGACGGAGCCAGAAAAAGAGATATAATAGTGCAAGTGATTGGAGTGTGACAAGACAAAGAAGTAAAAATAAAGAATAAAGCAGCAAGGAAAAACTTCTTTCTTCTTAGTTCTTAATTCTTTCTTCTTAAATATGAGTAAGCTCGTCAATGATCTTATAAAACACGGTTATCTCAAGACCGATCTTATTATTGACGCGTTTTCTGAAATCAGCCGGGTTGAGTTTGTCCCAAAAGAGCTGGAACTTGAGGCAGAAAAAGATATTGCGCTTCCCATAGGCTATGGACAGACTATTTCACAGCCCCTGGTGGTAGCTTTTATGTTGGAATTACTTGAACCAGGAAGAGGCCATCGCATATTGGACGTAGGGAGCGGATCAGGATGGACCACGGCTATTCTTTCTTATATTGTAGGAAAAGAAGGAAATGTTATCGCATTGGAAAGAATAAAAGAATTAAAAGAATTTGGAAAGAAAAATGCGGACAAATATGGATTTGTGAAAAGTGGTATTGCTACATTTCATCAGGGAGACGGACATAACGGGTTTCCTTCTCGGGCGCCTTATGACAGGATTCTCGTTTCCGCGTCAGGAGAAGAAGTGCCCCAGGCTCTCAAGGACCAGTTGAAAATAGGAGGAAAAATGGTAATTCCAGTGAGGAATAAAATTGTATACTTGCAAAAAGAAGGGGAACATGATTTTTATCAGGAGCAATTTCCCGGTTTTTATTTTGTTCCTCTTGTAAATATATAGCGGAAACACGCATGAAAAAGATTAGCATGTTTATTGGAATAATAGCTGTCCTGGGAGGCGGGTTTTTTTATTTTTACTACCAGGTTTATGTATTTCAAGGGTCTGACTCGCGGGAAAGGGTGTTTGAAATTAAAAAAGGGGAGGGCGTACGGGAAGTGGCTAAAAAATTAGAGAACGAGCAATTTATTTCAGAGGATGCCTATTTTCTTTTCTATATTTGGTTTCACCATCTGCGGGAGAAAATTATCGCGGGCAACTACATAATTAACCGTACAATGACTATTCCGGAAATATCCCGCTTTATTACCCTGGAAGGAAACACCCTTCCTGGGTATGTGAGCGTCACATTTCCGGAAGGATGGGACAGCAAAAAAATGGCCGAAAGACTTTCCGCCAATGGATTTGACGGGGAGGAGTTTTCCCGCCTGGTTTCCAATCCAAAGGACATAAAGGACGAGTACGGCTTTTTGCGTGACTCATCCGCGCAAAGTCTGGAAGGATATTTATTTCCGGATACGTATTTTTTTTATAAGGACTCTGATGCCCGGCACATTATAAAAAAGATGCTGGATAACTTTGATAAAAAACTGGAGGCCGGTTTAAAAGAAGAAATTCATAGACAGAATAAGACGATAAGAGAAATTCTTACTATGGCGAGCATTCTGGAAATGGAAGTAAGAAGCCAGGAAGACAGAGAGGTAGTAAGCGGAATTTTTTGGAATCGTATCAAAATAGGACAGCCTCTTCAAAGCGACATCACGCTTACATATGTACTTGGGATAAAAAAGAAGCAGTACTCTCTTGATGATACTCGCGTCTCGTCTCCGTATAACACCTATATTCACGCGGGACTTCCTCCCGGTCCCATTTCTGATCCTGGCTTGTCTGCTATGCGGGCGGCAGTGTATCCGGCGCAGACGGAATACCTTTACTTTTTGAGCGACCAGGAAACAGGAAAAACTGTATTTGCTAAAACATTTGAGGAACATAAAATCAATAAAGCCCGGCATGGGTTATGAATACTATCAGGACTTACGCGTTTGACTTTCTTTCATGTCATTCCCCCGACACGCGTGTCGGGGGAATCCAGGAGTATACCACACGGCTATCTAATAATAATCCAGATATAGAGTAA
>CAYLWX010000017.1:0-20442 GCA_964387895.1 uncultured Bdellovibrionales bacterium | reverse complement strand
ACTCCTGGATTCCCCCGACACGCGTGTCGGGGGAATGACATGAAAGAAAGTCAAATGCGTAAGTCCTGTATGCTTTAAGAATTTAGATTTTAGAATTTTAAATCAATCATATGCAGTTCTCTTTAGCAAAGTATCTGCTAAAGAAGATACTCACCCAATTTCATGGCAAAAATACTAGGTATCGATCTTGGAACCACTAATTCCGCTATGGCGGCGGTGGAAGGAGGTTCTGGAAATATTATAGAAAATAAAGAAGGAATGAGAACTACTCCTTCCATGGTGGCGATTTCTAAAACCGGCGAACGCCTTGTCGGGTTGCTCGCTAAACGCCAGGCGGTTACCAATCCTGAAAATACCGTGTTTTCAGTTAAGCGTCTGATAGGCCGACGCTATAGCGATCCGGAAGTGCAAAGGGATCTCAAGCTTTTGCCTTATAAAATAGTCCAGGCCGGTGAGGGAGTAAAAGTAATTATGGGAGGAAAAGAACATACTCCGCAGGAAGTTTCCGCCATGATTCTGGCCAAATTAAAGGCGGACGCGGAGGATAAATTAGGAGAAAAGATTGAAGAGGCGGTGATTACGGTGCCAGCCTATTTTGACGATTCCCAGCGCAAGGCTACTAAAGAAGCCGGTGAAATTGCCGGGTTAAAAGTAAGAAGAATTATCAACGAACCCACAGCCGCGGCGCTGGCGTATGGTTTTAATAAAAAGAAAGACGAGAAAATCGCAGTATATGATCTGGGCGGGGGAACTTTTGATGTTTCTATTTTGGAAGTTTCCGAAGATACTATTGAAGTGCGTTCCACTAATGGAGACACGCATTTGGGGGGGGATGATTTTGACCAGGCGATTATTCATTGGATTGTCTCTGAATTTCAAAAAATGGAAGGAATAGATTTATCCAGAGATCCTCTGGCGCTTCAGAGAATTAAAGAAGCCGCGGAAAAAGCCAAAATTGAACTTTCCACGGCCCAGGACACGGAAATTAATCAGCCGTTTATTACTACTGACGTAAACGGCCCGAAACATTTAGTAATGAAAGTTACTCGGGCGAAGTTGGAAGAATTAGTTTCTGATTTAGTGCAAAGAACGCTTGAACCGACTAAAAAAGCGCTCGAGGACGCGAAACTTTCCGCAAGCGATATTCACGAAGTTATTTTAGTGGGAGGAATGACACGCATGCCTTTAGTGATAGACACGGTAACAAAATTTTTCGGTAAGAAGCCGAATGTATCGGTGAATCCTGACGAAGTAGTCGCCATCGGCGCGGCGATACAAGGAGGTATTTTACAGGGAGACGTGAAGGATGTGTTACTGCTGGATGTAACGCCGCTTACATTCGGTATTGAAACTATGGGCGGTATTAGAACGCCGATTATCGAGAGAAATACCACTATTCCTACTAAAAAATCGCAGGTATTCTCTACCGCGGCGGACAACCAGACTTCCGTGGAAATTCACGTGCTGCAGGGCGAGCGGGAAATGGCGGCAGACAACAAAACACTGGGAAGATTTATCCTGGACGGTATTCCTCCTTCGCCCCGGGGCATTCCGCAGGTGGAAGTAACCTTTGATATTGACGCCAATGGAATTTTGAATGTTTCAGCTAAAGATAAAGCGACCGGAAAAGAACAATCTATCCGTATTGAAGCATCCACCGGTCTTTCCAAAGACGAAATAGAAAAAATGAAAAAAGACGCCGAACTCCATGCCGAAGAAGATAAGAAGAAAAAAGAATTAGTGGAAGCGAAAAACATCGCGGACACTTTAATTTTCACTACGGAAAAATCCCTGCGCGAAGCGGGAGACAAAATTTCCGCCGATCTCAAAAAACCGGTTGAAGAAAAAATTGAAGCGCTGAAAAAAGTAAAAGACGGCGACGACACGGCGGCAATCAAAAAAGCGACCGAAGAACTTTCCGTGGAAGCCCAAAAAATCGGCCAGGAACTTTACCGTGCGGCGCAAGCCGAGCAACCTAAAGGCGAAGCTCCATCACAAGGCGAAGAGAAAAAGCCGGATGACGGGGAGGTGAAGGAAGGGGAGACGGAGGAGAAGAAATAAGAAGAAAGAAACAGGAAGAAGGCGGGTTATCCCACTTTCTTTGTGGGTTTATGGTAAATATTTTTCCTCAATTCCCCAACCTAATCGCCAAAATCTCAGAAAAATCTGATGGTTCTATGAAGTTGTTTGACGGAAATGAGGTGAATATGCGAAACAGGAACGCTTTTTTCCAGGGTGTTGGCATTGATCCTGAGCGGGTAGTAGGCGCGAGAATCGCCAATGGCACCAACGTGGCGTATGTAGAAGACGCTTCGCGGAAAATTGTTCCTGACGCGGATGTGCTGGTGTCTGATAAAAAAGATATTTTTCTCTCAATTACCATAGCAGATTGCGTTCCCATATTTTTTTATGAATCCCGAAAAAATATTATCGCGCTCTCCCACGCTGGATGGAGGGGGGTTGCGGGTAACATTTTGGAAAAATCATTGAACGGAATTCTGAAGAAGGGAGGAGAAGTGTCGAACGTGCATATTGCGCTGGGGCCGGGAATAGGCGTATGTCATTTTGAAGTGCGGGAAGACGTGGCGCGGGAATTTAAAAATTTTCCGGAGTATATTAAAAGAAGAGATGGCAGCATATTTATAGACTTAAAAGCCGTACTCATGAAACAATGTGATATGCTGGGAATAAAAAGAAAACATATTTTTGATATCGCGGAGTGCACGTTCTGCGAAAACAAAAAATATTTTTCTTTTCGAAGAGACAAACCGGAAGTGGTTGAGGCGATGGCAGCAGTGCTGGGGATCAAATAGCATTTTCCATATTCTCCCTCCCCTGCCAAGGGGAGGAATGGGGAGGGGTTATTAGCACTCACCTAAGATGATTGCTAATTTACGATTTATCATGTACCATAATAAATATGGCGGATTATTATGAAATTTTAGGCGTTTCCGAAGATGCTTCCGATGAGGAAATTAAGAAAGCCTATCGAAAACTAGCTCACAAGCACCATCCGGACAAGGAAGGAGGAGACGAGGCAAAGTTTAAAGAAATCAACGAAGCCTATCAAGTGCTTTCCGATAAATCGAAGCGCCAGCAATACGACCAGTTTGGACAAAAATTTTCCGGAGCGGGAGGTCCGGGCGCCGGCTGGGATTTTTCCGGTTTTCAAAAAGGGGGAGCCTCATGGGGCTTCGATTTTGAAAATGGGGGATTTGAAGACATCTTTTCGGATATTTTTGGCGGAAGAAGACGCGGCGGTTCGGGAGTCCGCGGCCGTGATATTCAAGTGGACGTGGAAATTACTTTTAAGGAAATGGTTCAGGGAGCGGAACGAGAATTACGTTTATATAAAAGTGTGACCTGCGAACGTTGCGGAGGCAACGGGGGAGAACCGGGAGTTTCTCAAAAAAAATGTCCCACCTGCGGGGGATCCGGTCGAGTAAAAAAAACCAGCCGGAGTTTTTTTGGCGTGTTTTCCCAGATTCATGAATGTCCTGAATGCAGAGGAGAAGGAAAGATATACGAAAAGAAGTGCCGAACGTGCGGCGGTGACGGAAGAATGAAAAAAGAGGAACGTGTGACAGTTAAAATACCAGCCGGTATAGCGCATGGACAAACTATTTCTATTCAAGGCCAGGGAGAAGCTGGAGCAAAAGGAGCTCCGGCGGGTGATCTTTACGTGCATGTGCGCGTGAGTACGCATCAAAAATTTACCCGGGAAGGAAATGATATCTTCAGCATCGAGCATGTTCCGTTTACCACGGCAGTACTGGGGGGTAAGATTGAAATTGATACCATTGATGGAAAAGTGCTTCTTAAAATACCGGCCGGAACCCAGTCGGGTGAGAATTTCAGAATCAAAGGCAAGGGAGTGCCCGATCTTCACGGAGGCGGAACAGGAAATCAATTGGTGAAAGTAGTGGTAAGCGTGCCGAAGAGTCTTAATAAAGAGCAGAGGAGAATGTTAGAGGAATTAAGAGAAATAGAATTATAAGTTCTGACTTTTAAATTTAATAAAAATTCTAAGCACGAAATCCTAAATTCTAAACAATATCAAAGTTCAAATATTTTAAATCCAAAAGTTTCGAATTTTGGATTTTGGTTATTTGTATTTGTTTGGGATTTAGATATTAGGGTTTAGGATTTTAGCAGTATTTGGAGATTGTAAATTTTCCTATATAATATTCATGTAAGCAGTCTTCTTAATTTTTTATTATTAACAATGGATCTCAACGTACTATTATCCAAAGTAGGTCTTTCCTACAAATTAACCCAGGATATCACCTTGCTTTTATTTATCGCGCTTGCCAGTTTCATATACGGGACATTCATAGGGAGATATAAGTTAATGACGGTATTGATTAATATTTATGTCTCGTTCGCGATAGTAAGCGTGATTCCGAAAGATTTTATCGAAGACTACTCCTATATGATGGCAGCTTTCTTTGGTTTGTTAATCGTGCTTACGGTGGCCAACAGGCGGTTTTTTGACCTTTCCTTTTCCGGCTCCGGTTCTGGATTCATGTGGAGGGTGTTTTCCATGAGTTTTTTGCAGATAGTTCTAATTTTAAGCATTATTTTCTCTATTTTG
Organism: uncultured Bdellovibrionales bacterium; assembly: GCA_964387895.1. Lineage (GTDB taxonomy): Bacteria > Patescibacteriota > Minisyncoccia > Moranbacterales > UBA2206 > CAYLWX01. Next base: position 15,848 of record CAYLWX010000017.1, on the reverse strand, counting down.
CCCAGAAAAGTAGCATTAACATATATCTCGTCCGTAGCATATGAATATCTGGCTTCCGGCTGGGCGGCTCTTCTGTGGATGGCGCTTCCTCTGGCCTATATGATATTTATTTATAAAAGAGCGGGAAGATAATGAAAAGTATTGACGCGATAGTTTTGAGTGCTATAATTATTCAAGCTGGAGCCATTATCTGGTTTTTATTTTTTGGTATTACGTAGTTATTTTGGGTCGTTAGCTCGGCGCACAAAGTGATTTATCCCGTGGGAAATAGTTTTTTAAGAGGAACATCCATCTAGAAGAGAAGCATTGATAAGAGAAAAACAATTAAAGAAACGGAAAAATAGAGAGAGAATTGAAAGTTTAATATATAATCATAATTTGGGTCGTTAGCTCAGCCTGGTAGAGCAGTTGCCTTTTAAGCAAACGGTCGTAGGTTCGAATCCTACACGACCCACAAAGTATAAGCTTTTTCGTAAAAAATAAAAAAATCACCTTCTCATGAAACTCGCATTTTTTTCTCTTGAAAATATAACCGAAGGCGCCAAAAAGGCGGCCAGGAGATTTCCAATGGCGGTGCTTGCGGCAATCCTGGGATCGATTATAGGAATTAGTCTTATTCACACGGATGAATCTTCTTTGTATTTCAACATTCTTTTAAAGTTACTCCTCATGCTCGCGTTGGCATTTCCCTTATTCACGGGAATCGCTCTTTTTGGGGAACGGCGCGCGTGGACATTGAAACAAAATATCGCCGCAATCGCGGTAGCGGCAGCATTTTTAACCGGATATTACTTCTGGCTTCCGGATACTGTTTTTAGATCCGAAGAATTATTCATCATTCGATATATCATGTGGGTAATTGGATTTATACTCTTTGTTACTTTCGCTCCTTTTTTAAAGAAAAACGGTGCTGAAGCTGTCAACGGGTTTTGGCACTATAACCGCGCGCTGTTTTTTTCACTGGCGCTTACCTTTGTATGGGCGGCGGCGTTACAGGCAGGAATTTCCATTGCCTTAGCATCAATTGATTTTCTTTTTCAGTTGGAGATTGACAGCGAAAGATATATGGAACTCTGGGTAATTGTGGCAGGTATTTTTAGCACGACGTTTTTTCTTTCTCGCGTGCCGAAAGATGTTGAAAGTTTTCAGACCCGGGAAGATTATCCCAAGGAATTGCGATTGTTTTCTCAATACGTTCTGGTGCCATTGGTAACAGTGTATTTCCTTATTCTTTATGCCTATGTCGTGCGAATACTAGTGCTTTGGGAGTGGCCCAATGGAACGCTGGCCTATATGATTTTGGGGTTTTCTTTTTTGGGAGTACTAGCGTATGTGAGCTTGTATCCGCTGCGAAACACAGTCCCATGGATTAAAAGAGCGGGAAATATATTTTATTTCATTCTCATCCCTCAAATCGGTATGCTGTTTTGGGCGCTTTGGTTTAGAATCTCGCAATACGGATTTACGCCCAAGCGGTATTTTGTTTTTGTATTTGGGTGGTGGCTTCTCGCGGCGGCGATATATTTTCTGGCCGGTAAAAAGAAAGATATTCGCCTGGTTCCCGTCACTATTTTTATCATCGCGCTTCTTTCTTCTTTCGGGCTCTGGGGAGCATTCGCGGTGTCGGAAAAAAGCCAGATTAACCGGCTTAAAAATATTCTTATTAAAAATAACATTCTGGTAAATGAAAAGGTGGTCAAATTAGCAGGAGAGATATCAGCAGAAGATCAAAGAGAAATAAGCGCTACACTCCAGTATCTCAATGAAATGCACGGAATGAAAGGCATCCAGCCGTGGTTTGGTCAGGATTTATCCGCTCTTGAGGATGAAATAGATTCTCCGGAAATAAAAGACCGGCCAGTGGGCCGTTCCTATTCATATTACGACCGGCCGCAAAAAGTAGCGGAAGACTTAATGGGAATTTCTTATATTGATCATTGGGAAGCAATAGATCCAGAAGGCAAAGATTTTAATTTTTACAATGATTACCGGGAAGAAGAGAAACCATTGGACATTTCTCGCTACGATTATATGTTTGAACTAAAAAATATTCCTGATGACATAATTGCCAATGTCTTGATCGGGGGCGATAATTACAGATTTGCTCTTAATGAGCAGCGCGATCAATTTATGGTATTGAAAGGAGAAGAGACAATTGCAAATGTAGATTTGGAAAGTTTTTTACGCGAAATAACAAAAAAAGGCAGGCAGGCCGATTTAAGCCGGGATATTATGAAGCTTGAATTTGAAAATGGGTATGTGTTGCTTGCTCTTTATCTTAACCATATTAGCGGCGAGAGGAAGGATGGCGAAAATTATCAAGTTCAATTTATAAACGGGAAAGTGTTTTTTTCTACAAAACTATAATTTTATTTGTGGTATAATAAAAGAATGAAGAGAGGCATATCGTCTATAATACTTGTGGCTGGAATAGTGCTTTTGTCGGGGTGTTCCTTAACTTCTCCCAGTTCTAATTTCGCCGACAGCTCTCCCCAGAATCTTCCTAATCCCAATGGTAACATCTGGAAATCTTCTGACGGAGGAAAGACGTGGCAAGTAAAAAATAAAGGGGCGGTTGGAATAAACTTTTCTAAAATTGACGTGCTGAGCATAGCATTTGATCCGCGGAATGAAAATAATGTGCTCCTTGGTACGCGGGGAGGGGGAATTTTGAAAACAGAAGACGGAGGGGAAAACTGGAATTTTTTAAATTTTCAACCAGAAAAAGTGTACGGGCTGGCGGTTGATCCCTCTAATGGCCAAATAGTTTACGCGAGCGGAGTGTGGAAAGAGCGGGGGAAAATATATAAAAGTCTTGATCAGGGAAACACATGGGATGAAATATATACAGTGCCAGCGAGTGGTCCCTTGATACTTTATATTGCTATTGACAGAAAAACCCCCGGAACACTATATGCTTCCACGAGTGATAATCAGGTGATACGGAGCAGCGATGGGGGGCAGTCATGGAAAAATATTTTCAATGCTCCCGCTCCAGTATTTCGCATAGCCATTGATCAAAACAACAGCAACTTAATTTATGCCTCCATTTTTGACGGAGGCCTTTGGAGAAGCCAGGACGGGGGTCAGGTTTTTGAGGATATTTCTCGTAACCCGTCTTCTGTTTCTCAGGGAGCCCTTAATATGAATGATGTGGAAACTGACCCGACGCATGGTAATTGGGTGTACGCGATAGGAAAAATGGGAATCTTAAGAAGCAAAGACGCGGGTGGGACATGGGAAAAATTGCCTACCCTGAACAATCCCCAGACGTTTCCAGCAAGAACCTTATCGGTGAATCCGGGTAATTCACAAGAGCTGGTTTATGGCGCGGTAAAGGCTACGTATAAATCGGTGGACTTTGGAAATAATTGGTCCACGTTTCAACTTGATACTGACTCTGTAGTGAATGTGATACGGCATAATCCCGTGAATCCTTCAGTGGTGTACATGGGGTTTAGCGCCCGTAATCTTTAATTATGTACTATGTATAAAGAGTTGATCGATCGGAAAAAAGGTGAATTTGAAAAATCTCTGGAGCGATTCAGGGAGGAACTCACCCAATTAAGAACGGGCCGCGCTTCCGCGGCATTGGTAGAAAATATTCTGGTGGATTATTACGGAACTAAGTCTCCTCTTAAGCAAGTAGCCGCTATCTCAGTGCCCGAGCCAAGGACGATTGTTATTTCTCCATGGGACAAAAATAACCTGGCAATGATGGAAAAAGCAATACGAGAATCTCAGCTGAACTTAAATCCGAATAACGACGGGCAGGTCATTCGTGTCAATATCCCTCCCCTTACGGAAGAAAGAAGAAAAGAGTTAACCAAAGTATTAAACCAGAAAGCGGAAGAAGCGCGCATCATGGTAAGAAAATGCAGGGAAGAGATATGGGAGACGCTCCAGAACCTCGCGAAAGAAGGCAGCATCGGGGAAGATGAAAAATTTACCGGAAAAGATAAGTTGCAGGAAGTAGTGGATGAGTACAATAATAAAATAGAAGAGATCAGGCAGAAGAAGGAAGAGGAGATTATGAAAATATAATCTCCTTCAGAGAATTGGGGAGAAGATGATTGAAAAAATATGGTTACTATTATATCTTTTATATTAATATTAGGACTTCTCATTTTTGTCCACGAGCTGGGTCATTTTATGACTGCCAGAAGAAACGGTGTCAAGGCTGATGAATTTGGGTTTGGATTTCCGCCTCGAATTTTTGGGTTGATATGGGATGAAGCAACAAAGAAATTTCGGACCGTGCGGGGAAATAAAGAAATAGAATCACCGCATACCGTATATTCCATAAACTGGATCCCGTTGGGGGGATTTGTAAAAATAAAAGGAGAAAACGGGGGAGACCAGAATGAAAAGGATAGCTTTTCTTCCAAGGGAGCGTGGGTCAGAACCAAGATTCTGGCCGCGGGAGTTATCATGAACTTTATACTGGCTTGGGCGCTTATCTCGTTGGTATTTATGGTAGGGGCTCCGGAATCCATAGAATGCAATGACCCGGATATAGATCAGGCAAATATTTATATTTCAGAAGTCGTTCCTGAATCGCCGGCTAGCGCGATGGGGCTCATGATAGGAGATGAAATTTTGAAGGATCAGGGAGCAGCAAGGTTTCGTACGTATTGCGAGGTGAGGGAATATATCAGTTCCCGGAAAGGGAAAGAGATTATATTGAAAGTTAAGAGAGGAGACGAGATTTTGGAATTTCGCGGCACGCCAAGAGTAGACGCTCCGGAGACGCAGGGTCCGCTGGGCATTGGACTGGCGCAGACAAAAATAGTAGCGCGTCCGTGGTATGCGGCGATTGTGAACGGATTCACTACGGTAATAGATATTATTATTGCCATGCTGGTAGCGTTGGGAAGCATTATAAAAAGCGTATTCATCGGGAAAGGAGCACAAGTAGAAGTGGCGGGACCGATAGGAATCGCGGTGTTGACGAAACAGGTCACCACATTGGGTTTTGTGTACGTGCTTCAGTTCATTGCTTTCTTAAGTATAAACCTCGGTATCATCAACGCCCTGCCTATACCGGCATTGGATGGAGGAAGAATTTTATTCGTGCTGATTGAAAAACTAAAAGGAAGTCCGGTAAGCCGCAAGGCGGAACAAATTATTCACACTGTGGGTTTCGTGCTTCTTATTCTTCTTATGGTGTTTATCACTATCAAGGATGTGGTGAAGTTTGTAAAGTGAGGCAACGTGAAAAAAATGATATAATATAAAGCTATGAAACGAATCCTGGCTTTATCTCTGATTATATTGGGAGCAGCAATACTTCTGGTGGTGCTATTTCCAAAAAGTAAAGATGAAGAGAAAGAAATAGCGGCGGAGAATCAAAATATTTCAACAACAAAAGAAGAACAACTTTTTTCCGAATCAATCAACCAAACTGGTTTACCGCTTACACTTCCTCCAGGATTTTCTATTTCCATTTTTGCCGACAATGTTCCAAGCGCGAGAGTGTTGCGTTTCGATGCTAATGGAAATTTATGGGTGAGCCAGAATAAATCAGGAATTATTTCCGTGTTGGAAGTCAAAGATGGAAAGGCGGTAAATAAAAAAGTAATACTTCGAGGGTTGGAAGATCCGCATGGTCTGGCGTTTGATCCTGGCAATCCCAAAGTGCTTTATATAGGGGAAGAGCATCAAATTTCTAAAATACAACTAGACTGGGATAATAATGAAATATCAACATACCGGATAGGAAGTTCTCAAAAGATCGCCGATCTTCCATCAGGAAGAGGCCATTCGACGCGTACTTTGGGATTTGGTCCCGATGGGCGACTCTACGTCTCAATCGGATCAAGTTGCAATGTGTGTAATGAGAGTGATGCGCGTCGCGCGAAAATATTTTCACTGAATAAAGACGGAAGCGATTTCAAAGAATTCGCGCGTGGGCTTCGCAATCCAGTGTTTTTCACCTGGCATCCGGAAAATAAAAAGATGTGGGCGACCGACATGGGGCGGGATTACTTAGGAGATAACTTGCCGCCGGATGAAATTAATATCATAGAAGAAGGCAAAAATTACGGATGGCCATTATGTTATGGCAACAATATATATGACACGAATTTTAATTCAACCACGCGCTCTGCGAAGAATCCTTGCCAGGATCCTGATGCTACTCCTTCACTCATCGACATTCAGGCGCATTCTGCTCCTTTGGGTCTGGCGTTTATTCCAAAAGAAAATTGGCCGGAAGATTTTCAAGGGGACTTATTAGTCGCCTATCACGGATCATGGAATAGGAGCCAGCCAACAGGATATAAAATAGTGCGGTATCAGTTAAATGCCGGCGGTAGTTTGCTGGAACAGGAATCGCCAGAAGACTTTATTTCCGGCTGGATTACTTCTTCCGGCGTAGTAACGGGTCGGCCAGTAGATATCCTGGCTCATCCTGATGGAGCCGTGTATATTTCTGATGACTTTAAGGGAGTTATCTACAAAGTGGAATACGGAAAAAGATAGAAAAAGAGACAGTGGCCACTACCTATTTTGACTTACTGCCTTATTTAAAGTATCATAGAGTCGCACTCTTTTAGTTGTAAATAAAAAAAACTCTTCAATAAGAAATAACATTTAAACAAATGTTATTTTAATTATCTATGGAAAAAATCAAGAATATTTTTAAAAATACTACGGGTAAGTTCTTTGGAAGCTTTTCTAAAGACATAGGGATAGATTTGGGGACCGCGAACACTTTAGTATACGTAAAAGGGAAAGGGATAGTAATTAATGAGCCTTCAGTGGTGGCGGTCAACAAAAAAACCGGCCAGGTACTGGCTATCGGAAGAGAGGCAAAAAAAATGGTAGGCAAAACTCCCGGGCACATTGTGGCTACTCGTCCGCTGGTGGACGGAGTAGTGAGTGACTTTGAAGTGACGGAACAAATGTTAAAATATTTTATTGATAAAGTCCATCGGGGTCATTTTTCCATGCTGGCCCGTCCCAGAGTAGTAGTAGGAATCCCCTCGGATGTTACGGAGGTAGAAAAAAGAGCGGTAATTGACGCGGTAATCAATGCGGGTGCGCGGGAAGCCTACCTTATTGATGAGCCTATGGCGGCGGCGATAGGCGCCCGGCTTCCCGTGCAAGACGCGGCGGGGAATATGGTGGTGGATATTGGCGGCGGTACTACTGATATTGCCATCATATCCCTTGGAGGTGTGGTGGTTTCCCGAAATTTGCGAATAGCCGGAGATGAAATGAATGAGGACATTATAAGGTATTGCCGGGATGAATTTAATCTTCTCATCGGAGAGAAAACGGCTGAAGATACGAAAATTGCTATAGGGAGCGCGTGTCCCCAGAAAGAAAAAACTCATATGCAAATTCGCGGAAGAGATTTAGTGACAGGATTGCCTAAAGAGATCACTATTAATGATGAACAAGTACGCGAAGCGCTTTCCCGGTCTATCCGCGTCATTGTAAATAACATCCGTACGGCGATTGAAGAAACTCCTCCCGAACTTTTAGCGGACATTATGCAAAGGGGAATTATTCTGGCGGGCGGAGGAAGCCTCGTGCGAGGGCTGGACAGATTGGTAGCGGATCAGTCTGAGATGCCGGTTAGAATGATGGAGGATCCTCTTACGGCAGTGGTTCGGGGTACGGGTATCGTATTGGAAGATATTGAAGCGTTAAAGAATGTATTAGTAGAAAACCAACACGAAAAATCCTTACTTTAAGAGAAGCTGTGCTATTTGAGTTGCCTTGGTCACTCGAATATTGCGAATTCTGCGTATGCCTAAAAAATACTTTACAAAGCGGTATATTAGCTTTGTGGCGGTGTGTGTCGTATGCGTGCTCCTGATTCTTATAAACCCTCAAAGCGTGTTCAGTCCCATGCGGAATATCGTGTTCAGGGCAGCTTATCCGTTTCAAAAATCATTCTATCTTCTGGGGAATATGTTGCATAGTACCTTTGATTTTCTTGGATCTATCGGCGAACTTAAAAAAGAAAACGAAGGCTTGAGAAAAGAAAACTATGCTCTCGCGGCGGAAATCGCTCTTTTGCGAGACGTAAAAAAAGAGAATAATTCTCTTCGGGAACAGATAGGCTTGGTTCCCAGAGATACCTTTAATCTTGCGGCGAGCTTTGTAATTGCTCGGAATCCGCAGCGTCCGGGAAGTTGGATACTTATAGACAAAGGATCGTCGGATGGAGTAAAGTCCGGTATGGCAGTTATAGCGTATGAGGGTATCTTAATTGGAAGAGTGGAAGACGTTGAATCTCATAGCGCGAAAGTAATTCTAGTTTCCGACTCGGGTAGCGTGATAAACGCGGTAGATTTAGAAACTGGCGCGAAAGGGATAATACGGGGAGAATACGGACTGGGAAGCGTGATGGATATGGTATCCCAATCCGAAACTTTGAATGCAGGAGATATGGTGGTTACCTCAGGATTGGGAAGCGATATGCCAAAAGGTCTTTTAATCGGAAAAATTAAGGAGGTGAGGCCGTCCAGAGATGAATTGTTCCAGCAGGCGTTTATCAGTCCTCGGATTAAATATTCAGATGTGCCGGTAGTATTCGTAGTAAAGAACTAATCAATGTACAGCAAAATTGCTATCATGGGGGCGGTGTTTTTGGCGGTAATTTTTCAATCGTCGTTGTTTACTAATTTTTTCCGGAACGGTCTTGCGCCTGACCTCCTGCTTGTTGTTGTTATATTTTTTGCTGCCAGATTCGACTTTCAGTATCTCTGGAAAATTATTTTTTTAGCTGGATTTTTAAAAGACATTCTTTTGTTTTTTCCTGTCGGGGCTAATATCGCGGCTTTGGCGCTTGTGGCGTTTGTGACAAATATTCTTGTAAGAAAATTTATCATTATTCATTCTTCCTGGAAATTTTTTATTTTTCTTGTGCTTGTGGCGTGCGGCACTGTATTGTACAATATATCGCTGGACGGGGTGATGAGATTTTTCTCCAGCGTCCACGGGGAAAATATAGAAGCATTCTCCTTCGCGCGTTTCCAGATACTGCGGACTGTTCTCCTTCATGCGGGGTTGGGAATCATACTCTACGTTCCCCTTAAGAAATTAGAAAATATAGCATCACGGTATGGCCAGCCATTTATAACTCAACGCAATGTTAGATAACTATTTTAAAAAAAGAAGAATATCCAAAGGTCTTGAGATTGAGGATTCTATTATGACAATTACGCAAAAAGAGGAAGCCATTATAGAGGTTCCTTTCGCGCGAAAAAGTCTTATCATGTTTTGGTATCTTATTATCATTATTCTTTGCCTGTTGGTTATAAGAGTTGCCTGGCTGGATATAGCAAAAGGAGAGCATTACGCGGAACTTTCCAGGGGAAATAGAATCCGGTCAATTTCCATAAAAGCTCCCCGAGGTAAGATCATGGATAGATTTGGAAATATTCTCGTTCGTAATGTTCCAAGTATTGATGTAGTAGTAATTCCCAATGACTTACCCCAGGACGCAGGGAGCAAGCATCGAATTTCGGAAATACTCTCTTCTTTGCTAAATATGGACATGGGCAACGTGGAAACCGCGTTGGAAAACCAGAATAAAAAATCGCTTGACCCTATACTTCTTAAAGAAAATATTTCCCAGGACGAGGCGCTCATACTCTCCGAGAGGGCTAAAGACTTGCCAGGCATATCCCTGGAGAATACCGCGACCAGAAATTATGAAGAAAGCGCCATCTTTTCCACGCTTATCGGGTATGATGGAAAAATAACCAGGGAAGAATTAAGTAAAAATGAAGGATATGTCATGACGGATTATATAGGAAAGGCAGGATTGGAAAAATATTATGAAAAAGAATTAAAAGGAAAAAACGGAGCCAGGCAGGTCGAGGTGGACTCCGCGGGAAACGTGAAAAAAAATGTAGGCATTATCAATCCGAATCCGGGCAGCGAACTTGTGTTAAACGTGGATCGGGGTCTTCAGAAAATAATCTACGATAGTCTTTCTGCTGATCTTGAAAAAGCCGGCAGCAGGAAGGGAGCAGCGATAGCGATAAATCCAAGAAACGGAGGCGTACTGGCTATGGTAAGCTTTCCGAGTTATGACAATAATTTATTTGCCCGCGGTATATCCAATGATGAGTATAAAAATATTATTACTGACAAGGATCTTCCTCTTTTGAATAGAGTGGTAAATGGCGAATATCCGCCTGGATCCACTTTAAAGCCGGTAGTAGCCGCTGCGGCGCTTTCGGAAGGCGTGATTGAGCCATCAACCATTATAGATGGATTGGGCGGTAGCCTTACTATAGGTAATTTCCGCTTCGGCGATTGGAAGGTGCATGGGCCGAGCGACGTGCGTACGGCTATCGCGGAAAGCAATGACATATTCTTCTATACTATAGGAGGCGGGTATGGAAATATCGAGGGGTTGGGGATGAGCCGCATGAAAAAGTATGAAAATCTTTTTGGATTCGGAAGTCCGACTGGCATTGATTTTTCAGGCGATTCAAACGGCTTTATTCCCGATGAGCAATGGAAGCAAAGTGCTTTAAAGGAGAGATGGTATATTGGTGATTCGTACCACGCCGCGATTGGTCAGGGATTTATTACAGCTACTCCTCTTCAATTGGCTAACTATACCGCGGCTCTTGCTAATCAGGGGACGCTCTATGTGCCAAGAATAGTCAATAAAATTAAAAAGAGTAATGGAGAGGAAACTCATATCATGCCACGTATACTGCGAAAAGACTTCATCTCTCCCGATGTATTGAAGGTGGTGCGGGACGGGATGCGCCAGACGGTAGAAAGCGGTACTGCGAAATCCCTCGGAACACTGCCGGTTAAGGTGGCGGGAAAGACAGGTACTGCCCAATTTGGTACGGAAGAGAAAGTACACAGCTGGTTTATTTCCTTTGCTCCTTACGAAGATCCTGAGATCGCGATGTTGGTTCTTATGGAAGGGATTGATGAAAACCGGGGTTCTTCTGTTTCCGTGACAAGGTCGGCGCTGGAGTGGTATTTTCAGCAGAATAAATAGTCTTGTAAAATAGTATTGACAGGATTTTCTTATTTGTTACAATGGGCTCTGTGACTATATAAAAATAAAAAAGCTGTGATTTAGCGCGTGCTACTCTTTTTTATATAACTTTATATGACTTCCTTCCGATTGTCTCGATAGTATACTTTTGTTAACCAAAAATATTACTTCAAATGACAAAAAGACTATTGATAAGTTTTTTGATTGGAGTTATCATTTTCTTAGAGGTACAGTACGCGTTGGACGATAGCTATAATTATAATACGCAACTATGACTAAACTTATAACCGAAGAGGGATTTAAAAAACTTAAAGAAGAATTGGAACGCAGAAAAAATGAGGTGCGCCAGGCTATCGCGAACGCGATCAAAGAAGCGAAAGAGCAGGGGGATATAAGTGAGAACGCGGAGTATAGTGAAGCGAAGGGGCAGCTCGCGGAAAACGAAGCAAGAGTGGCTGAATTGGAAGCGATACTTAAGGAGGCAGAGGTGGTCCATTATCAAAAATCTTCCGGAATAGTGCAGATGGGGTCTCGAGTAAAAGTAAAATCAACGCAAGGAGAAATGGAACTTCAAATTGTAGGTTCCAACGAGGTGAATCCCGGTGACATGAAAATTTCCAACGAGTCTCCCATGGGAAAGGGTTTTATGTTCAGAAAGAAAGGCGATGTGATAGAAATTGATACGCCTGCGGGGAAGACAAAATATGAGATACTTGATGTAACCTAGCTAATTTTTAAGTTTTTATACAACAAGCATAAGTCCTATGGATAACAATGAAAATGGAACTTGTAATTTCGGGGTCCATTTGATGGTTGACGGCTATGGAGGAAATCCGAGCAAGCTCAACGATGGCAATCGAGTGTTTAATTTCCTGGATAAGCTGCCCGAGAAGACATCCATGCATAAGATTACGGAGCCGCTTATCAAGGCTTTTGAAGGGAACGAAATTAAAGATCCAGGGGGCTATTCCGGGTTCGTCATGATTGCGGAATCGCATATCAGCATCCACACATTTCCCGCGCGGAAGTTTGTGAGCATTGATGTGTATACTTGCAAGAGTGAGATGGACAAGGAATTCATTGTAGACTATGTGAAAAAAGAATTTGATCTGGAAGACGTCGAAGTGAATTATGTCAAGCGGGGTACCCGATATCCAGTGCAGAACATAGCATAGTTCCATGCTTTAATACGCCTTAGTGACAGCATAAACTCCAATAAGCCTTAGCGCGTCCTGGAAGGAAAGTTGGTTTATCGTGCTGGGGCTATTCCGTTAAGCGGACGGAATGAAGAGGCATTTAATCCCTAAATTACGAGAGAGGTTTTTGTTTTATCCTGGAAGAAAAATGCCAATTGCAAAATTTTTCTAAATAGCATAAAGTATAACCATGCGCGAAGATATACGATCTACGAAATTAGAAAAATTGCAACAAGTGAAACAAGCAGGCATAGAGGCATATCCTGAAAAAAATCAGCGGGATTTTCATATTGGAGAGGTGCTGGATAAATTTAAAAATATTAAAAAAGAGGTAGTCATTGCGGGAAGAATTCGCTCCTCGCGACCCATGGGCGGTTCTGTGTTTTCCCATATAGAAGATGAATCCGGAAAAATACAACTTTTTTTAAATAAAAAAAATATTGATAAGGACTCTTTTAGTCTTTTCTGCAAGGCCGTTGAAATAGGGGATTTTCTTGAAGCGCGAGGCGTGTTATTTGAAACAAAAAAAGGAGAAAAAACACTGGACGTACGAGGATGGACATTGCTGGGAAAAAATCTGCGGCCCATTCCTACTGAACATTTTGGAATAAAAGACGAAGAAGAATTGCTTCGTCGACGGTATTTAGACCTCTTGATACATCCGGAAACAAAAGAATTATTTCGAAAGAAAAATGTGTTCTGGCAAGCTGTAAGGAATTTTTTGGCCAGCCGGGGTTTTCTGGAAGTGCAGACTCCCGTCCTGGAACATATTCCAGGAGGCGCGGACGCGGAACCGTTTATCACGCATCATAACGCGCTGGACCAGGATTTCTACTTGCGTATTTCCCTGGAGCTTCCGCTGAAAAGATTATTGGTAGGCGGATATGAAAAAGTATTTGAAATTGGAAGGCTGTTTAGAAATGAAGGAATTGATCGGGAACATTTGCAGGAATATGACGACATTGAATTTTACTGGGCATATGCCGATTTGTGCATGGGAATGAAATTAACAGAGGAGATGTTTAAGGAAATCGTGTATAAAGTTACTGGAGGATACACTACGAGATATGAGAAATTTATAATAGATTGGAAAAAAGAATTTTCTCGCGTTGACTATTTTACGGAATTTGAAAAAGAAACAGGGATTGATTTAGGAAAAGAAGTGAGCATGGAAGATTTGAAGAAAAAAGCGAAGCAACTAGGAATCAAATATGAAGAATCATATGGCAAAGGACGGATGATTGATACGATATATAAAAAAACCGTGCGGCAGAAACTGATTCAACCCTGCTTTCTTACCGGCCATCCCATTGAAGTTTCTCCTCTGGCCAAAAAGGATCCGAGTAATCCCAAAAAAGTTCTGCGGGTTCAGGTAGTCGCGGGGAGGGCGGAACTTTGCAACGCGTATTCCGAATTGAACGATCCTATTGACCAGCGGCAGAGATTTGAAGAACAGATGAAAATGCGCGAAGCCGGAGACGCGGAAGCGCAAATGCTGGACGAAGATTTTGTTGAAGCGCTGGAATACGGCATGCCTCCGGCGTTTGGTTTTGGCATGAGTGAGCGGTTCTTTGCTTTTCTTATGAATAAATCAGTACGGGAAACGGTAATCTTTCCTCCTATGAAAACCAAGTGAAAAAAGCGTCAAAATTTAAAGAAAAAGTTATCAAAATTGTCGCGGCTATTCCACGAGGCCGTACATTAAGTTATAAAGAAGTTGCCCAAAAAGCAGGGAGTCCCCATGCGTATCGGGCGGTGGGGAATATTCTTCACAAAAATAATGATCCAAACATCCCATGTCATCGAGTAATAAAATCTGATGGGACAATCGGAGGATATAATAAGGGCAAAAATAAGAAAATAGCCATACTAAAAAAAGAAGGTGCCGTATAATCTGATATTTATATGCTAGACATTAAATTTATTCGAGAACATAAAGAGTTGATACAGGAAAACTGTCGCAATCGCAATGTCAACTGTGATATTGATAAACTTTTATTATTAGATAATCAAAGAAGAGAATTGACCAGACAAATAGAAGATCTGCGGGCGGAAAAGAATGGTTTGAATGAGTTAATTCAAAAAGCGACAGAAAAAGAAAGAGAAGAGTTGGTTGACAAGGGAAAGAAAATTAAAGAAAATTTAGAAGCCGTTGAGCCGGAATTGCAGAAAATTTCTGAAGAATTTAAAATGTTAATGTTTGGTGTTCCCAATGTATCTTCCGAAGATACACCTGTCGGACCAGATGAATCAGGCAACAAGGTTATCAGAAAAGTGGGTGAAATTCCCAAGTTTGATTTCAAGCCAAAAGAGCATCGTGAAATCGGGGTAAGTTTAGACTTGATTGACATAGAACGGGCCGGAAAAGTAAGCGGATCACGTTTTGCGTATCTTAAGGGGGAACTGGTTCTTCTGGAGTTCGCGCTAATGCAGTTTGCGTTTTCCGTGCTTACTGATGAAAAGAAACTTGAAGAAATTATCAAGGATAATAATTTAAATATTATTCCCAAGCCATTTGTTCCGGTTATTCCTCCCATAATGATTCGTCCCGATATGATGGAAAGAATGGCGCGGCTTGATCCGGAAGAAATGTACTCTTTGGAGAGAGATAAGCTTAATTTGATCGGAAGCGCGGAACATACTCTGGGTTCGATGTATGCGGATGAAATTCTAGATGCGACTGATTTGCCGATTCGGATGGTTGGTTTTTCTCCGGCTTTTCGAAGAGAAGCCGGATCCTATGGGAAAGATATGAAAGGAATTTTACGAATGCATCAATTTGACAAGTTGGAAATGGAATCATTTACTCTCCCGGAAAAATCGCGCGCTGAACAGGATTTTTTGGTGGCTATTCAAGAATATCTAATGCAAGCGTTAAAAATTCCCTATCAAGTGGTAGCGGTGTGCACAGGCGATATGGGTAAGCCCGATACCCGGCAAATTGATATCGAGACATGGATGCCGGGGCAAAATAAATACAGGGAAACGCATACATCTGATCTTATCGGAGATTTCCAGTCCAGGAGATTGAACACAAAAGTCAGGTTGGAAAACGGCAAGCTCGAATATATCCACATGAACGATGCGACAGCTTTTTCTCAAAGACCCCTGATAGCTATCATGGAAAACTACCAACAGGCGGATGGAAGCATAGTGGTGCCGGAAGTACTTCGGAAATACATGCCTGGAAATATAGAGGTAATCGCAAAAAAATGAAGCTGATATGATGCTAATATAAATGCTTGACAGGTTTTTAGAAATCGCTTAGAATGGCTTTGGGTGATAAAAAAGATTATAACCTGCTTAACAATCAAGGCCGCAAAAAAAGATAACTAAAATTTAGTATATCTACGGAATAAAAGTGCAGCTGTGAAAGTGTTATAGCAACGTTTTTATAGCTGTGCTTTTTGTTCGTCGCAAAGAGCGCGGGTAAGAACCTTGAAAATTTAGCAATAACAATCGCAATTTTTTGCGGTTAGTCCTGTTAGTTACTTAGTTAATAAGTACTAACTTTTAGAGTCTATTCAAATCTTTTGTTGACAGTTGCTTTTAGTAGTATTGGTGCAAACTAATCAACTACGTATTAAGTAACCAATCAACTTTTATATGAGAGTTTGATCCTGGCTCAGGATGAACGCTGGCGGCGTGGATAAGGCATGCAA
>CAYLWX010000016.1:0-20509 GCA_964387895.1 uncultured Bdellovibrionales bacterium | reverse complement strand
TATTTCACCTCGCCCATTTAATCCTGGATCCCCGCCTACGAGGGGATGACAAATGCGTCAGTCCTGGTATAAATTATTTTTATTTAAACTTTATCCTTTAGTCTTGATTTAGCCTTTGATAATTAGACTTTAGACTTTTCATAAGCCTTTCTCCGCGGCTCAAGCTTTTGTGTAACACAAGGAAACTTAAGCCGCGCGAAAAAAGATTACTTTACCTTGACTGCGATCTTCTTTGGCTTCATTTCTTCCGCTTTAGGGAGTACGATTTTAAGTATTCCCTTTTCACTGTGAGCCTGTGCCTCGTCAGCCTTTACGGTCATTGGCAAAATTACCGACCGGGAGAAACTTCCCTCTCTAATTTCCTTGCGATAATAATCTTCCCGTTTTACTTCATGCTTCTCTTCAGTTTTACCGGACACCGTCAGCACGTCGTTTTCCACTGTGATATCCAGCTTCTCTATATCCACTCCCGGGAGTTGCATATCCACAATGACATTATCCTTATCCTGATACACATCCACCGCGGGAGAGAAATTCATCCCTTCCCAAAACCGCTCATCAAAAAACCGGTCGATGTCCCCAAATGAAGACCATGGAATTAAACCTCTTCGCATAATATTTTTCACCTCCTTTCTGCTTATATTAGTCCTGTCCTTATCCTCCCTCGCCACACCGCCGCGGTGGGGAGAGGGATTGAGGGTGAGGGGTTTTCCTTTTCACTCTACAATAACTCTCGCCGGCCTAATCACTTTCTCCTCAATCTTATATCCTTTCTGCACTACTTTTACTATTTTATTCTTAAATTCTTTTTCCTGTTCCTTGTCATGAACATGATCTATCGCTTCATGCAAGCCAGGATTAAACTCTTCTCCAATACTCGGAACAATCTCCTCCACGCCGATATCTTTTATCACATCCGTCAGCTGTCTTTGAATGTGCATGATGCCCTCTACCCATGGGTTGTCTTTTTGGTCAACTGGCACATGTTCAACGGAAGAATGAAAGTTGTCCAGCACGGGAAGCACTTGAAGCATTACTCCTTCATACGCGTGTTTTATTAAATCTTTCTGCAATTCTACCTGGCGTTTTTTATAATTTTCAAAATCAGCAACGGAACGTTTCCAATTGTCCAGCGCGTGAGACATTTTTAAATACTCTTTCGCCCGCGCCAGCGCTTCTTTCTTGTCCTGTTCGAATCCTTCATCGGATAATTTTTCTATCGCCTCATCAATCGGCATCCAGATAAATTCGTCGTGCTCTTCGCTTAAATCCACTTTGCCATCCTTATAGTACGCGAGAAATCGAATCCCTTTGCAATACACCGTTACCTCTTCCCGCCTGCTATCAAAGTCAAACGCGTGTATAATTGGACCGACTTCAACTTCTATTCCTGTTTCTTCTTTCAACTCTCTCCGCAGCGCTTCACCCATAGACTCGCCCGCGTCTAAACTTCCTCCCGGTAAATCATAATTTCCCGCCCCGTGATGATCATTTTTTGGCCGCTTTAAAATAAGGACTTCATCATTGCCTTTTATAACCACTGCTTTCACGGTTATCTCAAATAGTCCGTTAAGACGTTGTTTCTTTGTCATAAAATTTTTTTACACTACATTACACAGCACTACCACCACCAGCGACGACCCTAACATCTTTTTCACGTAATCTAAAAGCGACTTATTCTTCGCGTATTTCATCCTCTTAGGACCGATAATCGCAAGCAGTCCTTTTTCTCCCTTTTTGGTAGTGTATGGAGAAACTACCATGGAGCAGTTTTCCAAATCTTTCACCGGATTTTCCTTGCCGATAAATATTTTCGTTTCTCCTGATTGTACTTTTTTCAAAATTAACTCAATATTTTCATCGATATAATCCAGCGCTTCGGCTACCTTGCAAAACTCGTCCACTTCCTGAAATTCCGGATCTTTTAAAAATTCACGGATGCCGAACTCTGAAAAATCTTTGTCCAGCGAGCTGATGGCAAAATTACCGCTGAAATAGGTGAGCAGTTTGGCGGTAGTGCGTGAAATCCTGTTATTTCGCGCCTTTAATTTCAAAAGTTCCGCCTGCAGTCTTTTCTGATCCTGCCGGCTCAATTCCTGGTCCGGCATGATTTCTTCCACAAAATATTTGTATCCCTTGTCAGTCGGAATTCTTCCGGCGCTCACATGCGGCTGATAGAGATACCCTTCTTCTTCCAGCTTCACCATATCATTACGAACCGTCGCGGGACTGACGTGAAGACCGTATTTTTTCACCAACATATCAGAACTCACCGCGATCGCGGTATTGGTATACTCTTCCACCACCGCCGCCAGAATTTTTTGCTGCCGAATGTTCATAAATATACTTGTCTTTTGACAGCATAGCATATCTCCTTAGCAGTCGTCAAGAGAGAGTGCTAAATCATAAAGCATGAAACATGGAACACATAGCATTAACCGCAAAACAAAACTCAAAGCAAACTGTTCCATGTTATGTGCTATGTGTTCTATGATTTGGCACCGGATCATACCCCCCGTCATTCCAAGGATTACACCGTAAAATTCTTCGGAATCCCATCCATCCGCCTTTTGCAATGCCAAATCTATCAATTGCTTCATAAGTATATTGCGAACACGTCGGATGAAACCGGCACAGCCGTTCGGAATAGAAAAAAGACAAAAAACCGTGATCCAAAGAGAGAGTTTTTTGGTAGAGTTTTATGAGAAGCAGGATTATTTTTTTCATACTAATATACCTTGGATTTATTGTAATACAGCCACTGGTAATTTGCCATACTTTGTTATATATCATAAAATACTTTCACTTGATATCAGCCAACCTTATGCAATTTATCCCTATAAAAACCAATCCCATCCTCCCGCCTAAAGAAGATATTTATGGCGTGCTGGATAAGTTTCTTCCAAAACTCAAAGAAAGAGACGTGTTGCTTATTACCTCTAAAATATTAGCCATTCATCAAGGACGGTGCGTAAAGATTGCGCCTGAAATAGACAAGAAAGAACTAGTCAAAAAAGAAGCGGAGCGGTATGCGGTGTCCCATTCACCAAGCGGAGACTGGACACTTACCATTAAAAATTACACCTTGATACCTTCCTCTGGAATTGATGAGAGCAATGGAAACGGGTATTATATATTATGGCCGAAAGATATTCCGAAACTCGCCAAAGAAATTTGCCAGTATCTCAAGAAAAAATTTTCACTTAAAAATCTGGCGGTGATTGTCACTGACAGTCATACTATTCCTTTGCGGTACGGTGTGCTTGGTATTTCTGTAGGCTTTTACGGCTTGGAACCGCTCTACAATTACCAGGGTAAACCGGATATTTTTGGAAGAAAATTAAAACACACTAAAACTAATATTGTGGACGCCCTATCAGTCATGGGCGTACTGCTCATGGGAGAAGGCAAAGAACGCACTCCCATGCTTATTATAAGAAACGCAAAGTTCGTGCGGTTTACAGAACGGGCTACATATAAAAAATTAGTGATTCCGCCAGATAAGGATATTTACAAGCCATTGTTGGAGGTGATGAAATAGTCTGTTCCTTGTCCCTCCTCTCCCCCTGGGAGAGGAGATGGAGGTGAGGGTAATAAATCTTTCCATATTTACCAGCCCCTGTTACCCTCACCCCAACCCTCTCCCATAGAGAGAGGGAGTAATTTGCCATCCTCCTCTCTTTCCCTTACAATAAAATCATACGCTGACATCAACAAAAAACATGGTCGAAGTACGATCAGATAAATTTAGTTGGATCGATCTCAAACAACCCAACGCGGACGATGTGCTTTTAGTTCAAAAAAGGTTTAAGCTTCATCCGTTGGTAGTTGAAGAGTTTTTTACTCCTACCTTGCGACCAAAAGCCAGCGAATACGGCACTTGCATGTATCTGGCTATTCATATTCCGCTTTTTAATTCTCATTCAAAAACCACCCAGCCGGGAGAGTTGGATATCGTCATTACCGAAAACGCGCTTATTACTTCCCATGATCAGGATATTTTGCAACTTACGGATTTTTTCAGCGAATTAAAAAGAAGTAAAAAGAAAAGAGGCCGGCATATGTACCAATCCCCCGCTTCCCTGCTCCGATATATTCTGGAAATGCTGTTTGAATCGTGTTTTCCAAAGCTGGATCATATCTCCCGAAGACTGGATTATATTGAAAAAGAAATATTTGACGGGCATGAAAAAGAAATGGTACGCGAAATCTCCCTGGTCAAACGGGATATTTTAAATTTTCGGCGCACCATGAAACCGCAACGGTCCGTTCTGGAATCAATCGCCCAACGGGAGTATCGATTCATCGAACCGGAACTCAAGGCGTATTTTCAGGATCTTATTGGAACCAATATTCGAATCTGGAACGCGTTGGAAAGCACCAAGGAAACAATAGAATCGCTGGAGGATACCAACAATTCTTTGCTTTCCAACAAGCTCGATCTTACCATGAAAATACTCACGATTTTTTCCGCAGTAATGCTCCCGATGACTGTCTATTCGAATATACTAGCTATGAGCGCCGATATTCCTTTTGGAAAAAATCCCTATGGATTTTGGATTCATATTTTTATCATGCTCTTCCTTTCTTTTCTTACTATATCTGTATTTAAGTTGAAAAAGTGGTTGTAGTCTGAACCACTGATTCGCACTGATTCTCCTGATTACACTGAGTAAGTAAGGCTATGAAAAACTATGTAAACAATAATTATTATAAATCAGATATTACTGGTAAAGTAATCAGGTGCGCGCAAAAAGTACATAGTACTTTGGGCAATGGATTTCAGGAAGTTATCTACCAAAGAGCACTAGAAATTGAGTTAAGAAATGAAAACATAAACTTTACAAGAGAAAAGGAAATGGAAATATGCTACCAAGACACAGTTATTGGTGCAAGAAGAGTAGATTTTCTCGTTGACACAGATATTATGATCGAATTAAAAGCAATTACGAAATTAGAAGAAGTAAACGTCGCTCAATTAATAAACTACATAGAAGCATATAAAGTAAAAATAGGACTACTGATTAATTTTGGCTCCAGGAGCCTGGAAGTAAAAAGGTACATAAAATAATCAGTGCAATCAGGATAATCATGTGATAATCAGTGGTTCAGACAAAAAAATGTTTAGACTCTATAACACCCTCACTAAAACTAAAGAAGTATTCCAGCCTCTTCATCTCGGCAAAGTCGGGATGTATACGTGTGGTCCGACGGTGTATGATTTTATTCATATAGGCAATATCCGGGCCTATACCGGCGCGGATGTGTTGCGCCGGTATTTGGAATATCTTGGATATGAAGTGCGGCATATCAAAAATATTACCGACGTGGGTCATCTCACGCAGGATGATATCGCCCAGGGCGACACCGGAGAAGACAAGATAGAAAAGAAAGCCAAAAAAGAAAAAAAGACTCCGGAAGAAATTGCGGCGTTTTATGAAGAATATTTTCATCGGACGGAAGAAAAGATGAATATTCTGCCCGCCCGTTACTTTCCCCGCGCCTCCGCCCATGTGCCGCAGATGATAAAAATAATTTCCCGATTATTGAAAAAAAAGCACGCCTATGAAAAAAACGGCAATGTATTTTTTGATGTCACCAGTTTTCCGGAGTATGGCAGGCTCTCGGGAAATACGCTGGAAAATTTAAAAGTCGGCGCGCGCCTTGAAGCGCATCCGGATAAAAAAAATCCCTGGGATTTCGCCTTGTGGCTGTCTGCCTCCAAAGAACATTTGCTTAAATGGGAATCTCCCTGGTCGCCAGGATACCCGGGCTGGCATATTGAATGCAGCGCCATGAGTACGGAGTATCTGGGTGACACGCTGGATATTCACACCGGCGGAGAGGATAATATTTTCCCCCATCACGAAGCGGAAATTGCCCAAACAGAGTGTTACACTGGCAACAAGTTCGTGCGCTACTGGGCGCACAACCGCCATCTTCTGGTGGATGGAGAAAAAATGAGCAAGTCAAAGGGTAATTTTTATGTATTGGAAGACGTGGAAAAGAAAGGCTACGCGCCGGAAATGCTTCGTCTTGCTATTCTTTCTTCCCACTACCGAAGCCCGATGAATTTTACCTGGAACAGTATGGAGCAGGCGAGATCCAATATGCAAAGAATCTCCGACTGGCTTGCCGCGCTGAGGAGAACGCAGGGAAGAAATAGTTCCGCGACTCCCGCGCCCGCGCTTGATCTTGCGTTATACCAGCGCCGCGTTGAAGAAGCGATGAGTGACGATCTTAATACTCCGCTCGCGCTCAGCGCGCTATATGATCTTATTACTGAAAGTAATACCAGGCTGTCGCAGGAAAATCTGTCTTCCCGGGAAGCAACCGCAGTGTTGAATGTGTGGGAGAAGATAAATAAAATATTCGGATTAAAAATCCAGGACACTGCAATTGAAATTCCCCAGGAAATAAGAAACCTGGCAGAACAAAGAAAACAGGCTAAAATTAACAAAGATTTTTCATTGGCAGACGAGGTGCGGAAAAAAATTAACGAAGCAGGATATACCATAGAAGATTTAAAAAATAATTCTTATATAATCAAAAAATATTAGCGCTATGAAAATACAAAAAGAAAATTTTGTACTTCCTGAAGATATTTCTACAAGGACTCCGGAAGAAAAAGTGGAAAGTTTAAAAAAAGCCATTGTGGACATAGGGTTTGAAATTGAAGAAACTGTGGAAGGGATACGAATTTTTGAAATGAAATAGCAGACACTCCGCCATAATTCAATTACTGAATTATGGCGGAGTGTTTGTTTTTTTACTTTTCATTCCATTTATGTCATTCCCGCGGAGGCGGGAATCCAGGATTCAGATCTATGAGCTATGTTGTAAATAATAAAATTCAATTTAACTCTTCCTGATTTATAGCTTAATTATTACAAGGAAAACCTGTGATATTCTCCTGGATCACGCCTATGCGGGGATGACAATGTAATTAAGTTTCTTTTATTAATGTCGTACAAAACACTCAAAAACACCAATTTCTGGACCAAACTCAAAAAACCAATCCTCGCATTGGCTCCCATGGCCGGCGTGACCGATAGTCCCTTTCGGCAGATGTGCAAGCCGTTCGGCGCCGATGTGGTTTACAGCGAGATGGCCAGCGCCAGCGCGCTATTTTTTAATCCGGAAAAAACGTTGGAATTAGCGCGTTTTGAAGAAAGCGAACGACCATATATTGTGCAACTCTTTGGAAATAATCCGGAACATTTTTCCGTTGCCGCGAGTATCATTACTGAGAAAATAAAACCGGACGGCATTGATATTAATTTCGGCTGCCCCGCGCCGAAAGTATTCAAGCAGGGGTCCGGTTGCGCGCTGATGCCGGAAAAAGAACTGGCCCGAAACATTATTTCCGCCGTATGCGATCATACCCATCTTCCCGTTTCCATAAAAATACGCCTCGGCATTAAAGATATGACCGCAGAATACTTCATCAAAAATATTCAGGATTTACTGTTTCGCGCGGTTATGATTCACGGGAGAACGTATGAAGGAAACTTTTCTGGTACCGTCGATTTTGAACGCGTAGCATCCATAAAGAAAATGATCCCCGAAAAAATTGTGCTCGCTAACGGCGGCATCAACACACCCGAACATGCTGCAACTATTCTGGAACAATTCCCGCTTCTTGACGGAATAGGCATAGCCCGTGGCGCCCTGGGAAAACCGTTTCTTTTTCAACAAATAAAAGATATTTTGGGAAGAAAAAAATCGCATACATATACCTTTGAAGAAATAACCCGCATCGCCTTGCGCCACGCGGAGATAGTGTACCGGCAGCGAGGAGACGTTGGCATGATGGAGATGCGAAAACATTTAGGATGGTATTTTAGGGGATTTCCGGGAGTTTCGGAGTTAAGAAAAAAATTGGTGCAGATAGAGAGTATTGATGAGCTAAAAAATATATTGGGAATTAAATAATGAGACTCTTCTTAAATTCAGAGTCTCATTATTTCAAGAAAATCTTCTTTAGTTTCTAATATTACTTTAATACTACTGTCGCTCCTGCTTCTTCCAGCTTCTTCTTAATATTTTCCGCTTCTTCTTTGGATGCTTTCTCTTTGATTACCTTTGGCGCCGCGTCTACCAAGTCTTTAGCGTCCTTCAGCCCGAGACCTGTTACTTCTCGCACGGCTTTGATAACATTAATTTTGGAAGCGCCGGCACCGGTAAGCTCAACATCAAACTCCGTCTTTTCTTCCTGGGCAGCTGCTTCTCCCGCGCCAGTTGGAGCCGCGGCCATCATCATGGGAGCCGCCGCGCTTACGCCAAACTTTTCTTCTAATACTTTTACCAGCTCGCTGAGTTCCAACACGCTCATCTGTTCAATTTCACCTACAAGCTTTTGGAATTTTTCCGGAACTTGTACGTCCTTTTTTTCTTCTGACATATTGTTATTAGTTGATTAGTTACGTAGTTGACTAGTTGAATGGGAATGTCTACACATGGTCCTGTTCAACTATTTAACTACGCAACTATGTAACCATTTAACTAGTTAACTAATTACTTTGTATCTGCTACCGCTTTTAACACATTCACCAATCCTCGTAAATTCCCAGCTAACACATTCACAAATCCGGACACCGGCGCGTTGAGAGAACCAACCAGTTTTGACAATAGTTCGTCCTTAGAAGGAAGCTTTGCCAGCGCGCGTACCTGCTCTCCGGAAATCTCTTTCATTTCAAGAATTCCTCCTACAATTTTTAACTGTTCATTTGTCTTTGCGGCCTTGGAGATAATTTTTGCCGCAGCCACTTCATCTTTTTCTGAAATCGCAAGCGCGATTTGGCCTTCAAGTTTTTTTATATCAACCTCGATCCCCGCTTTTTTCAACGCAAGATTGATCAATGTCTTTTTGAGCACTTTAAATACTATCCCTTCATTTCTCAATTCCTTCCTAAGAGCCATCATATCCTTTACTTCCAATCCCTTGAAATCTGAAAACACCACCGCCTTAGATTTCTTCAGATTTTGCTCCAGCTCTTTTACTAATTGTTCCTTTTGATTTCTCGTTTGCATATAAATAGTTTTTCCTTATAAAATAAAATCCGCGGTTTTCCGCAGACAGTTTCCATGCGTATAATAAATATTACACGCACACTACTCCTGGGCAGGACTTATGGATGCCTGCGGTCTACGGAATTGGCTTATTAGTTACGTAGTTGATTAGTTAAATAGGGAGATACACATTCCTATTCAACTGCTTAACTATGCAACTAATCAACTAACCTTCAGTTTTTTCTTCTTTCTTCTTTTTCTTTGCCTTCACTGTCCGTCTCTTTTCTGATATTACCTTTTTGGAAACCAAAAGGTTATGCACGGTATCCGATGCCTGAACTCCCTGTGAAAGCCAATGCTTGATTCTCTCTGCCTTTAACACAACTTGCTTGGAATGCGGGTCATAGCTTCCTAATACTTCCACATGCCTTCCCCCGGGAGCTATTGTTTTCTCCTGAAGCATTATCTTAAACTGAGCCCTATTCTTTTTTCCCACTCTCGCAAGTCGTATGGTAAGCATAAAAATCCCAAATAGCCTTAATATAGTTACTGGCTCAGTATATGCAATATTGCAAAGTTTGTCAACCCGGCCCCCCCGAAGCGATGTTTGTGTATCCAGTAGAACGGTCAATGCGTCAAAAGGCGGTATTTGATACAGTTTGTTTTCAGTTGTATGTTCATTCCTTTAAAATCTTTCCCCCTTGTCCCACCTGATCCAGTCTTACTGAAAGCACCTTTGAAATTCCGTCTTCTCCCATGGTCACTCCATAAAGGAGCGATGCCTGGCGCATAGTTTCGCGATTATGAGTCACCACTACAAATTGCGTACTATGGGAAAGTTCCTGAATAATCTTTCCGAATCGTTTGGAGTTGGCTTCATCCAGCGCCGCTTCTACTTCATCAAGCACTACAAACGGGGGCGAGTTGTAGGAGATAATGGCAAAAAGAAGCGCGAGAGAAGTTAATGATCGTTCTCCTCCGGAAAGCATTGACAGATGGGCAATCCTTTTCCCCGGAGGACAGGCGGAAATATCAATGCCTGTCTCGGATTTTGACATACCAGACTCTTCTTCCGCTCCTTCTTCCGATGCTTCATCCAACTCACCTTCTTTGTGTTTATAAAATCGTTTCGCTATTTCTACTTTTTTCAATCCCGCGTTGCCGCCGCCGAAAATAATGCGAAAGTAGTGAGTAAATTCACGGTCAATCTCTAAAAAAGCCTTGCGAAATTCCTCGCTTATTTTCCGGTCTAATTCTTTTATGATTTCTTTTAACGATACCATTGCTTTTTCCAGATCGGATGATTCACGGGTAAGAAATTCAAACCGTTTGCTGGTTTCCTCGTATTCTTCCACTACCAGAGGATCAATGCCGCCGATTTGTTCCATCTGAAGCTTTAAGCGGTTAATTTCTTTTTCCAGAATAATACGATCCACGGACTCCACTGATCCCTCAAGTTCTTCTGTTCGTATCTTTAGTTCTGCCAGCACCAGCGCCCGTAAATCTTCTTCATGCACTTCCACCCTCGCCAGTGCCACCTTTCCTTCATTAAATTGATCCTTGAGTTTCCCCAGCTCGTCTTGTCTGATCCGTAAGGCGCGCTCTAATTCAAAAAAATCCTGCCGCCTTTTTCTATCCAACTGTATCTCACTCGTTATATTTTCTCTTATCTCTTTAAGTTCAGATTCGCTTTTTTGTACGGCATTTCGAAGTTCTGCCGCTTTGGCTTCCGACTTTTTTATTTCTTCCGAAAAACTATTCTCTTCTTTTTTCTTACTTTTTACTTCTTCCTTCTTAACTGTCTCTATTTTTCCTTTTTCCACATCCGCCCGTAAATCATGCAGTCGCTGCTGAATTACTCTGGCAAACTCCTTGATGTCCTGCAACTCTTCCAGCTTCTCGACGCTTTCAATTCTTCGTACCAGCCTTTCCTGATCTCTTTTGATCTCTTCCAGATTAGAAGCTACGTATTTTAAATCCACCGCCACGCTGGCGATTTTAATTTCTTCAATGATTTCCATATTTTTCCGCTTCTCCTTCTCTATTTCGATTCTTCCTTCATTCACAATCAGGTCTCTTTGATGAAGCTGATTTTGAATTTCATACGCTTTTTTCTCCAGCTGCGCCAGCTTTACATTTTCTGATCCCTCCCTGGATCTTTTGCCCATTTCATCTGATAGTTTGTCCGCCTCTCTTTGCGCGTTCATCATTTTTCGGCCCATTTCTTCCTTAGCTTCTTCCAATCCTGCTTTTTCTTTTTGAAAATTACCCCAAAGATACGTATAGAGTCTGGTCTGTTTTTCCTTAAGTTCCTGACTTACTTTCTCTCCCTGTTTGGCTTTTTCCGCCTGGCGTTTCAAAAGATTCAAATGCGGTTTGATTTCTTCCGCAAGACTCCTGGCTTTTTCAAGGTTATCGCGCGTAGTTTCCATTTTTCGAATCGAGCGCTCTTTTTTTATTTGATACTGCTTTACTCCCGCCGCGTCTTCTATGATCGACCGGCGTTCCATCGGCGTAGCGCTCAACACTGAATCCGCCATTCCCTGCGTTATGATGGAATACCCGTCTTTTCCCACTCCCGCCTTTGCCATAAGATCCACCACATCCTGCAAACGCACTTTTGACCCGTTGATCCGGTATTCTCCCTCCCCGCTGCGAAAAATTTTTCTCGTAATGGAAACATCTTCAAATTCCAGGGGAATTTTCTTGTCAGAGTTATCAAAAAAAAGCGACACTTCCGCGCTTCCAAGTCGCGCTTTCCTGTTGGATCCGGCAAAAATAATATCTTCGGATTTCTTACCCCGAAGATTTTTCATGGATTGCTCCCCCATCACCCACCGCATCGCGTCCACCACATTCGACTTTCCCGAACCGTTTGGCCCCACGATTGCTGTCACGCTGAAATTATTCCCGCTTTTTTCCGCGAGATCGGGATTGAATTCTAATTTTGTTTTATTGGCAAACGATTTAAAGCCGGAAATTTCTATGCGTTTTAAGTACATAACGGAAAATTCATTACATTTTTTCAAGATAACTTTGCATATCACGCATTTTATTTCTCACTAGTTCATGATTGATCATTGGCGTGGATATAATGTTTAAGGGAAACTTCCCTAGCCTGGCGCAAAGGTTTTGCTTCCATGTATCTTTTTAGCGCGTATACGCGAAAATAATCAAATTCATTTTTGTCTTTTTCATAAAGCAACACGGACTGCATGGCAATATTTTTAAGAATCAATGGCGATGCCGCTTTAATATCCGCTACCTCAAGTCTTGTGTCCGGAATATTAAATTGCCTGGAAAATTCAAAGGCCAACCGCGCCAATTCCATCGGGCTGAAGCGTCGTGATCCCATCACCGCGATGTCCACGTCGCTCTGCGGATGAATTTTTCCGCTTGCCTGGGAACCAAAAAGCGCTCCAAGAAGCAAACTTTAGATAGCCAGGGAGAAAAGTTTGCTTCTCTCCCTGGCTATCTCAGGAAATTTTCGCTTGATTTTTTCAATATTTATACGCATGACTGTATTATAGCATAAAACAACAAACTAAAAACAATGAACCCTCTGGAAGATTTCGTCCATTTTTTTCCAAACTCCTTTTTGCTCCCCTAATGTATCTAAGTGACTTGCTCTAAAGCCCCAATCCTTACTTTTCCGTCTTGTTATTCACCCCCTCCTCGATAACTCTTTTGTTTTCACGATCTCTTCCCCCTTCAATAACTTTTACCGCCAGTTCCTGGGCTTTCTGGTTAGCGGCGTCAAGCTGGGTTTCCAAAGTTTGAATTTGAGCCGTTTGTTTTTTCACCGCTTCTTCCAGCGTGCTTATTCTTAACTTGGAAATTTCGCGTTCTTTGATAAGATCCTTCATTGCCAGCTCGCTTTCTACTTTAGCCTGCCTCGTCATTTCTTCTCTAATATGCTTTGCCGTTTCCTCTTTTACCTTTTCCAGCTCAGAAGGAATTGTTTCCATTTTTGTCCTGAGATCTTTTATCTCTTTTTCCTGTTCCGCAACTATTGTTTCTCTAGCTTTCAATTCTTTTTCTTTTGCCGCCATTTTTTCATTCCATTCTCGCTCCTTGGCTTGCGTCTTTATCGCATATTCATCTTCTTCCTTTTTCCTGACAATTTTTAAGTTATATGCATATTCTTCCTGCTCTCTCTGACACTCCACCTTCTTTTTTTCCCTAAGCTCGATGAGGTCGAGAAGCATATTAGCTTCGGTTTTGATCTGATAGATTTTTTCCAATTCTTCTTTGGCAATAGCGATAGCGCTTTTTACAGTATCCAGCTTCTTTATTTCCTCCACTAATCGATCACCAAATTTTTCCAGGGTACCCGCGAAGTTACTCTTCAACTCTCCAATTCCGCTTACTACTTTTTCTACCTGCAAGTCAGCTACTTTGGACAATATCTTTTTCTCTTCCAAATCAAGCTGGGGCTGTTGCGCCTTACCCTTTTCTTCTCCTGGCTCTTCTGCTTTGCCTTCCAATTCTTTCAACGTTTCCTGATAAGCCTTCCATATTTCCTGTTTCGTATTTTTTTGCGTAATACTTCGAAGATCCATAATGGTTCGACATACAAAAGCCCTGCGCTCTTCAGAACTTTCTTTGTCTGATTAAAAATTCTTTTCATCCTATACAATTTCTTTCTGGCTGTCAAACGACCATTCACCTTTCCTGATCTTTTATAAATTTCAAAATCTCTTTTTTATACTTATCAAAAATATCAATGTCCTCCTGTAAATACTGGTATACTTTTTCTTTATCTATCTTTCCATACTCATGGACTAAAATATTGCGAAATCCTACAATGCCGGAAAGTTTTTCTACCAAGTTACTGGATACTATTTTTTTGTTATATAAAACAGAAAAAATTTCCTGCGGATCATCCGGCCTGGAAAATTGTTTTTCAGTAATCACCAGCTGGCCTATATCTATCAATATTTGGATGGAAAGTTGAAGATATCGCTCAGCCGGACCAAAAAAATGAAAGTCGCTTAAAAAAGAATTTCGATTTACCTTCTGGACTTCCTTAAGGTAACCCATGTACTCGTCAAGTAAAGCAAGTTTTTCGAAAATTTTATTCCGCGCTATGTTAGTCATATATTTTTTTCCAGATAGCACCGGTTATATTCTTCAATAAAAGGCGCGTAATCATAGTATAAATTCATTTCCCTCACTTCAAAGTCCAACCGGGTTCCGTGATCGTTATCGCAAAGCAACTTTCCTTCTTTCAGTATAACAAATTTAAAAAATAAAGAATCGATTTGATTAAAGACCACTACATTAGCTTCTTTCTTAAGAAGAGGAGAAAGCGCTTCGCTTAATTCTAAGCGCCTTTCAAAAAAGCGACTTTTATCGCCTTTCAGGTATACGGCGATATCCACGTCGCTCTCCCGATTGAAAAATCCATGCATAGCGGAACCAAAAAGATACGCGAATGCCACGTCACTTTGCGAAGTTAAAAATTTTTTTGCTACATGCAAATCAAAAGGCTTTTTCATACCTAAACCCTACCACACTTTTTTTGGCTTGACAAACAATTTTTATATTAAAAACAACAATTATTATAGAAACTATATCTCTACAAAAAACAAGCAGATAAAGTCTGCCTTCTATTAATTTTCTTGCCAAACCATAGCAAAAAGTACCTATTTTTCCTTCCCCAGCAAAATTACCACGTCTCCGCTTTTTTCTTCTTCGTTTTCGCTGGATGACTCCCGGACTTCCGCGTTGATACCCATGCTCTTTAACAAGACTTGAATCGTTTCGGCTTCTTTTTTAAAACGATTATTAACCCAGGTTATTGTAGTCCCCGCGCGATTTCTTATTTCCCCATTTCCTGATTGCGCGTTTTCGTATCCCTTGCTTATTAGCATATCATTTACTTTCCCCGCACTCCCCGCGGCCGCTCCTTCATTGAGAACAGTAACTCTTAGCGCGGTGATATCTACTTTCTCTTCGCTGTCTTCGGCAGTAGGGCTGTCTTTTTTATTTTTTTCCTCTTCCCGCGCGGAATCACTCGCCGCGACATTATCCTCCTTACTTTCGCGCTCGGGTTCAATACGCAGTCTTTTGGTTACCAAATGGAAGTTATCGAAATCAATTCTCACGAGCCTTGCTTCCAGCATTCCCTCATCAATTACAAGCGCTTTGGCAATATTCGCGTAAAGAAATTTGGCCGCCGCAATAAACACCAACACTGACAGCGCTATAAACAGTATGATGAGAAAAGAATATCTCATCCTTTTTAATCGAACTCTGGAAAAATATACTGAAGCATTACTTAACATATAATTTTGCTTGAATGGAAATAGTCGAATTATCATTCCAGGTTCCTCCTGGAACCGCGTTGATTTGTATAGATGAAATACTGGAAAAGTAAGGAAGTTTTTCAAAATCTTTAAGATATTCCATAAGCGTAGTAATATTTCCAGTAAGTGTTACGTTATAATCCACACTAAGCAGAGGGAGACCCCCGACACTGCCAGAAGCCGCTACAAAGGGAACAGGACTACTAAATTTTATACTTTGGGTAATTGATTTTTTTTGAGCCAGTTTTTCCAGCGCGTCGACGAATTCTAAAATATTATCCGCCGGAAGCAGCGCGGCGGAAATTTTTTTATCCCGTCCGGCAATATACATAAAATCATTTTTGAGCTGTAGCATATCGTTATTGCGTCTTTCCGCGAGAGAAGCGAACACCATTTTTTCCGTCACCGCGCGGGAAATTTTCTTAATTTCCCCGCCCAAAAGCCACACCGCGATAAGCGCTATTCCTATGGCAATTCCCGCTTTTAAGGCGTCCTTTGCTATTTTTAATGTTGCTTGTTTCTTGTTATACATAGCGGGTTATTCCCTAAAAAGACTGTTCGTTTCTTTAATTTTACCATGAATGGAAAACGGAATATTTTCCTTTTGCTCCAGATTAGCCAGAGGCAATGTTACTCCTTTAAGAAAATTTGATCCTTCCAGGGTTTTTTTAAACTCATTTAACTGTGTCCGGCTTTTTGCGATTCCTTTTATTGTTATAATCCCGCCTGAAGGCAGTGAAAATTCAGACACATTAATTCCTTCCGTCATTCTTGATTGAATATCTTCCAACACTACGCTCCACTCGGGCATCATTCTGGCTATCGATCCAGTAGTTCCCACTACCGAATTCAATTCTTTGGCCCTTGTCTCCAATTGAAGCCAGTCGCTTTGGTCCGGAAGCGCGGTAAGATTATTCACGTTCCCTGACACGTTTTTCTGAAGAGTGGTCATCAAGCCCCATACCCCCGCGAACGCGACAAAGAAAAATAAAGAAAGACTGATAGTCAATCCTAAAAGAAACCCTGAAAATGAGACGGCTTTCTGACATTCATATGCTTCTTCCGTACCCACAGGCATAAGACTTATAAAGGCATCGTCCGCACGGGAAAAAAGTCCCCGCAATGCCGCTCCCAGACTGACAAACCACTTCGCCCGCTCTTTTTTATCCAGTGAATCCAGATCCAGAGGAGCTTTCACTGATATATCCGAGAGCATTAAGGATTTATCCACTTTAAGCCCTGTTTCACAGGCAAAAAAATCCGCGACCTTTCTCACCTCTTCCCCTAAAAGCCTTCGAGAGACAAACGAGTGGGGAATTACCCGATGAAAGTAAAGCGCGTTATTTTTTATAAGAGAAATTTCAGAACTGGTTTTTCCAGGAGAAACAATAAGACAAACTCCTTTTTTCTGAGTATCAATAACTCTGGAAATGCTCAGAGGATGAAATTCAACAGCCACCACGTTTAGTTCCGCAGCCTGAAACGCCTTCATATAGGCATCAACTACGGATTTATGTATCGCTGCCAGCAACACATCCTGCTGCGTTGATAATTCGGAACTTGTTATTTTTTCCCAATCGCAATATATTTCATCTTTTTTATAGGGCAACTGAAAATCAGTAGCCAGCTTCATCGCCTCTTCCAACTTTTCATTTTGCACTACGTGAGGAAAAGAAAATACTTTAGAATACACCGCGTTAGCAGGAAGAGAAAGAATAACATAGCGCACGCCGGCTCTGGACTCTTTGAGTAAGGTTTTTAAGGCTTTTACAAAGTTACCCTTATTGAGAAGCAACCCATTCCCCACAGTCCCTTCTTCCAGAGGCTGTTCAATAAGAATTCTTATGACAGGCTCAAGACGGCCCTTCTTTTTTTCCACTAGTTGTATTAATGACAAGCGAAGAACATCATCGCGTACTTCCAGTCCGGCAATTGGTTCATTGCGCGTGAGGAGATTAAATAATGACATACTAATTTTGATAATGATTTTTGTGTTTGTTATGAAAGAGTCGCGCGCGAATTATTTTTCGCTCTCGCGCATGATCTCGTCATGTCATGAAGCAATAGAACTATCTTCTATACTACAAAAAACTGCTTCTCTTCGCAAGGCAATGGATTAGTTAGTAAGTTCCTGCCACGCAGTACTTACAATTTCCCCGTTCCCCGCAGCATCCAACACCACGCTTACCTGCATTCTTCTAATGTTGTCCTTTACTCCTCCTTGAGAAGTAATTATTCTAGGATCCACTACCGTTCCCGCTCCGCTACTTACCGTTACCGTAGCGCAACCATCGCTGGTAGCGCAACCGCTTTCTACCATATCAATAGTATAGCAGTTAGATGAAGCACAGGTATAATTCTTGTCCCGCACAATTCTCATTAACGCGTCACGCGCGCCGGTTTCGGCATAGGAAAGCGCCTCTGAAGATTGTTTCTGACTGAAAGAAATAAAATTTTCCGTCACGCTTATCTCCGCGATACTCAAACCTACTACTAAAATTAAAATGGTAAGCGCCATAATAGTAGGCAACGTGGCTACTCCTTTGTGGAAAAAAATCTCACGCATATGATTAGGAAGACAAAGTTACCGCGGTTTCTTTGCTGGCAGAATACTGCCAGTCCGGACTTACACTATCATAGACAGCATCTATTTTTATTATAATACTCACCATCGTAGTTCCCAGCGTAGCGTTAGTATTTTCCACGCGAGTAAAATCAATAGAAGAAATGTATACGGCCGGACTGGTAAGTGAAGCAGATGAAGCGCCGCATGATCCTGCTCCCACTTCACGCCTCAATTGTCCGTCATTAAGGCAGTAAGTTATGGTATCACTTCCCACGGTAACCACTAACGAATCATCAGCGGTTTCTCCTGCCAGAAAAGGAGTGGTTACCGCGGATCCGGATCGCAAATCCTGGCTAACTTTTTCCAACGCGAAATTCATTGCGGAATTTACTTCTCCTTTTGATTCTACTTGTCCCCGACCTCGATTAAAAGAAAGAAACGTTGTGGAAATAACCAGCGTAACCACTGAAACGAGACTGATATAAAGCAGCAATTCAAGTAATGAAAACCCTCGACATTTTTTCATAATATCTTTTTAGATTAGGGACTCCAATTTATAATCACTTCATTCACCTGAGGACTTACGGTTCCTTGCTCGGCACAATCATTCAGAGAACAAAGCTGAATTTTATATTTAAAATACCGGTTATTTCCCGTGTGATAATTGGGAGCGCATTGTATTTTTACAGGAACGTTCGGCTCTGTCGCGTCATACCATTCTACCGCTCCACATCCCGCGCCGCCTCGGAAATTCCAGGGGCCATTTTCATTGGCGGAAGTAGCAAATTGAAACCTTACTTTATCAGTCAATCCTCCCCGGGTTCCTTTCCACATAATAGAATTATATGCTACTCCGGTAGTTATTCCTGTATCAAATACGGTAGATGTCAGACTCCCGCTAGCTGGAAAGCCGCTGGAAAGCACTTCAAAATCCATCCGTTGCGATTCATGTCCTGAAGAATCCTGACCGACCACTTTTGTTTTTCTGATTCCCGTCAGCGCTCCTGAAGGGACTTTTACGCAAATTTTTGTATCAGACCAGGATCGGGTGGGACAACTTCCTCCTACCACAAAGTCAGACGAAGCGACGGCAACCGCTCCAAAAAAAACTTTGTATTCGCTCGTGGGAGGTGTATCGGGACACGTTTCGGTTTGGCAAAAATGGTTTCCGTTGATTACTATTATGTCTCCCACACTACCGCTGCTGGGCGTGTTGTCTCCAATTCTTGGCAAGACCCGTAAATCAATAGTATCAGTTTTTGAGTCACCATTCCGAGTTAGCGTAATTGTTCCTTCATTTATTGCGTTGTCAATTGCGTTGCTCACCTGAAGACACACGCTCGCTGCGGACCAGTTTCCCGTACTGCAAGCTCCTTCAGCGCTAGCATGCACTACTCCAGTAATAGCGCCAAACGCGCCGGTAAACTCCACTGTGCCCGCCGTAACGGAAAAATGATCTCCGTTTAATTGTACTAATCCATAATTATCAGTCGAGGAATATTCCATCGCCGCATTGGCGCCGCATGGATTATCTCTGTCACCATTTCCTGCACACGTGGTCATTCCGGTTATATTAGGGTAGATATAAAATGTAAGGGGCGAACTATCATTCTGGCTGGCAGCGACCACTTCCAAAGAAGCATCTCCCCCTAATGAAGCCAATGAAGCATTAATAGTAAATACTATGGAGGTATTGGACCAGGAAGTAGTATCCGCGTTAGACACCGTCGCGTTTCCTCCAATTATAAATCTCGCGCATCCAGTATCCGCTCCGCCCGCACAATTTTCTCTTTCCGCTCCCGCGCCAGGCGCGCCAAACCCATACCCGGAAATGGTGATAGACTCGCTACTGCGTCCCCCGTCAGATAAACCGGTACCGTAGGTTACTGACGTTGCGTTAGGTTTTACCGTAGTGGTTCCTGCCAATGAAGCTGGCGCGCCAGTTTTCGTCGAGGAGCCGAAAATGCCTACATCGGCGTTCGCGGCAATTTGAAAGTCGATGGTATGTCCTCCCTTGGGATAAAACCCGGCATTGGCTAAATTAAATTGAACATAAAAATAATACGTAGTGCCTGAAGAAACTGCCAACGAACCGGATACGGTCGCGGTTTCTGTAGTAAAGTTCGCCACAGTAGATCCAAACTGGCCTGTCACTCCGTTAGAGTAATTGCCGTCAGTATCATAAAACAAAGCTACATTGGATAACGCGCCACTTGCGTCTGCGGATCCTGTTTCCGTGAGTTTAATGGAAGTAATGGTTTCCGATCCGGCGGAGAGACTTAACGTAAATGCCGCGCAATCAGAAGATCCGATACAGCTGGTGCTGTTAATATATTGAGAAGCGTCTCCGGAATTAAGATTTGTTGCTTTAGATCCGTTTGTCGCGCCAATAGTGAGTGCCTGCGTAGTGCCGCCGGATTCTATCCACCTTACACTCATAAACATAAAATCAAACGCGGTAGTAGTAATGTTAGTGGTAGAAGTAGAAGCACTGGTTCGAAAGCGCATATTAGTCCTGTTATTAACCGTATCCAAATAGTCATCCGCGTTGGAGCCTAAATAGGCATATACTATTGAATCCGCGTACACATACGTACTCGTCGCCGTAGTCCCTACATCC
>CAYLWX010000015.1:0-21989 GCA_964387895.1 uncultured Bdellovibrionales bacterium | reverse complement strand
GAACAATATTTGATTGATTTATCCAACTCTCCAGACACAAAAGTACCCAAAGGCGTTGTGCAGCACGTTCATGCGGATGGTCGCTATAATAGAAGTCGTGTATGTATTTATCAATGCTTTTACTGGAAAAAAATGAGCGTATCTTCTCTACGGAGCCCAGCTTTTCATGAACCTGCTTTTCTATAACAGGATTGCGTAGCCATTTATCAATTGGAGAGCCGAAACCTTGCTTTTTTCGGTAAGCGAAATCGGTAGGCATATATTCAGAAAGGATATCTTTAAGTATATATTTTTGTTCTCCGTTATAAACTTTATATTCATATGGCAAGTTAAACACAAATTCTACCAATTCTGTGTCTAAAAATGGCGAACGAACTTCAAGACCGTGCATCATGCTCGCTCGATCGACCTTAGTTAAAATCTGACCAGGCAGATGAGAGGTCAAATCAAAGACGGCGACACTGTCTATGGAACGCAATGAATCGTCGTATGCATCTTTAAAAAGAATATCATCATCTATCATTGTGGAAGAGTTCCAAAGCATTTCTCGCTGTTTTGATGAAAATGCGCATATTGAGTTTAGTCGTTTACTAAAAAGATCTTCATTTTCTTTGTTTTCTCTGTGCCATTTGTATCCCAGAAATAACTCATCTGCTCCATCTCCAGATAATACAACTTTAACTTTTTGGGATGCGAGACTTGATACTAAATGTTGTGGAAAGTCGGATGTATCGGCGTGCGGTTCATCAAAATAGGCAATAACTTTATTAAGCTCGTCCGGCAGATATTCATCTATATGTGTAACAAAATGTTCACAGTTAATTTTATCACAAACTTTTTTTGAGAAAGGAAGTTCATCATGGCCACCATAACTGACGGAAAACATTTTTAACGGATGGCCAAAATCTTTTGCCGCGATAAGTGCAATAAGAGAGGAATCTATGCCACCCGAGAGAAAAGCGCCAATTTCAACGTCGGAAGCCATTAGTCGTTTCTTTATTGCTTTTTTGAGTAGCTCGTGAACTTTGTCCTTAGCTTCCTGATAAGAAATTTGTACTGGTTTGCGGTTAAGCTTCCAGTATCGTTTGAGTGATAATTTTCCATTTTTGAAGGTTCCGCAATAAGCCGGTGGAATCTGGTGCACATTCTCATAAACTGATTTCCACGAAGGAATATACATCAGCCTTAGGTAATTATCAATTGCTTTAAAATCCAATTTTGGCTTTAATACACCTGAAGCGATGAGGGATTTTATTTCAGAGGCAAGTAATATTGAAGTGTCGTCGAAAAAATAATAAAGCGGCTTTTTCCCCAGCCTGTCTCTTGCGACGAACAATTCATCATTTTCGTCGTCCCAGATGATAAAAGCGAACATGCCATCTAAATACTTAGGACACTCATCTCCCCATTTACGATATGCTTTGAGTATAACTTCCGTATCTGATTGTGTTTTGAAGCTTAATCCTTCTTGCTCAAATTGAGCACGTAACTCGCGATAGTTGTAGATTTCGCCATTGAAAGTTATAGCTAATTTATCATCAACCATAGGTTGATTGCCAAATTTTAAATCAACGATAGCGAGTCGTCGATGTCCAAGCCAGCAATGGGGAAATGTTATTTCTCCTTGCCCGTCCGGTCCGCGATGCTTTAATTTCTGAAGCATAGCTTCAGTGTCATAGCGATTCTTGTCTATAATTTTTCCAGCAATGGCTGCAATTCCACACATATATTATAGTCTCGCTAATGCGTTGAAAAAAATTTCCCAAGCATTAAGATAACTGGTATCTATAATTAAATCGTGTCCTGTCGTATCAACAATCGCATCTCCTTTTTCAATTCTTGCATCAAAATCTTCTTTTTTCATATCGGGGTTTCTTTTCATTAGTCTCTCTAATCTAACTTTTTTATTAGTAGTCAGATGTATCCAAAAAATTTTCTGTCCAAGCGTTTCTTTTAACTCTTTCGCCATTTTGACTGTTGGACATACAAAGCAACAATAATCTTCATTTCCAGTATGGTTAATCCATTCTTTAGGGCAACCGTAATATGCTCCGCTAAAATATGCCGATTCAAGGGACTCTTGCAAATATTCTCCATTTAGAAAACGCGCTTTAAATTCATCTTCTGCAATAAAAACCGCATCAACATTTTCAATTTCGCCGTTTCGCGATTTCCGGGTCATATGTACGGGTAGCGGCTGAAGCTTAAAATGCGCCATGAGACGACGACATAATGTTGTTTTTCCACTAACTGAGGCGCCTGTTATTATGATGGATTTATCAAGATTTTTTATCATAAATTTGAAATATTATTGCTCCAAAATGGAGATGATAATTATGAATTAATAAGGACTCCGTATATAAGTTCCTGTTTTAGTAGGTGAGGGTAATGTTTATCTAATCTTATTATACATCAAAAGGCGATATTTGAAATTTTTTATAAATCTATCAATCTTAGCAGATTTTTAGGCGGAGTCAATTATATGTATGTACGACTTATTATCTAAAAGTAGCCCCGACCGAATATAATAAGCGATACCAAAATGTCGTTTGAATTTTATTTATTTAGCTGGTAATATGTAAATAAAGAGATTTGTTAAGCAGTATCCATAAATACATGAAATCACAAATTTACGATCAGGCTAAATATTACGAAATTGCTTTCAGCTTTATTGATCCTAAAAAACAAGGTGATTTATTCGAGCAGTTTATAAAAAAATATGGCAAGAAGAAAGTCGAAACCGTTCTGGATTTGGGCTGTGGTACGGCATTGCAACTAAGAGAAATGGCCAAGCGCGGATATGAATCAATCGGGCTGGATGCCAGTGCTAAAATGTTGGACTATCTAAAGCGTGAATCATTAGTGGAAGAAGTTAATGTAGAAACGGTAAAGGCCGATATGAATAATTTTAAGTTGAAACAAAAAGTTGATTTTGCCTATATTATGATGGGTTCAATTTCCTACACTAAAAACAATAAACTATTTCTTTCGCATTTAAATTCTGTGGCGGATTGTTTGAGTCCCGGCGGGCTGTATCTTATGGAAAACCTAACTATCAACTGGGCAGATCCGAAATTTTGGAAACCGCAAACTTGGACAATGAGGCGAGGGAAAATAAAAGTAAAAACCACTTATCAGCCAATTCCCAAAGATATTATATCGCAAACCATAACTCAGACAATTAAACTGGAAGTTGACGACAACGGGAAAAAGATGGAATTTATAGACAGGGATGATTTAAAAATCATCGCCCCGGAAGAGCTTAAATTATTAGTGGAGAAAAACAGACAGTTTGAATTTATCGGTTTTTTTGAAAGATATAGCACTCAATTACTCAAAGAAATATCATCGGATAATATTGCGTTGCTTAGGAGAAAATAAAAAAATGAACGCCAAAGAACTGTATCAAAAATTAGAAAAAGATTTTAAACTCGATGAATGTCGAGATGAATGGGACAATATTGATTTTGATGCTGATTTTGTTACGGAAAATTTCAGAAAAAGATATATGGGCGTTCTAGCAGATAATACTAATGAAATTAAGAAAGTATATACTGCCGTATTTCCCAGTGAAAAAGTTATGCAAGAAATTCTGGAACGCGATGAGCAAAATATTATGCTTTTTACTCACCATCCGGTTGATTGGAAAATTACGCCAGGGAAATCGCCATTTGTTAATCTAAACAGGGATTTGCTGAAAAAATTTAAAGAAAATAAAATCTCAATTTATACTCTCCACACTCCACTGGACAGAAATGGGGAGTATTCTACGTCCGTTAATTTCATGAAAGCTCTTGGAATAACCCAAGAAGGGGAGTTTGCTGAATATTTTGGATTTTTGTCTGGGGTAATTGGTAAAGTTGATTGTAAAAATATCTCTGAAATGGCGGAAAATTTTGAAAAAGCAGTTGGTCATAAGGTTAAAATATGGAATTATGGAACGGATGAAATAAAGGACAATAAAGTTGCAGTGGTAGCTGGAGGAGGGAATGATCCAGAAATACTGGCTGAAGTGGCAAAACTTGGAATCAATACTTTTTTAACTGGAGTAACTTACCCGAATAAGGATTACGAACCATTATTAGTAGCACATA
The DNA here is from genome assembly GCA_964387895.1 of uncultured Bdellovibrionales bacterium. Classification (GTDB taxonomy): domain Bacteria; phylum Patescibacteriota; class Minisyncoccia; order Moranbacterales; family UBA2206; genus CAYLWX01. The sequence continues at coordinate 17,895 of CAYLWX010000015.1, read as the reverse complement.
AAATAGCCAAAGAAAATAAAATAAACATGATTAGCGGAACCCACTACTCCACTGAAAAGTTTGCTTGTATTAAAATAACAGAGTATTTTGAAAAACTTGGAATATCGGCCGAATTTCTTCAGGATAATCCGGATATGGGAGACCTTGAATAGCTCATTTTCCAAAATCTGCCGACAATCACCTCCTTTCTAAGGAGATATTGACACTTACTTAGAGTATTTCTCATTAAAGTTATAATTTGTCATTGTTTTATAACGAGGAATATGGTAAGCGTCCGCTGGTCGATCCCGCTTAGCGGGAAACAGCAACGCCAAGCAGAGCTGTAATCTGTAGATATGTTTGTACACACATCGTTGACTCTATGAGGACTAATCGCAAAAAATTGGGATACAAAAAAGAGCTTCTGAAAATGTCATTTTTTTGGTTTTTTTAGAAGCTCTTTTTTTATCATCAAAAGCAGCGCCACTGCCAAGAGGTAAACTGGTGCTCAGAAGACTATCGATATATATCACGAGAAGACAGTGGAAATTACTTTTCTCTTTTAGTTGGGACCTGCTTGAGTTGCTGGAAGAAAGTCGCACTTAAGTATAATGTCCGTACTTGGTAGGAGGAAAAAAAGATGGACAAGAAATTTTTTTTAGAGTCGCAGTGGTGCTAGCATTTTGTTGTGTATAGTAGGCATCCCTTGGGGTGCTTGTCCGTGATAAAATAAGTGTTGTTTGCAGGGCTACCAGTACGCAGAAATGCCAAGGTAGCCCTCTTTTTATTTGCAAAAACATAACATTTAGCCGAGCAATGGGGGTAACTCTATTTGATTTAATATTTTATAACATATATAATGTATATATTATGAAATATTAACAAATCATAATATAAGCAGTAACTATATGGAAAAAAATGATTTATTAGGAATCCTAAAAGATTGGAACTTTTGGGAAAAAGATTTAAATTCAGGGGTTAGCAGAGACTCCTATTTAAATGTATTGAATAAAATGCTTCCGAGCCAACAAGTAAAAATAATCACTGGAGCAAGACGAAGTGGAAAATCCTTTATAATGCGACAAATGGCTAAGCACTTGATGGCAAATGGCGTGGACAAGAAAAATATTCTGATAGTAAACTTTGAAGACCCTGGTTTTGTTGATTTGAATACTAAATTGATTCAACAGATATTTGATACTTATTTGGAAGACCAATCCCCGAAAGGAGACATATATATTTTCTTAGATGAGGTGCAGGAAATTCCAAGATGGGAGAAATGGGTTAGAATGACACAGGAATTGGATAAAGCCAATATGATTATCTCTGGTTCTAATTCAAAACTTCTAAGCGGTGAATTAGCCACGGTTCTGACTGGCAGGCATTTAGATGTGACAATTATGCCATTGTCATTTAAGGAATTTTTGAATTTTAAAAATTTGGAAATTAAAAATAATTCAGGCTTGATAGGCAAAGACATAGAAGTGAAAAAGTTTATGAAAGAGTTTCTGAAATTCGGTTCTTTTCCAATAGTTGTTTTGGAGGAAGAAAAAAAGAAAGAGGCATTGCTCAGTTATTATGATGATACGGTCAATAGAGATTTGATAAAGCGATATAGAATCAGAAAAACTGAAAAACTAAGGAGCCTCATAAAATTTTATCTAGGCAATATAGCATCTCCGATAACGTTCGCTTCTTCCGGAAAATTCTTGAAAATGTCAGCTGAAACTACGGAGAGGTTTTCGGATTATCTGGAAGCCTCATATTTAGTATTCTTTCTTAAAAGATTTTCTTATAAATTTAAGGAACAGGAAAAGAGTCCTAGAAAAGTTTATGCGGTAGACACCGGTGTGGCTAACATTATAGGTTTTCGTTTTAGCCCCAATCTTGGCAGACTCGCGGAAAATGTAGTATTTTTGGAGCTGAAAAGAAGAGCGTATCTTAATCTGTTTTCGGAAGTATATTATTGGAAGAGTTTGGCTGATGAAGAAGTTGATTTTGTAGTCAAAGAAGATACTAAAGTTAGAGAGCTAATTCAGGTTTGTTGGAGTATGTCAGATATAAATACTAAAAAACGAGAGATCAAGGCACTTCTTAAAGCAATGGAAGAGTTCAAGCTGAAAAAAGGACTCATAATAACCGAGGATTTTGAGGGCGAAGAGGATCATTACGGAAAAAAAATTCAGTATATGAGCCTTCGAAGGTGGCTGTTAGGATTATAACTCTATATTATCGCGTAGTCTCCCGTGCTTGCTTTATGAAAGATAAAATCATAAGTTATCCCAACATTGCCCAATGGATTCAGGACGGAACAATTGAAGTTGGATTTGAATATGGTCGTGGTGTTGTAGCCAGAGCCATTGATGAAGGAGGCGTGACTTGGGAAGGAAAAAAATTTAAAAATTTGGAAGACGCACTGGAAGCTTTGGAGAAAGGAATCAAGAAATGGTGCGATGAAAATTATTAAAATTATGTTTTGGATGACGCAATTGAAATAATTAGCAAAGATATGCCAGATAACTATGAAGGAAAATTTATTAAAATAAGAGACTTATGCTTTTTAGAAGAAGCTAAGTCGCAAAATTAAATATGAATCAACAAAAAATTGAACAACTGGAAGAAGAAATAAAAAGCTTGCATTACAATCCGCAAATCGACAAACACAGTTTTTCTGAGGAGGAAACGAAGGAATTTTTCAACACATTCTGGGATATTCATATTAAACCAGTCATTGAATACAGCAAACAGATGGCGAAAAAATATAACGCTGATGTTGGTGCGGTTTGGCTCGGAGCGACAATGCACGATATTGCTGATTTTAAGTTTCACAATGGCGATGACACTGCTGGAGCAAGAGTTTCGAGAGTTTGGCTGGAAAAGCAGGGCGTGGACGAAGATATAATAAAACACGTCTGCAATATCGTTAAAGGCGTTTCATTTAAGGGTGCTAAGGTAAAATCTGAAATTGAGACCAAGGAAGGGATGATAGTTCAGGATGCTGACCGACTGGACGCTTTGGGAGCAATCGGAATAGCCAGAACTTTCGCTTATGGCGGTGCCAAAGGACGAGAAATATATAATCCTGAAATGAAAGTTGTGAAGCATAAATCATTTGAGGAATACAAGAATGCTAATAGCACGAGCATTAACCATTTTTCTGAAAAGCTACTCCTACTCAAGGACTTAATGAATACCAGAGCAGGCAAGAAAATGGCAGAGGAGAGACATAGGTTTTTGAAGCAGTATTTGGATAGATTTCTTGATGAATGGGATGGAAAACTCTGATTCCTCCAACGAATCACCTCCTTTTTAAGGAGAAACGATGGAATTCCAGAGCATTATACATCGAAGGTATTTTGTGCCAAAACTTAATACTGTGTAGTGTGGATTTCATCTGCTGGTCGACTCTAATTTATCAGATAACAGCAGTGCCCAGCAGAGCTAATAGAATCTGCCACTGCTCCGCTCCGCTTTACCGCCACAATCTGGCGTTTTTTGCTACTACCTCTGTTCTCCGCTGGAGTGGATAACTTCGAGTTGACTTCGTGTGCCACGAAGCTAATGTGTCATTGCTATGGAAACAAATAAAAACATAATCTCGTATAATCAGAATATATCATTAGAGTTGCTGTATTATATCAAAAATGATATATTCAGAGCATAAAAATGACATAAACAATATATGTTAAAAACCTCAAAGAATGACAAATTAAACAAGAGACAAGATACTATCCTGGACTTTATTGAAGCTGAAAAGACTGCCTCTATTGGGAGAATAATTGAGCATGTTCAGAAAAGCATTGGTGATGTCACCAGAATTACCATCTCCAGAGATTTGCGGATATTGCTCAAGTTGAATTTGATTGAAAGGCGAGGAGAGACAAAACGAGCAGTAATTTATCAGCTATCTTCCCAATACTCGATTCTCAAAAAAATTGACGTGGAGAAGTATTTTTCCCAGGATACTGACCAGCGAGAAATCAGGGAGAAGTTTAATTTTGAGATTTTCAGTCAGCTCAAAAGTATCTTTACTGATGACGAAAAAAAGAAACTTTCGGAATTAAACGAAATTTATGGAGATAAGATAAAAGATATCGCTCCTGATGCCTTGCGTAAAGAAATTGAAAGGCTAAACATTGATTTCAGCTGGAAATCTTCCAGAATCGAAGGCAATACTTACAGTCTTTTGGAAACGGAACAATTGATTAAAAATCAGCAGGAAGCCGCAGGGCATACCAAAGAAGAAGCAATTATGATCCTCAATCACAAAAAAGCCCTGGATTATATTGGCAGCAATAAAAAAGAATTTCAGGCTGTATCTATATCTAAAATTGAAAATATTCATTCTTTGCTGGTGGATGGGTTAAATGTGACAAAAAATCTGCGGAAAACTCTGGTTGGCATAACGGGAACCAGTTACAAACCGCTGGATAACGAGTTTCAAATTAAAGAAGCTCTGGAAAAAACCTGCCAGCTGGTAAATGAAACAAAAGACGTTTTTGAAAAAGCGGTAATTTTAATGCTTCTTATTGCTTATATTCAGCCGTTTGTAGACGGCAACAAACGCACCAGTCGTCTGTCTGGTAACGCTATTTTACAATCATTTAATTTCTGCCCGCTATCTTATCGCAGTATGGACGAAATAGAATATAAAAAGGCGATTCTGCTTTTTTACGAACAAAATAACGTTTTTTATTTCAAAGAGCTGTTTTTGAGGCAGTTTGAATTTGCGGTGGGGAATTATTTTGGCTAATTAGTCTATGGCCACTATTCACAAAAAAGTATGGAAAGAATACTTTGAGAAAATACTGGCTGGTAAGAAGAAGTTTGAACTTCGTCTGGCAGATTTTGAAGTTAATGAGGGCGACACTTTAGTTTTGGAAGAATGGGACAAGGATAAGCAGGAATATACTGGAAGAAAAATTGAAACAACTGCGACCTATATAATAAAAACCAAAGATGTGTCATTCTGGTCGCCAGAAGACATTGAAAAATATGGCTTTCAAATAATTCAGTTTGATGTAAAAAAATAACCTTATGCCAAAGTTAGAGTTCCAGATATTGGGTGGTAAGTTTATTTTAATTACTCCTGACAAGTATTTTGCGGAGGTTGGAGGTAAGCTATTCTAATTATGGAAAAAGAAATGAAATCCACAGATATTATTAATTTGTATATAAAACTGGAAGACTTGGGTATTAAAATATGGATTGATGGTGGCTGGGCAGTGGATGCACTTCTTGGCGAACAAACTAGAAGTCACGAGGATTTGGATATTGCCGTTGAGCATAAAAACTTAACCAAGCTGAGGGGATATCTGGAATTAAAGGGCTACAAAGAAATAAAGAGAGACGAGGACAAGATGTGGGATTTGGTTATGGGGGACGACAAGGGTCACGAATTGGATGTTCACGCTTTTAGCTTTGATGATAAGGGCATTATTGTTGAGGAGGAATACTGGGATGGCTATTCAAACAATTCGCTTACAGGCTTGGGAGTTATTGACGGGCACACAGTGAGGTGCGTAAGTCCGGAGCAATTGGTAAAGACCCACGATGGCACAAAACGAAAACTCAAGTATAGTGACCATAAAGATATGGATGCTCTTTGTAAGAAATTTGGATTAAAACGTTGATTCCTCCCACGGATCACCTTGTATGATAGAATTAAGCTTCGGCTTTTTGACAAAAGAAAAAAAGAGCCTTTATCCTTAAAGTTCGGGTTCTTTATCCATGGCGGGTACCCTGTACTTATACCATGAATTTGAGTGTCATTTTAGATGATTTGATGCGAGGCTTTACGTTATATGCGTACCTGTGGTAGGCTTATAAATATAACAATTAACAGCGCATTATATGTTTCTCAATATTGGCGTGGGAATACTGGTAGCGGTAGTTACCAGTTATATTTTAACTGTATACGGAGATAAAGGAATGGTCGAATAATTATGTATGCCGCACACTACCCGTATCAACAAATATCTTGCTCTTAATAACATCTGCTCTCGAAGAGAAGCGGATGTGCTTATTGCGGGAGGAAAGGTAAAAATCAACGGCCGAATAACTGTGCTGGGAGATCAGGTAGGTCCTGGTGACCATGTAGAAATAGAAAGAGACGCAGTGCGTAAAAAAGATCTCGTGTATATTGCATTGTATAAACCCCGGGGCGTGGTAACACATAGCCCCAGGGAAGGAGAGCGGCAAATCAGTGATATATTTCCTGGCGCTAAAGGTCTTTTTCCTTTGGGACGATTGGATAAAGATTCAGAAGGATTGATATTACTTACCAACGACGGACGGATTACCGACCGATTGTTGAATCCCATATATAATCATGAAAAAGAATATGAAGTGAGCGTGGACAGAACGCTGGACTCTAAGTTTTTGCATGATCTGCGAAGAGGCGTTCGTCTGGATGACGGGTATGTCACCAAGCCTTGCAGAGTGGCAAAAATCAGTCCCGCGTCTTTTTCCATTGTGATCACCGAAGGCAAAAAGCGGCAGATACGAAGAATGTGCGGTGTTCTGGGATGCGGCGTAAAGAAACTGGAAAGAAAAAGAATCATGAACATTTCTCTCGGAAATTTGAAACCCGGACAAGGGAGGTATATAAAGGGAAAAGAGCTGAAGCAATTTTTGACAGGCTTAGGGATAGAAAAATAATTTTTTAATTTCTCATTTATGAGCAATGAAGTAAACTATGTTACTGGCTGGAAAGAAGAAGCCAGTCAGTGCCGGCATATGACGGCTTTTTGCTTTACGTTAATTTGTTTAGTATAATACGTTTTATAGGCGGCTCGTCGCATCTGGTTGTGTATATTTTTAATTATTAATATAACCTATGAAAAAAACAATGCTCGTCGGTTTTTGTGGAATAGTACTTCTCGCGGCAGTACTTGTTGCCGGAGTCCGCGCCACTGACGCAAAAGGCGAAAAAGGAAGGCGTGAAAGACAATCTCTTAATATTGAAGGCGCCACTCCGGAGAACTCTGTAGTTTCTTTGGGAGAAAAACTGGACAAGAGAAGCGGAGAAAAAGTACAAGGCTTCGCGATCATGCATTACGCGAAAGATAAAAAAAGATCCGCGAGAACTGGATCCGGAACAGCGTGCTATTCTTTTTTATCCAGGGGAGCTAAATGGAAAGCAGTGGAACCGTGGGTGGTAAATCCCGCTAATACTCAGGGGTTGAGCGAAAGTTATCTATTAAGCAATCTTAGCGCCGATATCGCGAAATATGAAACCGCGGCGGGAATAGATATTTTAGGAAGCGGGTCGCTTACTTATGATCCGTTGATTGCCGATGAAGTTACTCCGGACGGAAAAAATGAAGTGTTGTTTGGTAGCGTGGAAAATCCCGGCGCTATCGCGGTGACGATTGTATGGGGAGTGTTTGGAGGAAAAGTTTCCCAAAGACGCCTCGTGGAGTGGGATCAAATTTATGACGAAGTGGATTTCAGCTGGTCGCATGACGCGTCGCTGGAACCTGGAAAGATGGATTTTGAAAATATCGCCACGCATGAGCTGGGACACAGCATGGGATTAGGTGATTTATACATGGCAGAATGCGCGCAGGAAACAATGTATGGATACGCGACTGAAGGAGAGACAATAAAGAGGGATCTTAACGGAGGTGATGTTACAGGTATAAACGCGTTGTATTAGCATTTTTTGAATTAGATTCAAGGAAAATACAAGCTTCTCCACAAGAGAAGCTTGTATTATAATAATTTTTTTAATATGTGGTATACTGTAGCCATACTAAGAAAAAATAAAGAAAAATATGAAACAGAAAAAATGGAAAAAAAATTTACTCGCAGCCGGAATGTTCGCGGTTGCCTTTTTTATATTTAGTGGAAGTTTGGTATGGTATGAAACAAATTACGACACTTCAAAAGGACAGGCTTCCAATGACTATGCTGCGCGGCCCGATTTATATCTTTACGGAGGAGAAAGTACGTTCAGTCGGGGAGGATTAGTGGAGCTTTCTTCCACGGAAGAGCCGTCCATTAATGTGCGAGCGTATCATATATCAGGAAACGCGAAAATTGATATCTATAAAGCGGGGAAGGAGGATATTTTAAACTATCTGATTCATGACGGGGAGAACAACCAGCTGCAAAAAGAGACTAACTTTGAAAAGTTTGAGTATGTTACCAGTGTGGATCAAAAGATAGATTCCGATGTTGATGAAGATATAAAAGTAACGCTTCCTCTGGAGGAATCTGGCATATGGTTCGCTCGAATTGTTATGGAAGATTACACCTCCGGGGTGTTTATTCTTCGTTCCAAAACAGGAGTTCTGGTGAAAGAAGGAAATAACGAACTTGTATTCTGGGCCCAGGATTTTGCTACAAAGAGAAGTATAACACAAGGAAAACTTACTATATATAACCTCCTTGATAAAAAAAGTGTCTTAAGCGAGACGTCCTTTTATCCGGAAGGAATTGCCAAAGTAAAGACACGCAGCCAGGCTGATATAGCGTTATTTGAGAAGGAAAGCGATGTCGCTGTAGTGCCGATTAACTTGAAATATATGAATTCGAGTTACCGATATGAAAATTTCATTCCTAAAACCAGAGAAACTAAATATTTCACTTTTACTGACCGGCCTCTCTACCAGCCAGGGGATACGGTGTATTTTAAGTCCGTGTTACGAGATGACGATGACGCCAGGTATACTATTCCAAAAGGAAGCGCCAGGGTAGAAGTATCTCGCGGCTGGGGGGACGACAAGGAGATGGTGTTTGAAAAAGAGTACGAGATATCCAGTGACGGAACAGTATTCGGAGAATTTAAATTGCCGGAAGATGCTTCTGTCGGGGGATATAATGTAAAAGTAGGAATTCCTGATCCTGAAAAACAAGAGGAATCTTATTGGGATTATAATTACACGATGTTTCAGGTGGAGTATTACCGGAAACCGGAATACTCTATTGAAGTAGAAAGTGTATCAGACAATCTTATCGCGGGGGATGAGTTGTCTTTTGACATAAAGGGAAGTTATTTTTCCGGATTTCCTCTTTCCAATAAAGAAGTTTCCTATACTGTCTATTCCTCGGATTTTTATGAATACAGCCGTTTTTCAGATCAATTAAGCGAAGAGGAAGAAGCAGGCAAGTATCGCTATCGATACTGGTATGGATCAAAGGAAATTCAGAAAGGAACGGCCGCGCTCAATGATTCAGGAGAAGCTCATGTTTCATTCACGACGTTTGTGCCGGGAGTACAAAAGACAAAGAGTCAGATTTTTTCCGTTGAGGTGGAATTCAAGGATGAATCCGGCATTCCAGTGCTTGCAAGAAAAAACGTATTGGTTCGTCCGGGAGAGTTTGGTATTTATCTGAAGGATAACCGGTACGGCGGCAAGGCTGAGGAAACAATAGATATACCAATTATTCTTGATCCTTATCGAGAAAGTAGAATTGCTGATATTTCCTTAAACGCCTCAGTCAAAAGAACAGAATGGGTGAAGGTGGAGGACGGGACGAAATATGGGAGATATGAAAAAAAGGAAAGCAATGAAGAGGAGTTGCGTGCGGTGACTAACGATCAGGGAGAAGCCACGCTTCATTTTACACCGCGATCAACCGGTTCATATACTTTGACTGTGGAAGCCAGTGATAATCGCGGTAACACTGTTTCAAAGGAATTTTACTATTGGATTTCTGATCGTTTGGGATATTACTATAGCGAAGATGAAGGACAGGGAATTAAAGTGCAGCTTGATAAGGAGGAATATGAACTTTCTGATACCGCGAAGATTACTCTTTCTTCCGTGATTCCTGACAGAGACGTGCTGCTTTCTTTTGAAAGAGGAGAGATGCATCGGTTTCAGGTGGTGCGTCTTCAGGGATCTTCCGGAGCAGTTGACGTTTCATTTGTAGATACTGATATTCCCAACATTTTCGCGCATGCTTCAAGTTTCTCTGATGTTGATCTTGACGAAAGCCAGGCAAACATACTTCTGTCTACCAGAAACAAGGAATTGCGTATAACTATAACTCCTGACCAGCCAAAATACGGCCCGGGAGACACAGTTGCGGTGGATATTCTCACCTCTGACGCTTCCGGAAATCCTGTTTCATCTGACGTAGCTTTTTGGGCTATGGACAAAGCATTGTTGGAGTTAACCGACGCGCAATCAACGGATATCCTCTCCGCGTTTTGGAGCACGAGATATAACGATACGGAAAAATCGCACTCCCTTGCAGGCATAATGGTGAATCTGGCGGAACAGGGAGGATGCTTCGCGAAAGGAACGAAGGTGCTTATGATCAATGGGGAAAAGAAAAATATCGAAGATATAAAAGCAGGAGATCGTATACTTACAAGAAAAAGCGAAGAGGATGAAACACTGGTTGAGGCGACAGTAAGTAAGGTGCATGCTGCCAGGACAGACGGGTATTTGATCCTGAATGGAACTTTACGAGTGACTCCTAATCACATTATGCGGGTGGACAATGAATGGAAAGAAGCGGGAAGCGTGCAGACAGGGGATATCATGGAAAGCTTTGAAGGGAAGAAAGTATCCGTTTATTCGGTAGAATGGCAAAGAGGAATCAAGGAAGTGTATAACCTGGAAATTGAAACCTATCATACATACTTTGCCGATGGATTGTGGGTGCATAATAATAAGGATGGAGTAGACCGTTCCGTGTTTAAGGATTCGGCATACTGGAATCCTCGCATTACTACCGACCATAACGGCCAGGCTAAAGTAACCTTCACTTTACCTGATAACTTAACTACGTGGGTTATGAACGCGGTAGGATCAACGCGGGATACGAAAGTAGGCGACGCGATGAAAGAAATTTCAGTACAGAAAGACATCGTGGTACGGCCCATTCTCCCTAATATTTTGCGCGAAGGAGACACGATCGTGCTTTCCGCGCTGGTGCATAATTTTACCGAGACAGAGAATTCTTTTAAAGTGAATCTTGAATTTGATTCTGGAGAGGTGGTGGCGCAGCAAAATTCGGAAATCTCAATTAAGCCTAAAAAATTCACCCAGCTTTATTGGACAGTAATTCCGAAGAGAGTGAATGATAACGCGGTGCTTAAGTTTTCTGCTATTTCCACAGGGAATGATCAAATTGGAGATGCGGTGACAAAAGAAATTCCGGTGGAAGAGTTCGGGTTTCATGAATATCAGTCGTTTGCCGGAGAAGGGGAACGTTCATATCGCGTGGCGTTTTCTCCCGCGGCTCATGTGGAGAAATCGGACGCGGAAATTTCTATCGCGGGAAGCATACTGGGGTCACTGCCTTCCGCGATGAAATATTTAATCGATTATCCTTATGGATGCGTGGAACAGACTACGAGCAGACTGGTTCCCGCGCTTAGCGCGAAAAAATATCCTGATCTCTTCAGGGATGCTTTGGAAGGAAAAGATGTTGATGAAATGATACGCACCGGTCTGAAGAGGCTTTCCTTGCTGCAAAATGACGATGGCGGCTGGTCGTGGTGGGGTTCGGGATCGTCTGATCCTTTTGTTACCGCGTACGTAACAGAGTATCTGGTAATGGCGAAAGAATCCGGGTTCGAAGTGAAGGAAGAATTGTTTTCCGGCATAAAAGAATTTTTAAAAGGAGGACAATATGATAATACTTCTCGCCGCTCTCTTAAGTCATTTAACAAGGAAGCGGTTATCGCGAAAGCCTACGCGCTTACATTAATTGGAGACGCGGAAGGAAAAAAAGAATTAAAGGATTTTGAAAACATTTCTCCTGATCTTCTGTCGCTTGCGATTATTGCGAATCATAAAAATGGATGGGAAAGAGCAAGAGACAAGGGGATAGAAAAGCTTATATCCCTTGGAGAGCAGCAGGGGAATTGGATGTCCTGGAAATCAGGAAAGGAATTTGGATCCGAAGATGCTTCCACCGCGCTGGCAATACGGGCGTTTCTTGTGACAGGGACCCATAAAGACGCCACCGTGAAAGCGGTGGACTATCTCGCTCGTCATAGAAAATCAAGCTACTGGTCGAATACCTTCGGTACTGCCCAGGTAATGAGAGCAATCACGGAGTTTTCTTTGGTGAACGATGAGGCGAATCCTCACTACACCTTCACCATTAAAAAAGACAGTGAAACAATCCATCAGGGTGAAATAAAAGATTATCGGGATCACTATACGGTCAATATTCCGGCTGGAGATATAAAGAAGGAAGGATCTGATATATCCATAGAAAAAAGCGGAGAGGGGAATATATATTCTACAATACTAACAAGTGAATTTATTACCGACAGAAACGCGACCGGAAAAAATCAGGGGCTTCAGGTTAGCCGCAAATATATAAGCGAAAAAGGGCCCGGCTTTACTTCCGCGGTAGGAGAGACGGTCATGGTGCAGCTTACTGTTACAGGGAGCACTCAGAATGAAGAGTATGTAGTGATTGATGACAAGCTTCCTTCAGGAATGGTGCCGGTCAATACTGCTCTTAACAACGAACAATCAGAAGAGAATGAAGAAGCCCGTTGGTATTCTCCCCATCAGGAAGCTACCCGAAGTGGAATGGTGCTTTCCCTCCGGAAAATAAACCCGCAAAAATCCGTATATACCTACAGGGCAAGGGTGATAAGTGAAGGAGATTTTACTGTTCCTCCTGCCAGAGCTTCTCTTATGTATTCTCCCGCGGTATACGGGCTTTCGGAAGTGGAAAAAATTCATATCGGCAGAGAGTCATTGTTTTCAGGAGTAAAGCCTGTCACGGAAGAACCTAAAAAGAACTTTTCTGGTAAGTCTTATCTTAAGATTACTCTATTGATGGTAATACTGGCAGTGAGCGTATTATCAGGCATAATTGCGGCAAGAGTGTATAAGGTTTACAAAAGAACCAGACTTTAGAAACTGAACTATGAAAAATAAAACACCTCTGGCGTTGTGGGTAGTTTTGATAATATGCGGGGTATTCATTGCGCGGATTATCTATGGCGGTATTTTTTTTGATCAGTATACTACAGGCAGGGAGGACGTATTGGAAAATAATATTGAAGCAGTGAGTGGCATTCACGCGCCGCGCTTTTTTGATAAAAATCTTTTTCAAGAAGCGATACGTCAGGCAAAAGAAAAGAACAAGGTCGATGCAGTGAGAAAAATGAAAGCTGGTGTTGTGCCGCATCATCTTTTGGCGAGCTTTATAATTGCTGATTTTTTTAAGGCGCTTTCTTATCAGGATATCCATACAGTCATCCTTATTGGGCCTAATCATTATGAAAAAGGAGGCCATAATATAATATCCAGTGAATATGAATGGAATACTCCCTTTGGTACGGTAGGGCCGGATAAGAAAATAATCGCTCATCTCCGAGAAAAAAATATAATAAAAATAGATGCTGGCGTTATTGAAGAAGAACATTCACTGGGAGGAATAACTCCCTTTGTAAAATATTATCTTCCGGAAGCCAGCGTGGTGCCTTTGGCGCTTAGCGCGAAGAATGAGGAGGAGGATATAAAATCGCTTTCAGAAGCACTGGAACGCTACGCGAAGGAAGACGGTGTAGTGTTGGTTGCTTCCATAGATTTTTCCCATTATCTTTCCAGTTTTGATGCGGAAAAGAAAGATGAAGAAACTCTGGAAGCAATACAAGAGCATCAATACAGAACTATAGCTTCCTTTAACAATGATTATATGGATTCTCCTTCCTCTCTTATTTCTCTCATGAGAGTCGCCGATAATCTTAATTGGAAAGGGCCGGAAATTATGAACCACACCAACTCTGGAAGAATAACCGGCAGTGAATTTGAAAAAACTACGAGTTATATTTCTCTGTATTACTATCAATAATTATCATGCGTAATCACATTTCCTTTTTAAGTTATCCACAGTGCCATGTTGATGAAAATAATTTAATCTGCTACACTATACAGCTAAGCATTAACTTAAAAAGGCAAACACATATAAAATCACAATTCAATATTTCCTTTTTATCGCGATCGCCCTCCTGGGAACAGGGGGGTTTGTTTTACAGGCCCGCGCGGAAGCATGGTGGGGAGACGGTTACCGTCCTCCGGAATGGGTGGTAAGCCACGGAGGAACAGTGGTGTGGTATAAGATTATAGGCGGCCAGGCAGCCGCGGAAAGATACGGGGCAATTATGGAACAAAACGGAAAGTTTGTGGAAGATGAAGAAGGAAGAGTGATGAAATTTGACGATCCGAAAAACGGATTATATAAGGTTACGGCGCTTCGTGGAAGAAAGAGACTTCTTTCCGTGGAAGTCTTTGCTCATCCAGGAGAAACGATTAACATTATTTTTGATCTTGAGAATAAAAAAACAACAGTGGCGTCCGATTATGTAAAAAGAAAAGTTGCGCCAAAAGTACGTGCTTCGGTTGTTTCGGAACAACGTGCCGTAAATAAAAATACGGATAGTGTTCCCGTGGAAAGAGTTCCCTGGCAAGAAATTCCCATGGTATCGTCGGGAGAAAACATGACACGCGCGAAGACGTCGATGCTGAATAATTTGATCCCGATAAGAGGTGTCTTATTAAGCCTGTCTTCTAAAAATGCAAGGACGGCAGGATTAGGGTTGTGAAATAGTGTATACTATAAAAAGAAAGCAAGACATAACCAATTAATAATTATGAATTCAAAACTAACTTCAATCATAGAATGTCCGTATTGCGGTTTCAAAAAAGAAGAAACTATGCCAACAGAAAGTTGCCAGTATTTCTACCGGTGCGGGCAATGCGGAAAGACAATAAAACCTAAGAAAGGCGATTGTTGTGTATTTTGTTCTTATGGCGACAAGCGATGCCCTTCCAAGCATGAAGAGAGCATATAAGCTGAAAGTCGAATCTAGACTTCAATTTGTGGATAACTATTTTGCATGGTAAAATATGTTGAAGGTTTGAGCCTTTTTTTATTTTTTTATGCCTTTGCAATACCAGAAGAAAAATATATCCTATCGTGAATTCGATGCCAAAGGTTTTTGGATGCGCCTTTGGAAGCTTCTGACTCCCTCTCATCAGCAAATCAAATATTTGCTCGTTTCCATTATGGTTCTGGAAATTTTCAGGCTGGGCGGACCGTATATTTTGAAAATTATTATTGACACTATCACTACTTTTCAGGCGGATAAAATTCCTTTGCTTATCTTTCTGGTATTCGCGATGTTTCTTTCCAATCAAATAGTTTCACTGGCTAATTTTCTCAATGATAAGAGAATTTTTTATACCCATGGGGAGATTCATGAATATCTTTCCAACAATGCCTACAAAAAAATGATGCTTCTCGGTCTTGGCTACCATGAAAAAGAGAATACGGGAAATAAAGTAATCAAGGTGCATAAGGGGGTAGATAAAATTCTCGATCTGATGGGAAATTTATCCTGGGAGGTGGTTCCCACTGCCTGGCAAATCCTTTTTACCACTTTGGCGCTTTTTATTGTCGACTGGCGGTTCGGACTCATTGTGCTGGTATTCGTTCCTTTCTTTATGTTGCTCACATTGCGGGTAAACAGAAAAGCCTATCCATTTCGCTGGGGATTATTTAATAATTTGGAAGAAGCTTCCGGGTTGATGACGCAGTCGGTAATGAATATCAATACCGTCAAATCCTTTGTACAGGAAAACAGGGAGATCAGCCGCTTTGAAAAAATTATACGGGAAGCTAAAATCAATATTCTCGCCGGGTATGGAATAATTATAAAGTATAACCTTGCCAGGAATCTCATCATTGATTCCGGACGGCTTTTCATTTTGCTTGCCGGAGCCTGGCTGGTTTGGAAGGGGATGATGACGGTGGGCAGTTTGGTGTTTGTGTTTACTATTTCCGAAAAAGCACTCATCTCGCTTTACCGGATTTCGCGGCTTTATGATCGAATTATGGAATCTGGCGAAGCGGTAGAGCGCCTGTATTATTTGTCTTTGGAAGAATCTGAAATCCCCAATCTGTCCAATGGATTAAAACCTAAAAAAATTGAAGGCAGGATTGAATTTAAAAAAGTAAAATTTCAATACAAAGAAAGCTCAGCCATCGCGCTTGATAAGGTAACGCTGACTATTCAATCCGGGTGTGTTACCGCTTTGGCGGGTCCGTCGGGAGGCGGAAAAACTACCTTAGTCAGAATGCTTTTCCGCCATTATGATCCGACAGCAGGAGAAATTCTTCTGGATGGCAAAAATTTAAAAGAGTATGACCTGTACGCATTCCGGAAATTCATGGCGATCGTGCCGCAGGAAGTAGAGATATTCAATACCAGCGTGAGGGGAAACATTTCCTATGCCAAACCTTATGCCGGCCGGGAAGAAATAGAAGCGGCGGCCAGAATCGCCAACGCGGAAGAATTTATTCTGCAATTAAAAAACGGGTACGATACGATGGTGGGGGAGCGCGGTATTAAACTTTCCGGCGGGCAACGACAAAGAATCGGTATCGCGAGAGCCATTTTAGCTAATCCAAGAATTCTTATTTTTGATGAAGCGACCAGCAGTCTGGATTCCTATTCCGAGCATTTGATCCAGGACGCCATGGACAAAATCAGCAAAGGGCGAACAGTTATTCTTATCGCGCATCGCCTAAGCACGATTAAAAAAGCGGACAAGATTGTCGTGCTGGAAAAAGGCAACGTAGTGGAAGAAGGAAGCCATGTGGAACTTTCCAGACTTAATGGGGGATTGTATCAGAAATTGCTGAAGCTACAGGCAATGGGAGAAGTGGATTAGGATAGTTTTTCCTTGTCCTCCCTCGCCCCAGACGCCGCGGATGGGGAGAGGGATTGAGGGTGAGGGGTCTTTAATAAGGCGAAGTTGTATTTTATGTTTATATTGCAGAGTAAATAAAATAAAAATCTGAGTGCTATTATGAAACAGTTAAATAAAAAATTCTTCCAGCAGAAAACCGAATATGTCGCCAAACAATTATTAGGTAAAGTTTTGGTTCGGAAAATAGAGGGAAAAACTATTTCCGGAATAATCATAGAAACTGAAGCATATACAGGTCCCCATGATCTGGCGTGCCATGCTTCCAGGGGAAAAACCGCGAGGACAAGCGTGATGTTTGGCGAGGCGGGTGTGTGGTATGTCTACATGATTTACGGATTTTATTATTGTCTTAATATAGTTACGGAAGAAAAAGAATATCCGTCGGCAGTATTGATTCGAGCATTGGAACCACTGGAAGGAATTGAATATATGAAGCAACATAGAAATATTAATGCTGTAACCAATCTTACCAGCGGGCCGGGAAAACTATGCCAAGCGCTAAAAATTGACAAGACACTTAACAGCACATCGGCAGTAGCAAAAAATGCATCACTTTTTATAGAAGACCGAGGTAGTGCGATATCTCCTAAAAACATTATAAAAACCACCCGAATAGGAGTAGACTACGCAGGCGAGTGGAAGGATAAGTTGCTCCGTTTTTACGTAAAAGAGAACAAATTTGTTTCAAGATATACATAAACCGTGGAAATAAAATATATTTTATTGTATAGTATGTACATAAGAAGTAAAACTTCTTCCTTCTTAATTCTTAATTTTTGTAGAAAGGAGGTGAAGAAATGAAAATAGAAACAAAAAAATTTGCTCTCAATCTTGCTCTGGCGATGGGAGTGGTATTTGTGGTATGCGCGATTTTTGTTTCCCTGTGGCCTGATTTTTCAGCGAAACTTATGGGATGGCTGTTTCATACCAAGGCGCGGGTGTTTGAAATGCGGAAAGAAATCACTTTTGCGAATTTTACCGGCGGATTAGTTCAAATGGTGGTATATACCTACGTGCTTGCGTGGATTTTTGCCTGGGCGTTTAATAAGTCTTCAAAATAGAATAAACTCAAACCGGCTATTATTAAAAGGGGTTCGCTGAATGTAAAACTTGGCGGTGTTTTTTGAACGAAGTTCGAACATTTTTTGACGAAAATCCGAATTCCGAATTTTAAAATCCAATCGCTCGGGCGGGCAAAAAGGAAGGAGGT
>CAYLWX010000014.1:0-22929 GCA_964387895.1 uncultured Bdellovibrionales bacterium | reverse complement strand
AGTCAAAGCAATCAATCCGGAGAGAATTATTCTTTTTGGCTCTTACGCATGGGGGAATCCAACGGAAGACAGCGATGTTGATTTGTTTATTATCAAATCCAGCGGGGAAAGAAGAATTAGCAGAGCTCGGGAAGTCCGAGAAGCGATATCTGACAGTAACGTGCCAGTTGATGTGCTTGTGTATACTCCAGAAGAAATAAAAAAGAGCATCAACGAGAACCGCAATCTTTTTATTGAAGATATCGTCCGCAATGGAAAAACCATTTATGAAAAATCAGCAAATACATTTGGCGTCGTATTTCCATCGCGTCCTTTAATCATCTTGCGATAAAATTTATGTTGACTGATTATGTAAAGAATTGGCTGGCGCGAGCCGATGAGGATATAAAAACTATCCAGCTATTATTAAAGGAAGAAGAAGCGCATCCTAATCCAGTTTGTTTTCATGCTCAACAAGCCGGAGAAAAATATTTGAAAGGATTTTTGGCTTATCATGATTTGCATGTTAGAAAAATTCATGATTTGGAAATTCTTATTAAGGACAGCGAGGGTGTGGATAAATCTTTTGCGGAATTAATGCCTGAAGCAAAGATCCTGGATCAATTTTATACTGAATCGCGATATCCTGATGACTATGTGGAGTTTTCTTCGGAAGACGCAGAAGACGGATATGAAGCGGCCGTAAAAATAAGAGATTTTGTATTATCAAAAATAGGATTATAAATTTAATTTAAGCTCTATGATCGAAGGCGTGAAAATCAAAATGATAAAAAGATTCAGCGATGACCGCGGTTTTTTTTCAGAAGTAATTAAATTCGGCGAAGAAACGTTTGTGGAAGTAAAGCAGACGAGCTATACTGAAACGTATCCCGGAGTGATTAAAGCATTCCACTGGCACAAAAAACAATATGACGTCTGGTTTCCAGTGAAGGGAAATATGCAAATTGTGTTGCATGATATGCGAGATGACTCTCCCACTAAAGGAGAAACCCAGGTAGTGTATGGCGGGGAGAATAATCCGGTGCTGGTGCTCATCCCGCCTTGTGTAGCGCATGGCTATCGTGTGCTGGGGCAGGTACCGGCTTCGCTTTTGTATCATACAAGCGATATTTATGATTCAGCCAATCCAGATGAAGAAAGAATTGATTGGAATGATCCAAAAATCGGATTTGACTGGAGCACGAAATTTAAATAACAAACTTTCTTATGTCATTCCCGCGTAGGCGGGAATCCAGGATTTAGATCATGAGTCAATATAAAACCTGCTGCGTCTATATTTTAGCCAGTAAGAGAAATGGTACGCTATATACAGGAGTCACTTCCAATTTAGAAAAAAGAATATATGAACATAAAAATGAAATGGCTGATGGATTCACAAAGAAATACAAAGTCCATACTCTGGTGTACTACGATTGCTGTAATGACATAGTGTCTGCTCTTACAAGAGAAAAGCAACTCAAAAAATGGAACCGCCAATGGAAAATTAATCTAATTGAAAAAGAAAATCCCACGTGGAGAGATTTATCGGAAGAATGGAACAAATAGAAAGCTAGTATATTTAAATCCTGGATCCCCGCCTGCGCGGGGATGACAAATAAGTAAGCCTGGTTTTATATTATTTTTTTATTTTAATTTTATCTGTTTAATTTAGAAAAAACATTATGAACCTACTCATCACCGGCGGAGCCGGATTTATCGGATCGAATTTTGTACGGTATATGCTGGAAGCGCATCCGGATTACAAGATTTTTAATCTGGATCTTTTGACTTACGCGGGAAATTTGGAAAATCTAAAAGGGATAGATAATAATCCCAATTACAAGTTTATCCAGGACGATATCGGCGATTTGGAAAATAATATGAAACTGCTTCGGGATGAAAAGATTGATGTCATTGTGAATTTCGCGGCCGAATCCCATAACGGCCGGGCGATGGTAGAGCCGGATATTTTTGTGAAAACCAATGTGTTGGGAACGCAGATGCTTCTGGAAGCGGCGCGTGTTGTGGGGGTGAAACGGTTTCATCATATTTCCACCTGCGAAGTATTCGGGGATCTCGCGCTGGACGAAGAACGGGCATTCAAGGAAGATGATCCCTATCTTCCCAAAACTCCCTATAACGCTTCCAAGGCCGGAGCCAATCATGAAGTGATGGCATATTATCATACTTTCAAACTGCCGGTAACGATCAGTCATTGCGCCAATAATTACGGTCCATATCAGTTTCCGGAAAAAGTAATTCCAAGATTTATTACCAACGCGCTTTGCGGTGAGGAGTTACCTCTTTTCAAAAGCAGTCAGAACAGAAGAGAATGGCTCCATACGCGAGACCATTGCAAGGCGATTGATTTAATTCTTCAATATGGACAATCAGGAGAAGCATATAACATTGGGTCCGGCGTAGAAAAAA
This sequence comes from uncultured Bdellovibrionales bacterium, assembly GCA_964387895.1. GTDB lineage: Bacteria > Patescibacteriota > Minisyncoccia > Moranbacterales > UBA2206 > CAYLWX01. The sequence goes on along the minus strand of CAYLWX010000014.1, from coordinate 20,520 downwards.
GTGTTGAACAAATCGCCGACGCTATTTTAACTCGTTTGGGAAAATCAAGCGCGCTTAAGACGTATGTGGAAGACCGCCCCGGCCATGACCGGCGTTATCTTTTGGATATTTCTAAAATTGAGCGGGAGCTAGGCTGGAAGCCGGAAATTGAATTTGAAACCGGTCTGGATGAAACGGCGGACTGGTACGTGAAAAACGAATGGTGGTGGAAACCGCTTTTGGGAAAGGGGTTCGCGGAGAATTATCAAAAAATTTCCCATGCGTAGAGACGCATTGCAATGCGTTTTACGGTATAATATGTCATGTATAAATTAAGTATGTCGAATAAAAAAATTCTTATCATCGGCGCCAAAGGAATGTTGGGGCAGGAGTTGGTGAAATTATTTAAAAAAGACAAAGATTGCGAAGTAATCGCTTGGGACAAGGAAAATATTGATATTACGAAAGAAAAAGAAGCGAAGAGCGGGATAAAAAAAGCGCGTCCGGAGATTATTATAAATTGCGCGGCGTATAACGCGGTGGACAAATGCGAAGACAAGAAAGAATTTGTGCTGGCGAAGAAACTGAACGGGAGCGCGCCGGGGTATCTGGCAGGTGCCGCGAAAAGTATCGGCGCGACGCTGGTGCATTATTCCACGGATTATGTTTTCGACGGCGAACCGGAAATTCCGGAACCGGCCGGATGCGCGCACGTGTGCGCGTCCTGCACGCTGCACGATAATTTCAATCCCTTGCCGCAAATAGGATTCGATGAAGAGGCGAAGCCGAAGCCGGTGAATAATTATGGAAAATCAAAGTTGATGGGCGAGAAGGAAGTAAAAAAGCACGGCAGGAAATATTATATTCTCCGTCTTTCCAAACTTTTCGGGAAACCCGGTATTTCAGAAGGAGCCAAAAGAAGTTTCTTTGACGTAATGACGGAAGCGGGAAAGAATAATAAAGAAGTGAAAGCAGTGGATGAAGAAACCAGTTGTTTTACGTACGCGCCGGACTTGGCCAGAAAAACCAAAGAAATCATTGAATCAGAAAAACCGTACGGCATCTACCACGTTGTGAATAGCGACCCTTGCACATGGTACGAAGCGGTACTAGAATTATATCGTCAGGCTAAAATAAAGACGAAAGTCGTTCCGGTAGGATCAAGTGAATTTCCCCGGCCAGCTAAGAGGCCCCCATATTCAGTGTTGTTGAATACGAAGTTGAATCCGCTGAGAAGTTATAGGGAGGCATTAACTGAGTATTTGATTAAGAGGTAGTTTTTTATGTCATTCCCGCGTAGGCGGGAATCCAGGATTTAAACCATGAGTCTCAATAAAACCTACTGTGTCTATATCTTAGCCAGTAAACGAAACGGAACATTATACATAGGAGTTACCTCCAATTTAGAAAAAAGAATATATGAACATAAAAACGGAGTGGCTGATGGATTCACAAAAAAATATAAGGTGCACCATCTAGTATACTATGAATGCGGAAATGATGTTGTTTCAGCTATTACAAGAGAAAAACAACTCAAAAAATGGAACCGCCAATGGAAACTGAATCTGATTGAAAAAGAAAATCCTATGTGGCGGGATTTATCAGAGGACTGGAATAAATAAAAGGTCAGAAGATATAAATCCTGGATCCCCGCCTGCGCGGGGATGACAAATATATAAGATCATAATATTAAATATGGAACCAGAGGAAAAGATTAAAAGAGTAAAAAGTAAATTAGAAAAACCTCAATGAAAGGCATCATCCTCTCCGGCGGGGCTAACACACGTTTGTATCCTCTCGCCACCACCACCTCAAAACAACTTTTGCCGGTGTATGACCGGCAGATGATTTTTTATCCGTTGAATACTTTGATTAAAGCGGGAATCAGGGATGTGCTTATTATTGTCGCGCCGGAACACAGCGGGCAATATCTGAATCTTTTAGGCTCGATTTTCAAAAAGAACGGAGTGAATATCTATTTTGAGGTTCAAAAAGTTCCCCGCGGACTGGCCGATGCTTTTATTCTGGGTGAAGCGTTTATCGGCGGTGATAATGTGACGATGGTTTTAGGGGACAATATTTTTGAAGACGACTTTTCCAAAGAGATTAAAAGTTTTGAAAAAGGCGGAAGAATGTTTGCTAAAAGGGTAAATGACTGGCAAAGATTCGGGGTGGTTAAATTTGATGAAAATAATAAGGCGGTGGAGATTGTAGAAAAGCCGAAAGATTTTATCAGTGATTATGCTTCCGCGGGGCTTTATATTTTCGACGGGCGAGTTTCTGAAATTGCCAGGAAGGTAATACCTTCCGATCGCGGAGAGATTGAAGTGGTAGCAGTGCAAAACGAATATCTTCGTATGGGAGAATTAGACGTTAGAATATTTGAAGGCGAGTGGCTGGACGCGGGAACATTTGATTCACTTTTGGAGGCGGGGAATATTGTTAAGAATAAAGAGATTTACAAGAAATTTGATCCCATGATCGATGAAGCGATACGGGAGTATAATGAGGAATTGAAAGCTATTGCGAAGAAGAAACTTATATAATCTGAACCACTGATTATCACTGATTTTCCTGATTTCACTGATTAGGTTAGTGCGCGGAAAATAATCAGTGAAATCAGTGTAATCACGTGCGAATCAGTGGTCCAGACAATAAACTCATGAAAGTCAAAAAAGCCATATTGCCTGTTGCCGGTTTCGGTACTCGATTTCTTCCGGCCACCAAATCACAACCCAAGGAAATGCTTCCAGTAGTGGATAAGCCGGTAATTCAGTATCTGGTGGAGGAAGCGGTGGAATCGGGCATTGAAGAAATTATTTTCGTAACCGGCCGCGGGAAACGGGCGATTGAAGATCACTTTGACGTATCGTATGAACTGGAAGAGACGCTGGTGGAAAAGAATAAACATGATTTATTAAAAGCAGTACAGAAAATTCCCGGGTTGGCAAAATTTTCTTATGTCCGCCAGCCTATGCCGTTGGGGGACGGACACGCTATTTTGCAAGCCAAACATATTGTGAACAATGAACCGGTGCTGATTATTTTTGGCGATTGTTTATATGACAGCGAGGTTCCCGCGTCAAAACAGATCATAGAAACGTTTGAAAAATACGGCGACTCGGTAATCGGGCTTAGTCGGCTGCCGAAGGAGGAAATTCATAAATTTGGCATCATAGAAGGACTGCAGTTAGACGGGATGAGTTATGAAATAAAAAGAATGATAGAAAAACCCAAAGAAGGAGAAACAGATTCCACGCTGGCCGCGGTGGGAAAATATGTGATCACTCCTGAAGTATTTGAAATTCTCTCTACCATGGAAAGCGGTAAATCAGGGGAAATACGTCTGGCTGACGCGTTTGATATTATGCTTCTACGGGGCCGACCTCTTTACGGGCGGGAACTGGAGGGTGAGTGGCTGGATACTGGAGACAAATTTAACTTTTTAAAAGCCAGTATTAAATTAGGATTGAAGCATCCGGAGGTGGGAAATAAATTAAGGGAGTTTTTGGGAGAGTTGTTGGTGAAAGTATGAAAATTGCTATCCAGGCCGCCGACCTCGATGCTTCCCGCATCGACGGTACGCGGGTGTATATTCATAATCTTTTAAAATATTTCGGCGCGCTGGATCCATCCAGCGAGTTTTTTATTTATCACAAGAAAGAATTCAATTCTGAACTCGCGCCGCCGAATTTTCCTAATTACCATATCAGGAAAAAAGATTTTCCTTTTCTTTGGACGCAAATATGCTTTTCGCGCCAGCTTCAAAAAGACATGCCTGATGTGCTTTGGATGCCGATGCATAATATTCCGTTGCTGCGAAGAAAGGGATTGAAAACAGTGGTGACTATCCATGATCTGGCGTATAAATATTTCCCGGATCATTTCCCCCCGGGTGATTTAATAAAGATAAACTTTTTAAGCCGATGGGCGATACAAAAATCAGATCGCATTATCGCAGTATCGGAGTCTACGAAAAAAGATATTTTGAAATTTTATCCTCGCGTAAAAGAGGAAAAGATACGGGTAATCCACCACGGGTTTGACAGAGAAATTTTTGAAAAAGAGAGAGACTTGGCGAGAGAAAAAGAGGTGCAGGATGAGTTAGGTATACGCGGAGAATATATTCTTTATTCCGGAGCGCTTCAGCCCCGCAAAAATTTAGAGCGTCTCGTAAGAGCGTTTGAAATTTTAAAAAGCGAACAGAAGTCCGGATTTCAGTTAGTACTTTTAGGGGAAAAAGCATGGTTATGGAAAAGTCTTATGGAAAGAGTGAGGCAAAGTGCGTGTCAGGAGGACATTATATTGCCAGGAACAGTAGCGTTTGAAAAAATCGGTCATGTAGCGCGTGGCGCGAAACTTTATGTGTTTCCTTCGCTCTATGAAGGATTCGGCATCCCTATCCTGGAAGCTATGGCAGCGGGAGTTCCGGTCATCGCGGCGGATAATTCCAGCTTGCGGGAGGTGGGAGGAGACGCGGCGGTATATTTTCAAGCTGAAGATGAACGAGAATTAGCGCGAAAAATGCGGGAAGTCATTTCTTCTGAAGTGCTGCGTAACGAGCTTGTTTTTAAAGGGAAAGAACAGGCGAAGAAATTTTCATGGGAGAAATGCGCCAAAGAAACACTGAGTTATTTGTCTGAACCATGATTTTCCTGATTAAATGATTGCTATGATTTTTCCTTTCTTCTTACTTCTTCTTCGATCATTCTATGAAGATAATATCCTCCCATTGCTACTGAAAAAGTAATGGCAATGGTAATGAAAATATGAGTTTTCAGCACGCTGTTTATGATGAGGAGCAGGAGAAGAGAAAGAAATAAAAAAAGCGTCTTCTTTTTTATCTCGTATCTCGGTACGGGTAATTTGGTGATGAGGGATACGCGGTGCATGGCGAATAAGTTTCCCGCCAGGAGAAGAAGGAGCGCGGGAAATACCATTCGGCTGGAAACTATTCCCGGCAACAGTCCTTCCGCGATCATGGCAAGTATGAATATGAACAAAAGAATAAAAAGCGTATCGTGTAAAAGTTTATAGAACATGACGGTATATCTTGTTTTTGAATTATAATTTTCCCGCATAGTTGATAATTATCCGGTTAAAGAGAGTTTTAAGAGAAGATTTCATGTTGCTCCAGTTGATTTCTTTCTTAAACTCAATATCCACGGAGTCCATCTTTGCTTTATTATTAAACTTTACTTCAAATTCATAATCTTTTCCCGTGAGTGATTGCATGCTCTGGATGTGTACTTCGCACGCATACCACCCCGTGAAGTTATCGCGTGCTTCTATCTTGCATTGGTTTATCACATCCAGGCTTTTTATCGAAGAGACTATGGGGCTTTTCTTCAGCCAGGAATTGGCGATAGCAGAAGAGGCGAATTTTCTCTTGCGGTTATGCCGGGTTATATACCACGCGGATCCTTCAGGACCATCCGGCGCGTAAAAGATAGTTCCGTAGGGGTGGGCACTGCTGATGTTAAGCAACTTTTCTTTTTTATAAAGAGAGAACTCATCCCCATTGACCGGTATAATATCTTCCCATACGTATCCCATGGCTTCAAAAGTCACAGGATTATTGATGGGGAACATGTTGTCCTGACTTACCACAAATGCCGAATCCCCGTATGAAATAAGGGATCCATCGCTAAAACCGATAAGGTCTTCGCTTAGTTCGTAATTTTTTATAAAATCTTCGCTTTTTTCTATTGCCTGACCAGAGTCGTACTGGCTTTCAAAAGCAGCCTTGCTGACGAATCGGCGCAGTATGTTATTCCAAAGCATGTAATAGGCGTCCTCTATTTTAAATATTGCCGCGTCCGGGTATCCGTCTTCCGTCAATATGTCTGTTCCCCCGGGGTTATACTCGAGATCCTGGCTGCTTACTTCCTGAAAAGATTGAAAAGGAAATCCCAGGGAACTCAATGAATATCCTGAAAATTTTCTTAATGCTCCCCGGGAAATTATGTAATAATTTTCCTGGTTTTTTATCAAAGTTCCGTCCTTGAATCCCAGAGGGGATTCTTCAGGATAAAGAAACGCCTGAAATGATTTTCTTGCCTGGATTAATCCGGAAAGAGGATTGGCTTCCTCGTCATTCGCCTTAAAGCGAATAATAGCCTTTGAATAGATTCCATTGAGCGCGGCGTTGAAGTACATTTTTTGGTCGGATGCAATTATTCCATGAGTCACACTCTCGCCGTTTTCCCGGTGAGGATTCAGAGTATTTTTACCAAGCGACGGGTTCAGGAAGGAGAAATAAAAATACTGCGTGGGAAAGAGTACGCGAAAGAGCGCGTAACTTATTATTAATAAAGCGCCGACATATGCTGTTGTTCTTATGGCCTTGTATATTCTTTGCTCTTTTTCATTTAAGGTTATCTCACGGGTAAAATCAGGAAGCATAGGTAGTTATTATTTATTTAAGAGGTATATTGTGCCGTAAGTAATGCGGTCTTCTTTTTGAGGAAGATCGACGGCGGTCTGAAACGCTTCTTTTTTGCTGGTTATCCGCACATCCAGTAAAGGGTTTTGGATTCGGTATTCTTTTACAGGAGTGAACCGGTAGAGAAAATTATCTTTCCGATACCATTCGCGCCTGTGTTCCGGCGCTATGAGATATATATTACTAAATTTAGAGCGGTCGATCTTATCTAAATCCCGGGGATTGAAAAAATAGACTGCTTGTTTTCCGTAAATAAAATTCAGGGGGCCGCTTATCATAGACCATTGATCTCCGCTGGCTTCCCGATCAATGAGTATTAAATCCGAGTCTCTAAAATTATTACTTAAGTATCCAGTCTGGTTAAGGAGATTATAATGCGGAGAAAAGGTAAGATAAGGAATGGACACGGCAAGATTGGCGATGAGCAGTAAAAAGGAAAACAGATAGAAAAGCGGTTTTCTTAAATGACAGTGAAAAAACCAGACGGTGTAGAGTATTCCGGCAGGAAATATGGAGAAAAGGAACCTTCGAAGCATCCAGGGATGATCGGATGAAATATTCGGGCTTAAAAGGTACAAAAGGCTGGGGGCGATAATAAGAAAAGGAACGAGGAATTTAAATTTCTTTCGCGAGATAAGATATATCACGCCGATCGCGCCGAATACCAGCACGCTAAATAGCGCGTAGGCCATAAAGACTTTTCCAAGGTAAAAAGAAAAAAGAAAATCCGGAGGGCTCTGCTCCGCGGTATTGATTTTTTTTGCGAGACTCTTAGCCAGGGTAAGGTAAAAATTATAATCTATAAAAAAGTGGGCAAAGTACAGAACAAAAATTATTGCTACTGTAAGGACAAATTTTTTATTAGAAAATATACGGGCGGGAAGATCTTTTTTTCTATGCAGATACCAGGCAATTCCCGCGGCGATAGCAAAAAATGGCAATCCTTCAATTCTCGTAAAGATAAGCAACCCGAAAGAGAGTACCGAGGAAATCAGGAAAAGAAACCCTGGCGCGCCCAGGAATCTTATAAATGCATATATGCCGAACCATACCAGCATAAGCGCCATATTTTCACTTAGAGTAAATTTAAAGAACCAGGTGAATATAAAGGAGGAGAGCACAAGCAGCAGCGCGGCAAGCGAGTAGGAAAATTTCATCCAAAGGCGGCAAAGAAGAAAAAAGGAGAGTAGAAAAATAATACTTGAAACCGCGTTCGCCACGATAAGCCCGGAAAGGCCAATAAGCGCGTAAAAAGAAGCAAGCCAGGAAATATATCCCAGGGGGAATTGGGTGATGAGATTTCCATCCGAAGTATAGGCAAATCCCGGGAAATTAAGCGCCGTTCCCTGACCGTATATTTTAAAGAATTCTTCAGAGGCGGGAAAAGAGGAAAAGAAAGCGTGGTGCTGGGACAATCTTATAGTTGCTTCACTTAGTGATCCCTGGTCTCTTCCGGAAAATATGGTGGGAGTGGTGAAAAAAGAAAGTAAAATAACGCAGATAAAAATAATTACCGCGGCTAGTATGGAAGACTGCGCGGGGCGAAAAGAACGGATGTTGCGGAAAAAAACGTATAATAAAACTGCCGCTCCCGCGCACAAATACGCCGCTATAACAGGCGCGTAAAATATTTCCAGCATGCCCAGCACAAGGCCCAGCCATCCCAGACATATCCAAAAAAGAGAAAAAAAAGTAAAAAACTCAGAAAGGGTGAGATGTTGGAAGAATGTTCTTGTTTTCATTGGCTTTATTATACTGATGAATGAGCCTTTTGCCAAACGTGCCGAGACAAGTTAGAATGAAGTCACTGACTTAAGGCTTATAGACTGTCTTTTGCTAAACTATAACTCATGAAAATATTAGTTATCGCTCCTACTCCCTTCTTTTCCGACCGCGGGACCCATATTCGAATTCTTGAAGAGGCGCTGGCATTGGAAAAACTGGGTCATGAAATTACTATCGCGACGTATCATATAGGGAAGAATATTCCGCCGGAGTTAAAGAGCGCGATAGACGTGCGGCGCATCAGGCGGCTTCTTTTTTGGTATAAAAAACTGGAAGCGGGACCGGACTGGCAGAAAATTATTTTGGATAGTATGCTTATTCGCAAGGCTTTTTACCTGGCGCGTACTAAGAAACCGGATATTATTCACGGACATCTTCATGAGGGAGCGCTGATCGGATGGATTGTGCGGAAAATGCTTTTTTGGAGAAGGATGAAATTAGTGGTTGATCTTCACGGAAGCCTTACCAGGGAAATGGTTTCGCATAGTTATCTGCGAAACGGTATCCTGAAAAAAATATTCCGCGCTCTGGAGAAATGGATCAACAATCGGGGAGACTTCGCGGTTACCAGCTCGTGGGAAAACAGCCGGGAAATGAGCGGTATGAGGCGCGATAAAAATATTGAAACAGTGCTGGACGGGGTAAACCTTAATTCCTACGCCGCTCTTCCAGCGCGGGAGGAATGCCGGAAAAAATTTGGAATTCCCCCTGATAAATCCGTGATACTCTATACAGGCGCGTTGATGCCTAATAAGGGAATAGAATATCTTCTCCAGGCGATTCCCCTGGCGCTTCTCTCATGCTCTCACGCGCATTTTGTGTTAGCAGGATTTCCCGTCGAGTGGCTCCGTGAATACGTAAGGGCTCACCGGCTGGGACGGAATGTTACATTGGTTTATCCGCTTAATTATTTTGATTTGCCTTCCCTTCTTCGCGCGGGCGACATTAGCGTGGATCCAAAAGATTCTTCCACCCGCCAAGCCAGCGGAAAAATTTTGCAATACATGGCGGCGGGACTTCCGGTAGTGTGCTTTGACAGAATGAATAACCGAGAGTATCTGGGAGAAGGCGCGTACTACAGCGCGGAAATATCCCCTGAAGGAATCGCCAGGGGTATCATCTATTTTTTATCCAATCCCGAAGAAGCAAAGAGAAGAGGAGAGACAAACCGCGCGCGGGCAAAAGAGTTCAGCTGGGAGAAAGCGGGGAGGAGGATTGAGGAGGTGTACGGGAGGATTATAGGTGAGAGAGTGAATGATGGACTTTGAAAATATTTTGTTTTATTCTTAATAGTATGAAGCAATACGAAGCAGTGATAAAAACAATGGAACAAGCAGGAGGTTATGCGACACTTGGTTATCTTAACTATGAGGTTTTAAAAGTGCCTGACGTGGAGTGGAAAACAAAAACTCCTTTTGCAAGTATTCGCCGTATTGTTCAAGATGAAAGGTTTTTTTTCAAGATAAAGCCAGGTCTTTGGGCGTTGCTTTCACATAAAAATAAATTGCCACAAGAAATATTTTCAACTGGTGTAATCCCCAAATCAGATCAGGAATTATTTAATCATAGCTACTATCAGGGACTGCTAGTTGAAATAGGCAATCTGAAAAAGTACGAAACTTTTGTGCCAAGCCAGGATAAAAACTAATTATAAAATTAATTTTAGCAAGTAGATACGATATCAATGTGAATAACTTTAATATACCAGACGATATTGAAGTTGAATTTATAAAACTATGAACTCGCATATTTTATGACCAACGAAATAACCACAAAAATCGCCTTATTCAAAGGCAAAAAAATCAGAAGAACGCTTTATCAAAATGAGTGGTGGTTTGTTGTTGAAGATGTGGTTTTGGCGCTTATTGACAGCGTTAATGTGAAAGACTATATCAATAAAATGCGGCGTAGAGACGAAGAATTATCCAAAGGGTATGGACAAATTGTCCATACCCTTGAAGTCCCTACGGAAGGCGGCAGGCAAATGATGAATTGTGCCAACGCGGAAGGTATTTTCCGCATAATCCAGTCAATTCCATCTCCCAGGGCCGAACCATTCAAGCGTTGGCTGGCAAAAGTTGGCTATGAAAGAATACAGGAAATAGAGGATCCGGAATTAGCAACAAAACGAACGCGTATGCTCTATAAACTCAAAGGGTACAGCGATGACTGGATAGAAAAAAGAATGCGCGGGATTGCGATTCGCGAGGAATTGACGGATGAATGGAAAAATCGGGGCGCTAAGGATCAGAGAGATTATGAAATTCTAACTGCTGAAATTTCCAAAGCTACTTTCGGGGTTACTCCCAAAGAATATAAAAAACTAAAAGGACTCAAGCGGGAAAATCTGCGCGACCATATGGATGATTTTGAACTCATTTTTAATATGCTTGGTGAGCGCGCGACTACTGAAATACATCGTACGGAGAATTCAAGCGGTTTAACGAAATTAAAAGACGACGCCAGGGCCGGTGGTGATATCGCTGGCGGCGCGCGGAAAAAGCTGGAAAAACGAATCGGACGGTCGGTGGTATCAAAAAATAATTTTTTGAAAAAATCAGAAGATAGAAAACAGCTTGGCAGTCCAAATCACAATTAAATGTAAATATACATGAACCTTCTCCTCATAAAATTTGGCAAAGCGGTTAGCACTCTCAAACGGGAGGGGCTTGTTCTGGGCGGGAGAAGAGTGGCCAAATCTTTCCTGGCCATGTTCGGACGGGTAAGGCCGGGAGATGTTCTTTTTGTTACCGGAGGCGTGGGGGACAGCGCGCGGTATCGGACAGGACATGTAGCGGAAGAGCTGGCCATTCACGGTTTCAAGTGCTCGGTGACTATCCAGGATAATCCGTTGCTCGCGACATACGCGGATAAATTCAGCGTGTTTATATTTCACCGCGTGATTTTTACTCCCAGTGTGGCAAAATTGATAAAGCGGATCAAACAGCAAAACAAGGAAATTATTTTTGAGACGGACGATCTGGTTTTTGACGCGAAGTATCTCGCGCATATGGATTATTTCAAACAGATGAATAACCTGGAGAGAAAACTGTATCAAAACGGAGTGGGGGGAGAAATTTTAAGAGACCCATACGTCAAGGTGTGCACGGTTACTACTAACTTTCTGGCGGATAAGTTACGGGAGTATGGAAAGAAAGTTTTTATTATTCCCAATAAACTTTCCCGGGACGATGTAGAGAACGCGGATAGGATTTTGTCTGAAAGAAAATCGCGCAACGATGGAAAAGTACGAATAGGCTATTTCAGCGGCACGATCAGTCACAACAAAGATTTCGCCTCCGTTACTCCGGCGCTTCTTGAAATTATGGGGAAATATGATAACGTGGAACTTTTTCTCGTGGGGCCGCTGGATATAGAAAGTAGTTTGAATACATATAAGGACAGAGTAAAACAATTCCCCTATGTCCCGCGACGGAAGCATTTTGAAAATGTGGCGTCAGTGGACATTAATATTGCTCCCCTGGAAGCGGACAATCCGTTTTGTGAATCCAAATCAGAACTGAAATTTTTCGAAGCCGGCATTGTGAAAGTTCCTACGGTTGCTTCTTCCACGCAAACATTCCGCGAAGCGATTAGGGATGGGGAGGATGGATTTGTGGCAAAAGACACGCAAGAGTGGATTGAGAAACTTTCCCGGCTTATAGAAAATAAAGAATTAAGAGAGGCGGTGGGCGAGAAGGCGAGAGAGACGGCATTATTAAGATATACAAATAGAAGTAGTGGGAATGGAGAGTATTATGAATATTTGAGAGGCAAAATGAAAAATGTAAAAATCAATCCCGAGTACTCGGGAAAAATGACAATGTAAAATAAAAAATTATTTTTGTATTGTCATTCCCGCGCAGGCGGGAATCCAGGAGAATGTCACAAGTTTCCCCCATAATAATCCAGCTATAAAACAAGAAGATTTAAAGTTAAATTCTGCTAAATATTTCGTTTCTGGATTTAAATTCTGGATCCCCGCCTATGCGGGGATGACAGGCAGAGTAATCTTAAAAAATTTTTCATTTTAATTTTTATCTATCCAAATCAGACAATCTTATGAAAATACTTGTCACAGGCGGAGCCGGATTCATTGGTTCCCATACGTCAAGGAAACTTATCGAACGGGGGGATGAAGTGGTTATTGTTGATAATTTCAATAACTACTACGATCCCAAGCTCAAAAGAGACAGAATAAAGCATATACTTAAGGGGCTTGAGTTTTCTTTGTATAAAGGCGATATCAGAAACTATAAATTTCTGGAAAAAATATTCAAGAAAGAAAAAATTGACAAAGTAGTACATCTGGCGGCGATGGCGGGAGTGCGCAATTCTTTGCGGGAACCTTTTTTGTATGAAGAAGTGAATGTGCGGGGGACGTGGAATCTTCTGGAATTGAGTCGCCTGTATAAAATAAAGAATTTTGTGTACGCGTCTTCTTCTTCGGTATATGGTAATAATAAAAAACTGCCTTTCTCCGAAAAAGACAGCGTGGATACTCCCATTTCTCCGTATGCCGCGACGAAAAAATGCACGGAACTTGTCGCGCATGTGTATAGTAATATTTATGGATTGCCTACGACAGGGCTGCGATATTTTACCGTATACGGGCCATGGGGAAGACCGGATATGGCGTTGATATTGTTCACCAAAAGCATTCTGGAAGGAAAGCCTATTGAGGTGTATAATTATGGCAACATGACTCGTAATTTTACCTACATTGATGACATCGTGTCGGGAACCATTACTACACTGGATGCCGATCTTCCTTACGCGGTAATGAACATCGGCGGCGACAAAGAAGAAAAACTGACGCGGTTTATCGAAGTGATTGAAGAGAACCTGGGAAAAAAGGCCAGGAAAAAACTCATGCCGATGCAGCCAGGCGATGTGCCGTCTACGGTGGCGGATATCCGGCAACTTCGGAAACTGGGATGGAAACCGACTACCAGAATTGAAGAAGGAATAAAGAATTTTGTAGAATGGTATAGGGAGTATTATAAAGTATCATGACTAAACACGAAAATTATAAAGAACTCATCTGGGCTCTCGCCAGAACTGACTTTAAACTTCGCTATCACGGTTCGGTCCTGGGATACGTATGGGCATTGCTCAAACCATTGCTCATGTTTATGGTGCTTAATTTTGTTTTTTCTTCCATATTCAATTCTCGCGGCGAAGGAATTTCATATTATTCGTTGCAGCTCCTGGTAGGAATTATTCTGTTTAATTTTTTTTCCGAGGGCACCATGGCGGGAATGATTTCTCTGGTGGCGAAATCCCAATTAGTTACTAAAATTTATATTCCCCGTTGGACCATCATCACCGCTTCCACCATCAACGCGGCGCTTATATTTATGATGAATATTCTCGTGATTATATTTTTTTTCACGGTGAACCAGTTTCTCCCGAGCTGGCAGGCGGTGCTTATGTTTATCTTCTTCTCGGCGCTTACGTATATACTTATTCTTTCCTTTTCTCTTCTTACTGCTCCGCTTTACGTGAGGTTCAGAGATTTTTCCATGATTTGGGAAGTGATAACTACGATTCTTTTTTACGCTACTCCCATTATTTACTCCCTTCTGATGATGCCGGAGTATATCCAGCGCGTACTTTTAATTAATCCCATGGCGTTTATCATCCACTTCACTAAAGAGTCGCTTATTAACAATCACTTCGCGGAATTGTGGCAGAACGCAATATTCACGGCGGTTATCGCGTTATTTTTCGTCTTTAGCGTGGCGATGTATCAAAAGATGGCTGGAAGAGTGGCGGAAGATATTTGATTTTGTGCTACAATAGAATTAATCATCACACTTAAAACAAATATACACATGTCTCAATTGGATTTTAACGGTATCTTTTACGCATTCACGCTTGTCCTTAGCGGAGTAAGTTTCACGAGTGGCGCCTATCTGGTCTTTCGCAGCTTTCTCGGGGTGCGCGCGCAGATCAGCCGTTCCATGAACATGGACTTGGAAATTATCCGGGTTTCCAAGCCCTCGAAACCAAGGGAGGCTGCTGATAATACTCCGGAAAAATGGAAAGAAGAAATTGGCGCCATGGAACAGCTTCTGTCCTCTTTTTCCACGCTCCGGGAAAAAAAAGGATTCTGGCACCGGTTTCTTTACGAAGATCCTTATATCTCGCTTGAAATAGCGAATTCCGCCCGTGATGAAGAAATTGTTTTTTTTATCGCGACTCCCAAAAAATTTACGGAGTCAGTGGAAAAACAAATCCATAGTTTTTTTCCTTATGCTTCATTGGAGAAGTCGAAAGACTTTAATATTTTTTACCCGGGAAGCTATACTGAATCATCGGTACTGAAATTAAAAAACAAGCATTTTTTGCCAATCAAAACGTATGAAACAATGGAGGTGGATCCCTTAAACGGCATCACAAACGCGCTTTCCAAGCTGGATACAGTTGAAGAAGGGGCGGCTATCCAGCTTGTGCTTAGACCGGCGAATCCCGGATGGAGAGTAACGGGAAGAAGCGTAGCGCACAAAATGCAACAGGGGAAACGGCTGAAAGATATTCATGCCCATTCGAAAGTGTTAGGGGCGGGGAAACAAGTCGGTACCGGTCTTGCCCACGGGGTACATGGCATGCTGGCGGCTAAGAAATATGAAAACAGTCCTTCAACTGATTCTAAAACAGTGCAGCTTACCCCCGAAGAGCAGGAACTTTTGAAAAGCATTGAACAAAAATCCAATAAGGCCGGCTTTGAAGTCAATATACGTCTTGTCGCTTCCTCGGCAAGCGTGGAACGTTCGCAACAGATTCTGGCGCAGATGGAAAACGCGTTCGCGCAATTCGCGAATGCTGATCTTAATAGTTTCCAGGTGCGAAAACGCGTGAAACAGAAAGATATTTCGTACGATTTTATCTTTCGAAATTTTATTCCGGAATACGCGGTGATACTCAACGCGGAAGAGATCTCCAGTTTATTCCATATTCCTATTTCCACCACGGAAACGCCAAAGATAAAGTGGCTGAAATCTAACAGCGCTCCCGCGCCTTTGGGCATTCCCCAGGAGGGATTAGTAATAGGTTACAATGAATATCGAGGGACGGAGACTCCAATTCGTCTCTCTGTAGGGGATCGAAGACGCCACTTGTATACCATTGGTCAAACCGGCGCGGGAAAATCCAATTTTCTGCAGGAGATGGCAAAACATGACGCGAGAGAAGGAAGGGGACTTTGTTTTATTGATCCGCACGGAGACGCGATTGAAGATATTCTGACGGCGGTACCCAAGGAAAGAGCGGAAGATGTTATTTTATTTGATCCGGCTGACGTGGAGCGCCCCTTCGGTCTTAATATGATGGAATATGATCCTGACCATCCGGAGCAAAAGACCTTTGTCATTAACGAGATGATTGGCATTTTTGACCAGTTATATGATCTTAAGGCGACGGGCGGGCCGATGTTTGAGCAGTACATGAGAAACGCCATGCTTCTGGTGATGGAAGATCCCGAGTCCGGTTCGACGCTGATGGAAATTCCCAAAGTGCTCTCTGATGAAGAGTTTCGCAAAATGAAACTTTCCAAGTGCCAAAATCCTACCGTGATTGATTTTTGGGTGAAAGAAGCCGAGAAAGCCGGAGGAGAAGCATCGCTGGCCAACATGGTTCCCTATATTACTTCCAAACTTACCACCTTCCTTTCCAATGACATGATGCGTCCTATTGTATCCCAGCAAAAAAGTACGATTAATTTTCGGGATGTAATGGATAACAAGAAGATACTCCTGGTAAATCTTTCCAAGGGAAAAATCGGAGAAATCAACGCGCGGCTTTTGGGTATGGTGATTGTGGGAAAGATTTTGATGGCGGCTCTTTCGAGGGTAAATATGCCGGAAGACGAACGGGTTGATTTTTATCTCTACATGGATGAATTTCAAAATGTTACCACTAATTCGATTTCCCAGATTCTTTCCGAGGCCAGGAAGTACCGTCTCGCGCTGATTATCGCGCACCAGTTTATCGCGCAATTGAAAGAAGAAATATCCAAAGCGGTGTTTGGCAACGTGGGATCCATGGTGGCCTTTCGCGTCGGCGCGGAAGACGCCGAGTTTCTGGAAAAGCAGTTTGAGCCGGTATTTAGCAAAAATGATTTAATCAATGTTGACAACTACAACTGTTTCGCGAAAATCCTGGTAAATAATATAGTAAGCAAACCTTTTAATATGAAAACGTATCCTCCCACGAAAGGGGACAGGAATCTAGCGAACGCTCTCAAGGAATTGTCAAGGCTGAAATATGGAAGAAACAGGGATGTAGTGAACAGGGAGATTATGGAGAGGACGAAGTTGAAGACGTTGTAATTGTCTGAACCATGATTTTCATGATAGCAAGAGCAGGTTTATAACCTGCTCTTTATGTGTTACTTGTTCATGACTTGCACATTTGTCATCCCCGCGAAGGCGGGGATCCAGAATTCAATGGGCAAGGTGAAATATAAAAATATACTAATTTCGATTCTTTTTACTCTATATCTGGATTATTATTAGATAGCCGTGTGGTATACTCCTGGATTCCCGCCTACGCGGGAATGACATGAAAGAAAGCCAAACGCGTAAGTCCTGCTGTTGTCAGTTTCTTCAATCTTTGTTTAAAATAAAATATTACAACGACAACTTCATCACCTTCACCAGGTTTCCATCTGAAAGATATGCCGTGTTATTTTCCTTATCAATTACTATCTCTTTCATTTCTTCCATGGAAGGATGATAATATTGCGCGAGTATATGTCCTTCCGTATCTGTCTGAACCAGTCTGGAGTTTATAGAATCAAGAATATACATGTTCTGGCCGTCTTCAGAGGCGTAAATAGCCTGCGGCACTATAGGAGTCTCGGTGTGCTCCAGTAAAAACTCCTGCTTTTTTCCCTTGAAGAATTTGAAGATTTCTTTTTGGTTGGTAAGAAAAATATTTTCATTTACTGCTATCCGGGTTATTCCCGTTAACGCCGATTCGCCTTTTATCCAGTTGGATTTTTCTCCAAATCCTCCTTCGGCTCTGGGATAGCGGTAGATTTGGCTGGCAGTCGAATCAAGCAGGTATACATAGGTAAGATAGCTTCCCATGGAAGTGATAATGGATCCTTCAGGAATAGAGATGCGGTTAGATTGGAATTTTAGGGATATCGGACTGAAAGACATTAAAGTACCATTATCGCCGAGAAGAAAAATGAGACTAAGATCATTCATTCCGGCGGAAGATACTACTGGTCCCAGCTCCGGGGGAAAGGGGAATGTCTTTCCGCTTTTTATATCCACGAGACCGGCGCCGGCGCGGGCAAAAATATATTCATTGACTTTTATTACCTGGAGCGCGCCGCGCGATTCCGGCAGTTCTTCCAGGGAAGAAACTTTTATTACGCGAAGGTCGTTTTTCAACGGTTCGGGTTTTTCAGGCTCAACGCGCGGAACTTCCACGGGAGTGGTAACTTCCTTCGGATCCGCGTTTTTATACTTAACAATAAGGAAGGGAATCGCCACGATCGCGATGAGAATGAGCGCCGCGTATATTCTTTGCTGGTAGTTCAATTGAAGCCCTATATTTTTCAATCGGGAGAAATTGGGAAGCGCGCGGAGTATGATTTTCTTTCCTGTTTCATTGGCGCGGAGCGCGCGAAGAAGAGACGTTGCCGCGTTCTTTTGATTCCTAATCAAGGATGCGCGTTGTTCTTTCCATCCTCCCTTATTATCCAGTGCCACGGGATTATGGCGGAATAATCTTTCAGGTATTATCTTTTCAAGCTTGCCACGCAATGATACTTTATCAATTGTCCGCGGATTCGCGCTCTCAGCTAGTTTAGTTAAGAATGATTTTCCGGGCATATTCATGCGCGATACGGAACGTAATCCGTTAAGTTTGTCGCGGCAGGTATTCTTAACACTTTTCCAGAGCAGTTTGGATTTTTCTTTGGGTAATTCCATGTACGGCGCGACATACTCTGAAAACTGAACCTTCTCTTTTTCGACAGGTTCTTCGCTTTCCCTGATATAAAGATGCCCGGTTTTCTTGTTGGTAAATTGTTCCTTATTTTTGTGGTTCTTTTTTACGGAACGCCTTCGCGCTAAACGCGTTTACCGGAGAAATTTTTCTTGCGGGAATTATCACCGGAGCTTCTTCTTTTTCTCTCATGTGCATAATAAGCACGGCCGCTTTTTCAAGCTCGTTTCCTAACGCGGTTTTAAAGAATTGGACCAATTCTTCGTCATTAAACCGCAAAGCGCTCTTTTTAATTTCTTCAAATGAAAAAATATCAAAAATACTCCGGGTGGCGATAAGCAGTTTGTCTTCATGCTCCAGTCTCCCGCTGGATACATTGGTAAATGTTTTAAGCGGATGGGGTTCCAAATCGGAAGAGGCGAGTCCTTCGCTGATATCAGTGAAGGACTTTGATCGAAGCAGAAAGGCTGATGTGGCGCCGGCCTGGGACAGGTGCAAGTTATTTTTTTCTACTACCGCTACAATCGCGTTGAGATGGCCGATCCAGTGGACGCTTTCATGTTCAGCCAGTTTGGAGAGCGCCAGGTTGGCTTTATGCAGGGCGGCTTCGAAACTTTCAATAGGCGCTCTTTTGGGATTGATAAAATATTCCTTCTTTATTACGGAAATAAGGTAATTAGCCACGTAAGAAGAATCTTCGGCCTCATCGGAAATTTCAAATACTCCCATTAATGTTCCCAGTCTTTGCTGGTTGATGTTCTCCGGTTCTGCCACAAAAACCTCGATGAAAGGCCGAAGCTTTTTGTTATTGCATACCAGTATCTCCTTAAAAGACGGATCGAGTATGGTAATTCTTTTTTCCAACTTTTTTTTAGACATAGATAGTTCTCCTGTCTTACGCGTTCTCCGGGGTGTTATTATCCAGGATTTGTCGGGATTTTCGATTTTTATAAAGAGTAACAAGAACGTAGAACAGGATTACGGAAGCGAAAATTATGATGCCCGCGTATTGCAAATACTGGTCTATCTGGATAAAGGCGTAGCCGAAAAAGTAGCCGCTTACGACCAGAAAGCTGCTCCAGACAATTCCTCCCAGAAATGAAGCGGTCAGAAAATCTTTCAACTTCATTTTCACCGTGCCGGCGGCAATAAACGTGATCCAGCAAAGACCGGTGGTGGATTTTACGGCAAACACGGTCTTTTTCCCATGTTTTTTGAACAGGCATTCTATTTTCTTCACAGTGTCCGGATTTATTTTTAATATCCTTTCCGCTTTTTGCAGCACTTTCGATCCTCCCGTAGCTCCTATGCTATACAGGATAATATCTCCTAAAAGATCTCCCATGATACTGAGCGCGAGAACGGCATATACATTGAAAAAACCAAGACTAGCCGAAAAAGCCGCGAGAATGGTGGCAATTGGGCCCTCTATAATCATAAGAAGAAGCATGAGCGGGTACCCTATGGTTCTTATGTAATTCCCAAGTTCCGGACCGGAGAGGTATATGAAATCAAGCATGTTATTTCTATATAAAACCAACACGCGCAGGTGCGGTTACGTCTTTTATGATACCATATATAAAGAATAAAAAAAGTATATTAATAGTTACATCGGGTTGATTTGATATTTAACGGCGATTGTGGTACGTTTTTGGTACGTGGTACTTTGATTGGTTCTTGAAAAATCTGTATAGGGGGGGGCAACACTATGAGGAATATTGTAGGGGTAGGACTTTTACTTTTTTGGTCGGGAAACGGATCTCCCAAAATGTTTACTATTAAAGAATTAAAGGGAAAACCAGAATTGTGCAAGGAGAAGGGGATGATTTCTTTTCCGTTGGAAACCTATAAGGAAGAAGATGGGAGTCATCATGGGACAATCAATCGTTTGCTGGAGGAAGAGGTGGGGATTTCTCCTAAACAAGTGCGCGTTTATAGTATTATCTCTGAGGGATTTAATTTAATCCCCGGAAGAAAAGATATCCAGACTTATTACGGATACGGAGTATTCCTGGGCGATCCGGATCAATCATTCATTTCACAGGATAACGACGTGGTGTTTGCTGGCTGGAAACCGCTTATCACCTTGTCCTCTTATCCCTTACGCGTAGAAGTTGTTCCTGTATTAAAGCATTTCTTGTCGCGGGGGCATTACGAGGAGTTATTAAAAGAGATGTCTTTATTGGAGGTTGTATCGAAGTTTTGAAACATTTAACCTATGAGCATTTGCTCACAAAAAAAAGCCACTGGGTATTCCCGGTGGCTTTATATTTGGATTACTGTGTGAGAAAAATCTTCTTCCAGAAGAGCCTTGGAATAATTTTCCGCGCGAAGTCCATTGAAAA
>CAYLWX010000013.1:0-28525 GCA_964387895.1 uncultured Bdellovibrionales bacterium | reverse complement strand
CTTCAGCCCCAGGATGCGATGAGCCGACATCGAGGTGCCAAACCCCGCCGTCGATATGGACTCTTGGGAGGGATCAGCCTGTTATCCCCGGGGTAACTTTTATCTGATGATCTTCCATGCTCCTATAAGCGATGGTCGGTTCACTAAATTCTACTTTCGTAACTGATTGACTTATGGGTCTCGCAGTAAAGCTGGCTTATGCTTTTGCACTATCAGTCCGATTTCCATCCGGACTTAGCCAACCTTTGTAAACGCCTCCGTTGCCATTTAGGAGGCGACCGCCCCAGTCAAACTACCCACCAGGCACTGTCCCCGAACCGGCACAAATACGCAAATTATAAATTATCTAATCTCTATCCCGAGTACTCGGGACTAAATAAATTCAAATTTTCTAAATACAAAATTCAGAAATTTTTAAATTTTAATATTTGGATTTTGGGAATTATTTAGGATTTAGGATTTTGAAATTAGGATTTCCGTCCTTGTAACGGTCCAGGGTTAGATTTAAAATTTCAACAGGGTGGTATTCCACTGGCGGCTCCATCCCGACTGGCGTCGGAACTTCAAAGTCTCCCACCTATGCTCGACAGATGAAACTCTAAATCAATACCAAGTTGTAGTAAAGCTCCACGGGGTCTTTTCGTCTTGCTGCAGGTCGACGGCATCTTCACCGTCATTGCAATTTCACCGGGCTCTTCGTTGAGACAGTTTCCAAGTCGTTACGCCTTTCATGCGGGACAGAACTTCAATTTGTTTGATCGCTTTCGCGAAAATTCAGACTATATCTTCATCTTATCAAGACATTTAGGAGTTCCGCTTTTTTATATTTCCTTTGCCCATACCCATTCATCTTATAAGCAAGATCAATTATCTCTTTTAGATAATTGGGATTAAGGTGTTTCATTTGAGCTATTTTTTCACAGATTTCCGAAAATATTTCAAAATCCGCTTTTTTATTAGTCATCAAAGGAAACTTTCTAAAATGAGGAATAATTCTTTTCCTTAAATTTTCAATGTTTCTAGTTTCGTATCTGTAACACTGATCATTTTTACAGAATCGAATACTGCCACAACCAAAAAATTTTTGAATTTGTTTCAAAATTTCAAGATTGCGCATATTTTGTCCGAGCGAAAAGCTCGGACGCACCTCAATTTTAGTTTTTAGTTTCTCTCGAAAGTTGAATGATACTGAAAAGCATCCTTCACCATCGATAAAACCGGAAACATAAGAAGCAAAATCCATGTGTCTTTTTTATTTTGATAAGAGCTGGCGTATTACCCACCAATAGTTTTAAGTGAGTCTTGGCTTTCGCCTCAGTCGTTACAGGTCTTGCTATAAAATAATTATAGCAAGTTCCCACGGTATTGCCATAGCTGGAAAGCTTTAGGTTCCACCGTTATTAGCCAGATTACTAATATCGCGTCACCGCGATATACAGGCAAATATCTGTCATCATTACCTGTCAAGGAATTTCGCTACCTTAGGACGATTATAGTTATCGCCGACGTTCACTGGCGCTTCGGGGATTGGCTTGCACCGCTCCCGTTAACGTTCCAGCACTGGTCAGGCGTCAGCCCCTATACTTCCCCTTGCGGGTTCGCAGAGACCTGTGTTTTTGATAAACAGTCGCTTGGAATCTTTCGCTGCGTCCAGCTCTTTCTTGCGAAAGGGCTGGAAAGACATATTGCGAACTTACGTCTAGTTGTTTTGCCGAGTTCCTTAACGAAGAATCACCCGTTCACCTTAGGCTACTCGCCCAGTCTACCTGTGTCGGTTTAGGTACGGATAATACGAGACCTCCCGTTCCGCTAAGCGGAACGGAATGATAGAGGTTTTTCCTGGCAGCGCGCTCAATCATCTCCCCCGCCGAAGCAGGGTTGTTGCTTTCCTTGAAGTAATGTTCCGTGGATTTTCCTGCGGAACCTTCTCAAAAAGCACACATCAATCCAATAAGATGCATGATCTACTACACTGCGTCCCCTCATTTCACCTCTCGTAATAGTGCCGGAATATTAACCGGCTGTCCATCGACTACGCCTTTCGGCCTCGCCTTAGGCCCGACTAACCCTGGGATGATTGTCATTGCCCAGGAAACCTTAGACTTTCGGTGTTCCGAGTTTTCATCGGAATTGCGGTTACTAATGCCAACATTCTTACTTCTCTACACTCCACGACGGCTCACGCCTTACGCTTCAGCGCGTAGAGAACACTTCCCTACCGCCGGCGCTTACGCACCGGCCCGCATCTTCGGTAGTATGTTTAGCCCCGTTGAATTTTCGGCGCAAAGTTTCTAGACTAGTGAGCTGTTACGCACTCTTTAAAGGATGGCTGCTTCTAAGCCAACCTTCTAGGTGTATAAGAAACTTTACTTCCTTTCCCACTTAACATACATTTAGGGACCTTAGATTGCGATCTGGGCTGTTTCCCTTTTGAGATCCGACCTTAGCGCCGGATTTCTGACTGCCTTGATAAGAAACACAAGAATTCGGAGTTTGGTTGAGATGACTACGGAAAACCGCGTCATCTCATTCAGTAGCTCTACCTCTCATGCTCATTTCCAAAGCGCTAGCCCTCAAGCTATTTCGGGAAGAACCAGCTATCGCCAGGCTCGATTGGAATTTCTCCTCTATTCACAAGTCATCCCCGAGTGTTGCACGGCTCGTGGGTTCGGGCCTCCTCCTGATTTTACTCAGAATTCACCCTGCTCATAAATAGCTCGCCTGGCTTCGGGTCTAGTCCGTACGACCAAAGTTCGCCCTTTCAGGCTCGCTTTCACTATGGATGCGCAACGGTGTTGCTTATCCGGCCGCACAGAACTAACTCGTTGGCTCGTTCTGCAAAAAGCACGCAGTCACCCGCGACATAAATGTCGGGGCTCCTACTCTTTGTTAGCATATGGTTTCAGATACTATTTCATCTCCCTCGCCGGGATACTTTTCACCTTTCCCTCACGGTACTGGTTCGCTATCGATCATTAAAAATATTTAGCCTTGGAGCTATAGTGGCCCCGGATTCAAGCGGGATTTCTCCGGTCCCGCCTTACTTGGGAATAATTCCATAAAAATATTTTGTTTTCGCATACGGGATTTTCACCCTCTATGATCGCTCTTTCCAGAGACGTTTTGCTAACAAAATATTTTCACTTCGATTAAACGAAGGAATTACCCCGCAACCCCGCGCGCAGCATTGGAAATTCGAAGCACAAAATACTAAATCCTAAACAATACCAAAATTCAAATATTCTAAATCCAAAACGTTTATAATTTTGGATTTTGGTTATTTGATATTGTTTCGGATTTCGATATTAGAATTTCGAGTTTCCAATGCTATGCGCGGTTTAGGCTTCTCCGCTTTCGCTCGCCACTACTTACGGAATCACAATTGTTTTCTTTTCCTCCTGGTACTAAGATGTTTCAGTTCCCAGGGTGCGCCTCATTACACTATGAATTCATGTAATGATAATCCTGTAAAAACAGGACTCAGTTGCCTGATTCGGAAATCCCCGGATCAAAAGTTGCTTAGCACTTCCCCGAGGCTTATCGCAGCCAGCTACGTCCTTCATCGCTTTTTAATGTCGAGGCATCCACCATATGCATTAGTATTACCGCTCTTACACTTTTCTCCGCGCGAGCGGAGATAGTTACGGTTAGCAGTTAACAATCTCCAATAGAAAGTTAACTACTTTTGCAATTTTTGACCTCGCTCTTGATATAATTGCTTATAATATCAAGAGTTGACTAGTTACACATAATTACTTTTCCGCCCTCTTCCGAGGATAATTATGCGTAACAAGACCTATTCAGTTGTTAATGTCCAACTGATGCGGAAATGACAATACGCCGCGTATCGACAGACTGTTATTTCAACACCAATATGGATTTTAAAGAAACAAAAAACCGCTTTTCAGCAGGCTGTTAGTACTCGCTTCACCCGCCTTCCTGTTGTTATGAAAATTTTGTTATAATCGCCATCAAAAATTGGATACCCAAAAAGTTAGATAAACGATACTTACTTTTCTTTCATTAAGAATAGTAGCAAAATCACAAAATCATGTCAATACCCCATTCTGGCATAGAGCCATTAATCTTTACTTACTAGTTAAAAACACAGCTCGCCTAATGGACAAGCTGTGTTCTGTTCATATCATACCTTTTATTTCCCCTGGCCAATCTCCTCCCTAAGCTTACGAATCACCATCTGCGCCTCTTCTTTTCCTCCTAATCCAAATGCCAATCCGCCAGCCAGCGCAAGCATGGCTATCAACCCAATAAAGAGAGTATTCACAAGCGAAGTCGCGATCCCGAGTTGAATAAGCGCTGCCAGTACTCCAAAAAGTATAATCGCCCATTTGGAGATAGTTGCCAGAAGAGTCGCGGAGACTACACCCGCCGCCCGCGTACTTCCCTTCACTACGTTATACGCTAGATTTCCCAGCAAAAACACAATAGTTAGAATAACTACCGCTACCACTACATTCGGAATGTAAAGAAGAATGCTGTTGAGAAAGTTGGTAACCTGAGGAAGTTCCAGAATATCAGCCGCCGCCATAAGGAAGACTAGAATGAGAAACCACTTTACCACCCCTCCCAAAAACGCGGCCACGTTGAGCTTCATGCCAAAATCAAAAAACCGCTGGGTCATGCCCATCTTTTCCAGGGCCTGATCAACCCGAAGTGTCAGCAATATCTTTTCCGCGAGCTTTCCTAGTACTATCGCGATAATCCAACCAATAAGAAGCACCAAAATCGCTCCAATCAAAGAAGGAAGAAAACCAATAAACCTTTCCCATAATTCCAAAAGCGATATCGCGATAGCTTCTCCCCAATTTTGTATTCCATCTGTCATAATATCACCTCCGTTTCTAGTCTTGTCCGCCGAAACCCGCCCAGGGCAGGCAAAGGTGGATTAAATTTTATATTTCAGATTTTTTTTATATCTGTGCTCACCCACGTTTTCTTGTTTTCTCTTCATACGTACGGTTGTAGTAAATTATACTATAAAAATCGTAATAACAAAAAAATAATCCACAGAGCTATGGATTATTTTTCATGCGGCATGTACTATACATCCAGATTTTTTACAGATTTGGCATGCGTTTGAATAAATCTTCTTCTCGGTTCCACTTCACTTCCCATAAGCACATCAAATATTCTGTCAGCTGCTTCCGCGTCGGAAATAGTGACCTGGCGCATAATTCTTCTCTCTGGATCCATAGTAGTTTCCCAGAGCTGAATAGCATTCATTTCTCCCAACCCTTTATACCTCTGAATATCCATTCCTGGCACTTTTTCTTCTCCCTCGTATTCCCCTTCCTGTTCTTGCAAGATATCTTCTTCTTTAACTTCTTTTTTCTCTGGCAGAGGTAACTTTTCTTTCTTGAGCAGGGACTTAAATTCCTGGATAACCTTTTGCTTTTCTTCGTCAGTGTAGGCGTACTTTACTGTTTTTCCTTTTTGGACTTTGTAGAGAGGGGGTTGCGCGATATAAATATATCCGTTTTTTATCAACTCTTCATAATACCGGTAGAAAAAAGTCAAAAGCAATGTTCGTATGTGCGATCCGTCCACGTCGGCATCTGCCATAATAATAATTCGATGATACCGCAGCCTCGAGAGATCCAGGCTATCACCAATTCCAGCTCCCAGCGCGATGATGATAGGTTTCAAGGTGTCTGATTTCACCACCTTGTCCAGGCTGGTCTTTTCCACATTCACTAGTTTTCCCCGCAAAGGAAGAATTGCCTGAAATCTTCTATCTCGCCCCATTTTCGCGCTTCCTCCAGCGGAGTCTCCCTCTACGATATATATTTCCGACTCAGCCGGATTTTTTGATGAACAATCTGCCAGCTTTCCTGGTAGCGTCATTCCTTCCAACGCTCCCTTTCTTATCACCGCGTCTTTCGCTGCCCGTGCCGCGATTCTTGCCTTGGCAGTAAGAAGGCACTTTCCCAGAATTGCTTTTGCGTTTGAAGGATGTGCTTCCAAATACTCAGAAAATGTGGAAGACACCATGCTGGACACCAGTCCCCTCATTTCGCCGTTGCCTAATTTAGATTTTGTTTGGCCTTCAAACTGAGGATTACGCAACTTCACGCTTATGACAGCAGATAATCCTTCCTGCACGTCTTCCGCGATGAGACTCTCGTCTTTTTCCTTAAGAAACCCGTTTTTTTTCGCGTAAGAATTAATTACTCTTGTAACCGCCGCTCTAAATCCAGCTTCATGAGTGCCTCCTTCAGGAGTGTAAATGTTATTCGCGAAAGAAAATACATGGTCTTTGTAACTATCCGTATATTGCAACGCCACTTCGATCATGGTATCCTCGACATTTTTTTCCGCGTGAAATGGCATTTCATTTTTAATCTCTTTTCCTCTATTAAGAAATTTAATAAAAGAAACCAGTCCGGAATCAAAAAGAAAACCATGGCTTCGCTCTTTTCCTTTTTCCCTTTCGTCAAATACTTTGATACTTACTCCCTTGGTAAGATATGCCTGGTACCTGACATACCCAAGAATTTTCTCCCAACTGTATTTTATTTCAGGAAAAATTTGAGGATCAGCCTGGAATATAATTCTGGTTCCTGTTGCCGAAGGAGATTCTCGGTTAGGAGAAGCTTTGGGATCTTTGCTCTTGGGATTCCCTCTTTCAAATTCCATAGTATAGATTTTTCCGTGCCGCTTTACTTCGGCTCGAAGCCATACGCTCAGCGCGTTCACTACTGAAACCCCCACTCCGTGCAATCCGCCGGAAATTTTGTATCCTTCTCCGCCAAACTTTCCCCCCGCGTGCAGTACAGTTAACACGGTTTCCAGGGTCGACTTTTTGGTCTGGGGATGCTTTTCAACTGGAATCCCTCTCCCATCGTCCGATATTTCTACTACATTATCCGGAAGTAGCTTTATTTCTATATTCCTGCAATGGCCCGCCATCGCTTCGTCAATGGAGTTGTTCACCACTTCCCAAATCAAATGATGCAGCCCCTCCAAAGAAGTGCCGCCGATATACATGCCAGGACGCTTACGCACTGGCTCGAGGCCCTCTAACACCTGGATGGATTTAGCGGTATATTCTTCTTTTGCTGAATGAATGTTTTTATTCTCTGGTGACATAAAGTTGATAATCTCCAATTATAAACCTGCTTAATGCGCCGCGGTTCTGGATAAAAAATAAAACTCTATCAAAAACACCCCTCCCACCAACAACAACCCATCCCACCATACCAGCATACGTAATCCCTGTAGTATTAATAACCCGACACACAACATGGAAAGGAGAACGCCTTGTCTGAAACTTAGACCTACATTGTAGAAAGCTGTTTCGCTGGTGGTCATTCTTCGCCTAAGTCTAAGTAGAAATAAATTAAAAAAGCTGCTCAGTGTAAAAAAAGGACTGAAAAAAAAATAACTTTCCCCGCCATTCCGGAGGAATCAGGGTTTACATATGTCACTACTATTCCCAACGCCACCGCCGAAAAAAGGGTCATAAGCCCCACTCCTAATATATACACTCTCAATTTCATACCTATTTTTCTGACAAAGCTACCTTACTCTCTAACTTTATTATAGCGTAAATAGCACATTCCAGCAAAGACTTATCCATGCTAAATATTTTTTACCTTAAACAGCGCCTTAAATTCTTCAATTTGCTTTTCTGCTCTCTCTATTCTTCTTTCAAGGATACGATAAACTTTCCAGTCTACTTTCTTATCTTTTGTTTCATCCAGATCTTTCCTGATCCCAACGAGTTCATCGTCAATCCGCTTCAAGTGATCCATAACAAGAGAAAATCCTTCTCTCATTTCTTCTCTCATTTCTTCTCTCAACTCATTAATTTCTCTATGCATTTCCTGACGCAATGTTTCCTGACCTTCAGCTAATATGAGAATATTATCATTCATATTTTCAAGAATAGCCGCCACGTCACTTTCCTTAAAAACTTTCTCAGTCTTTTTATTTATTTTTTTAAGTTTGGGCTTCATAAAAAAGAGTTATTTTTCTTGTTCCGCATATTCACACTATATACCAAAAACAAGAACGTATCAACTGTAAATAAAGCAGGGCTCAGTGTAGATTTACAGACACTGAGCCCTAAAAGAGTCATTTCCATAAAGGACTTTCTAGCTATCCAGCAGGAGAGTCTGGTCGCACCATATCATCCTGCCTTCACCATCCAGAATGTGCCTTACATAAGAGTAAGGAATCTGGCAACACCCTCCGTTAGCCAAAACATGGATTCCAAATCCATGTTCACAAATATAACCAAACGGAACGGCGAGAACATTTTTATCATTTACTCCTATTCCGGGCAAGGAAATTATTTCCCTGGCATTAGCCCAAGTAAGTTGTACATTTACAGGACCCTTGTAAAAAAACACTTCTTTCAGAAAACCATTGATGTCATACAAGTCTCCCAATTCCGCCCAATGGTGTTTACCACTTGCCAGATCCACTCCTTCCCCCTTATAGGGAATTCTTGCTAAAGTAATATAAGCTTTTCCGTCTTCTTTTGGACCCGCTATCCTTGCCGTTGCGGATATGTGTTTTTTAAAAATACCTGTGGAATAGAAAACCATATGCCCTGCTTCCATATGCTTCGGACGAATTAAACTGTTCATGGTTGCAATCCTCCTCAAGTTTGAAAGCATTATTGAGACTTAAAGGTACTACATATATCACAAATACCGTATTTACATAAAAAAATCAAGAAGAATTATTTTCAACAACTACTCACTCCTCTTTTTTTCTCCCGTACACCTTATTAAAAAAAGAATGTGGATTACTTTGTAAAAAAAGTGGGATATTTTTCCTCCGCCATAAAAAATAAGCTCACATGAGCAATGGTATTTTGCACTTAAGTTTATAATTGGCGGGTCCGACCGGATTCGAACCGGCGGGCTTCTCCGTGACAGGGAGACGTGTTAGACCAACTACACCACGGACCCAATTATTTTACAATTAGGATTTCGAATTTCGTAATTCGGATTTTCTATGTACCAGGGGCGAGATTCGAACTCGCGACCTCGGGCTTATGAGTCCCACGCTCTAACCAACTGAGCTACCCTGGCAATTGAGCTCAGCTTAGTAAAGTTTTTTTCGCGCCCAAAAACTGTCACTATTCTTAAGCTCATGATACTCCTGGTCGCGGGGGCAGGATTTGAACCTGCAACCTCTTGGTTATGAGCCAAGCGAGCTGCCAATTGCTCCACCCCGCTTCAATCTGTATGCAGTATGTATAATACTTGCTATTCTAGCGAAAAATTGTGCTGGTGTCAATCAAGGACGCCATGATCATGCAGGAAGTGTTCATATTTGGACAAAACTTCTTCCGCGTATTCCCTGGTAATCGTAAAGTCTTCTTCGTGGATTATCCTGTTCCTCACCTTATGGGCTTCCTTCAACTCCTCCGCGTTTTCCAAATGTCCGGAAGGAATTTGATCCAATCGTTCACCCATGTTATTTCCAGGGTATCCCATCTTAGAAAGAATGCCATCAATAAAATTATCTCCTTCGATAATCGCTACTTTATACATAGATTCATTATTGCCGCGGAGTATCCTCCTGATTTCATTCCATCGCTTTCGAGTCTTACCCTTTTTAGCAGTAAGCTCTAAGGGAAAATCCATTCCTAACGTTGCCCTCCTGTAATTTTCACTCAACCCTCTCTGAAAAAGAAGCATCACTATATTCGCCAGCAAAAGAAGAAGATATGCCCCTATTACTATTTTTATGACTAAAAAAAACCCGGAATTATAAAACTCCTTAAGACCGGCATGCGCCGAAAGTAAAAAAAATTGTATACCGTCTAAATTCATAATAAAAACTAATCCGCCCTTTGCGTATCCAGCTCGTACGCGTGCGCCGCGCGCAATACATTTTCTTCATCAAACCATTTTCCCATTAGCTGGAATCCCAACGGAAGATTTTTTCCATTCACTGACACTTCCGGACCCGGCACCGAGATTGCCGGAACTCCGACAATATTTGCGGTCACGGTAAAAATATCAGCTAAGTACATTTCCAACGGATCAGAAGTTTTTTCTCCCAGTTTAAACGCGGGGGTGGGAGTGGTTGGAGTCAGAATAAGATCAACTTCCTTGAATATTTGTTCAAATTCCTGCCGTATTAGTGTTCTTACCTTTTGCGCGCGAAGATAGTACGCTTCATAATATCCCGAGGAAAGCGCGTAGGTGCCAAGCATAATTCTTCTTTTCGTCTCCGGTCCGAAGCCGTATTTTCTTGAATCGAGATATATCTCCAGAAGACTTCTGTTTTCAGAAACAAATTTTACATCAGAATCTTTTTCGTCCGAAACACTAAGCCCGTATTTAATACCGTCGAACTTCGCCAGATTAGAACTTACTTCGCAGGGCATAATAATATAGTACGCGGCCAGCGCGTATTTCGCGTATGATAACTCCACTTCTTTTACTTCCGCGCCGAGACTTTTATAAGATTCGACTACTTTTTTAAAAGAAGCTCTTGTCTCCCCATTTAGTCCTTCAAGATATTCCTTTATGAATCCTATTTTCAGATCTTTAACTTCTCCT
Organism: uncultured Bdellovibrionales bacterium; assembly: GCA_964387895.1. Classification (GTDB taxonomy): domain Bacteria; phylum Patescibacteriota; class Minisyncoccia; order Moranbacterales; family UBA2206; genus CAYLWX01. The sequence goes on along the minus strand of CAYLWX010000013.1, from coordinate 17,978 downwards.
GTTAGATAGCGGGTATAATCCTTTCCGTCGCTGAGGGCGGAAGTAGCATCATGCGCATCCCTTCCCGCGATCACGCTAAGCACAATCGCCGCGTCTTCCACGGTTTTAGTAATTGGTCCGATTTGATCCAAACTGGAACCCATCGCGATCGCGCCGTAACGGGAAACTCTTCCGTAGGTCGGTTTCAATCCTACTACTCCGCAAAGAGATGCCGGCTGGCGGATAGATCCCCCCGTGTCAGTTCCAAGCGCCCATACGGCAACATCAGCTGCCACGGCCGCCGCTGATCCGCCGGAAGACCCGCCTGGTACTCGCTCTAAATCCCGTGGATTTTTTGTCGGACCGTAGGCGCTGTTTTCCGTGGAAGATCCCATGGCAAATTCATCCAGGTTGGTTTTTCCCAGCATCACCGCGCCATGTTCTTTTAGTCTTTTCACTACGGTCGCGTCATATGGAGGAATGTAACTATCCAAAATCTTTGAACCGGCGGTAGTACGCACTCCTTCCGTGCAAATCATATCTTTTATCGCGCCGGGAATTCCTTCCAGCAGGCTGATTTCCTCACCCTTGGAAATTTTTTCGTCTACCTTTCTTGCCTGTTCCATGGCTGCGTCTTCTGTAACTGTCAGGTAAGCGAAAATATCTTTTTCTTTTTCTTGTATAGTATTCAAATACTTCCGCGTTAAATCTTCCGCGGTTATTTCTTTATTGATAAGTTGTTGATGAAGCTCTTTTATCATAACACCGACTTCACCTTATTAAACCTCTCCTTTTTCTCAGGAAACAAATCAATAATTTTATCTTTTCCTGGAAATTCCAGTACCGCATCCTCGCGGTAAATATTGCGCGCGCCCGTGCTATGGGCAATCGGCGGAACTCCTTCCACATCCACTTTTTTCAGTTGGTCTACCCATTCTAAAACTCCCGACAGCTCGGTCGTATACTTTTCCAGCTCTTCCCCGCTTAATCCTATCCGTGCCAGTTCAGCAATGTGTTGTACTTCGTCTTTAGTTAGCATAATAAGAATTAAGGAGAAAGAAGTAAAAAGAAAGCAAAAATATACTACATGCTTTATTCTTTATTCTTGCTTCTTTCTTCTCCAATAATCTTCCTGAACTCTTTCTCGTCAATAATCTTTATTCCCAGCTCCACTGCCCTGTCATACTTCGATCCCGGGTTTTGCCCCGCTATCACATAATCCGTCTTCCGGCTTACAGAAGATGAGACGCTTCCTCCTTCTTTTCTAATCATATCGGTTGCTTCGTCCCTTGTAAAGGCTTTAAGCTCTCCTGTAATCACAAAAGTTTTTCCTTCCAATTTCAATTTTCCCTTTTCCTGTTCCGGAAGTAATACTCTTACTCCCAATGAACCCATTTTTTTAAGCATTGCTCTATTCTGTTCATCCCTGAACCATTCCACCATGCTTTCTGCTGATTTCTCTCCAATGCCCTTAATGCTCAACCAGTTTTCTTTTCGCATTTGGGAAAATAATTCCAGCGCGTCTGTTATACCAGTCAAATATCCATTATTCTTGCTTCTTAATTCTTTATTCTTAAATTCAACGTTGCGAGTTACAAGAACCGCTGTTCCTTCTCCCACATGGCGAATCCCCAGCGCGTACAATAATTTTTCCAGTGGAATTACCTTGCTCTGTTCAATAGCCTGGACTAAATTCCCGGCTGACTTTTCAGCAAAACGCTCTAACGGTTCAAGGTCTCCCTGTTTTAATTCAAAAATGTCCGCCGGACTGGCAATTAATCCTTCCTGGATTAATTGCTCGGTTATTTTTTCCCCCATTCCCTCGATATCAAATCCTTTCCTGGAAACAAAATGAATAATTTTTTCCCGCTCAATAGCAAAACATTTTTTGTTTAAACAATAAGTAGCCGCTTCTCCCTCCCTGCGTTGAACCTCCCCGCCGCAAATCGGACATTTGCGCGGCATGTAGAAAAACTTTTCCGCTCCAGTACGCAAATTTTTAAGTACCTCCACCACTTCCGGAATTACATCTCCCGCTTTTTGAATTACCACCGTATCACCAATGCGAATATCCAGTCTTTTTATCTCATCTTCATTATGCAGCGTCGCCCGGCTCACAGTGGAACCTGCCACCTGCACCGGACACAGCACTGCTACCGGCGTTAATGCTCCCGTTCTGCCTACCTGCACTTTGATATCTTCCACTACCGTAGTTACTCGCTCGGCCGGAAATTTATATGCCACGCCCCAGCGCGGGGATTTTCCGGTATATCCCAACGCCTGCTGTAATTCTATGGCATTTATCTTTATCACCACCCCGTCAATCCCGTATGCTTCATTATCTTTCCTGCTTTTCCATTCCTGATAATACTGTTCTACTTCTTCAATGCTTCCGCAAAGCTTGCTGTGTTCATTTACTCTAAACCCTAGATCATTAAGCAGGCGTAATTCTTCCATTTGATTTTTTGGCATTTGAAATTTTGTTGGAAATTGGAAATTGGAAATTGGAAATTCTATGTAATCAACATCATACGCGAACACCTCCAGTCTTCTGGATGCCGCGATACGAGGATCCATCTGGCGGATAGATCCTGCCGCCGCGTTGCGGGAATTGGCAAACAGCGCTTCTCCCTTATCTCCGCGCGCTTTATTGATCCGCGCCAGTTCTTCTTTGCTCATCCAGCACTCCCCTACCACCACGCACGAAATATCATAAAATAAGTTAAGCGGGACACTTTCAATAGTTTTTAAATTCTCCGTCACCTCTTCACCGATTATTCCATTCCCTCTCGTTGCTCCAATAACAAACCGCCCGCCTTCGTAGTTCAAAATAACTTTAAGCCCGTCAATTTTTAGTTCGCATACATACTCCAGTTTATAGTTTATAGTTTGTAGTTTGTATTCTTTTTGGATAAGTCTCTTGATTTTTTCTTCCCATTTCTTCAGTTCGGAAAAATCAAACACATCATCAAACGACCATTGCCGCACGCGGTGGCGCACTTTTTTAAACTTATCCAGCGGTTTTCCTCCGATTCTTCCAATGGGAGAATCCGGTAGCCGCAAATCCGGATAACGCTCTTCCAGCTCTTTAAGTTCTTTGGTAAGTGAATCATACACTTCATCCGTTACGTCCGGCTTGTCCAATACATGGTATTCGTATCGAAACTTGTTAATTTCCCGGGTAAGCTTCTCTATTCTTTTTTTGGCATTATCTTTATCTGGCATAGTTAAAGTGTAATAAAAACAAAAAGGCTTTACAAGAAGCCTTGAAGTACTCTAATCATATCAAATTATCTCATAGCCTGAATTTTCACTCCTAACTTCTCCTCGATCACTCGCTTAATTTCACGCACTTCCCATCTCATAATGTAAAATTCCTCTTTCATATCCTCATTATTTTTCACGTAACCGTCCAACAAATTCATCATTTTATTCTGTACTTCTTTCATAACAGCAATATCCTCCTTCATTTCGTTCATATCGTATTTTGTATTGGCAATATCAACTTCTACTTTATCAAACCTCTTATCTATTTGCTCAAACTTTTTATCAAAGTGATCCACAGTCAAATCAAAGTGGCTTCTTGTCACATATTCTTCTCTTGTTTTTTTCTTCTTTGCTGGTTGAGATTTCTTGCTCATAGCATGAGTATAACACAAATAAATAAAACTGCTACGGTCCCGTGTTCACCGTTGCCTCAACCGCTCTTTGCGCCTGTCCTGTCAACCTTCCTCCCACGGATTTAATTTTCTTGATTGCTGACTTTAATGTATCTCCGCTTCCGTCCTGACAACCAATAATAATGTCATCACCACTATCATACAGATAGACTATATAATCCACACTCACCAGATTAAACAGTATGCCATCACAATCATCATCAATATCGATAATTTGATTGTTGTCGCTATCCATTATAAGCGCCAGAGTTCTTTCAATTCCGCTGTCCGCCGACTGGTAAGAAAGCACTGTTCTGCCGGATCCTAATGATGATTTTCTTTCCTTGACCGAAGAAGAAGCGATTCCCAGAGAAATAACCATGACTATCCCCAGAATTATCAAGGTTACTACCAACGCTGAAGCTTGTAAATTATTTCTTTTCATACGCGTTATATTCCTACTTCATCATAACCTCGGAGAGAAACTGTTGTTTGGGATCGAACAATATCCGTGCTGCTTCCGCTTCCCGTGCTTATCTCCATAGAAATTGTCACTTTTCCTACATTCTTAGGAGAATCATCAGAAGAAACAACGGAAAATTTCCCTGTTATACTTCCGGATGCAATCGAAATATAGCTAGAAAAAGTCGACCCCAAACCACAGTCATTCTTATTATCTCCATTTTCTGCTTTTTCCAGGGAACTCCCCGTAAACATATAACTAATACATTTTTCTTCCGAATTATTATACATATATATAGTTTGATTGCTTCCGCCATCCGTAGTTTTACTACTCATTCTTACATTTTTTGCCATCAGTTCCATAACATATTTCATGTTTTCTAAATTCTGCTGAACGCTCTTTGCTTTCCTCCTCACATTAACCACATTGCCGAATGTCCCGATTACCGTAGTAATCACTATAATAAATATAGACATGGCGACAAGAAGCTCCACAAGAGAAAACCCATTACATATTGTCTTATTTCTTAACATACCAATAAAATTATTTTACAAAAATATTATTCTCCCCACCTAGTGAGTTCGATTTGGGTATATACACACTTATTTGCCGTGGTACAATTAGTCACAGTAGGAAAAGAATTTCCCCACACTACCATGCTGGTTATAGTAGCAACTTCGGCGCTATTACTAGGATTCACGTCATACAAAAAATCAATTTTCCGGGAAAACTTAGTCGCGCTCCCTGTTCCCCTAAAATCATAACTGCGATATTGGCCATTAAGAAGATATAAATTTTCCCGCGCGAAGGGTTTATTACAATCACTATTTGAAACATTCATACCGCTATCGTCAATATCAACGATGCAATCAGTCTCGTCGTTGTTTGGAAAATTCTGGAACGATTTTCCGGATCCAGAAAACCAGCTGTTATCGCGGATATTCCTCGCCAATTCCACTCCCTCCTGCGCCAGAAGCCCCGCGGTTATTTGATCCCGGCTACCCATTGAGTCTCTTAACCCTGAAACAAGCAAAGTTACCGCCGCAAGCAATCCAATGACAATCAATGCTATTGCCGTCATCACTTCAACCAGGGAAAAACATTTGTATGTGTTATTTTTCATAATTATATTATTCACTCACATACCCCCCGATACGGATGGTAATATCTTTCGTATCGCCTGAAAAGATAAATCTCAGATTAGTTTCCGCGTCATACTTTGTTCCATCTTTTTTAAACGCGTTCGCGTGCGGGATAGTAAAATAAATTTCCGTGGCGTTATCAGCGCTACTGGCAGTAAAATCAGTAACCACGGGGCTATTCAGGGTAACTCCCGCGTCAAGCGTGTAGAATTCCGCGGTCTGGCTTGTTCCATTATATTGAAGATCGGCCATATTCAATACATTGTTTTGTTCGTTACAACTAGTGTATCCTCCTGTCCGTGGATTATAAAAAATCTCATACGCGTTATTCGCGGTGAATCGAAACCCGTATCCGCACGGCGTCACCCCGCCTTGCGTTTTTCCTTGCAAAGCGTAACTTTGCGCCAGCTTGATAGTGGCAGTCACATTACGCTGGGCAGATTGAAGGCGTGAGGACGATCTTCCCGACTGAAGAGAAACCATTACCAATCCCGCCATAATACCAATAATCGCTATTACAATTATCATTTCTATCATGGTTACCGCGCGATAGTTTTTCACGTGTTTGAACTACTAAGTTAAAATAAAAATCCAAAGTACCAGGAAACAATTTCTTTATAAAAAAACGCGCTGATGATGGTTCCCAATACCAGGAATGGAGCAAATGGAATCTGGCTTTTCATGTGCTTTTTTTCCACCGCAATCAGGGTGATTCCCGTTGCCGCCCCAATAAGAAACGCGATGATGACGGCCGGTAATATTTTTGGCCAACCCAGGAATAATCCAAGCAAAATTGCGAGATACGCGTCTCCCTCCCCCATCCATTTTTCTTTGGAAATTGCTACTAACGAGAAAAAAAACAGGAATCCCGCGCAAGCGCCCAACACTCCTGAATACGTGGAAAGGTTTAATATATGGGCAATTCCCCGCTCATTAGTTATCCAGTCAAAGAATAAATTAAATAGTATAGTCCATACTATCGCTACCCACAACACCAGGCTGGAAATTTCCATATACAGCCAATCATAGATAAAAATCACTACTAAAAAACTAAAAAATACAAGCATATGTCCGGCCATTAACCAGGTATTTACACTGGAAGCATCTATTATTTTAAGTCCTGTAAGCGCGAACAGTGTCCCCGTACCAATTTCCACCAAAGGATACTGCCAGGAAATTTTTTTCTTGCAATTCCGGCATTTGGACCGCAAAAGAATAAAACTTACCACCGGCACATTGTCATACCATCGAATCACGCTCTTACATTGAGGACACTTTGATCTTCCCCACATGAAACTTTCCGCCTGGCGAAGACGGCATATGACGACGTTAAGGAAACTGCCGACAATAAGACCCGCGAGAAAAAGAATTAATACAAGCATAATTTAAATTCTTCATCTGCTTGCCAATCCGATTCTCCGATTAGCAAGCATAGAAAACTTTAATTTAACATCCTGCTGGTGGAGTCATTCCATTTGCACTTACCGTAAAAGCAGCATTACACGCAGCTAACGGATGGCCCGCAGGAGTAACCGTGATAGAAGGAGTAGTTGCTTGACAGTTGGCTACCTGTGCGTAAGTCACATTAGTAGATTTCAGCTGTGCTGCCGTAGGAAGCACAGAACCAACTGCCGTACTGCACACATCCCCTCCTATTACAGTATTAAATGTATTAGCAGGATTATCGCAACAGACCGCAACAGCTGGTCCCAAGCTAGAAATAGTTGCTTTAGCAGATGCCGCGTTTGCCTTGTTTCTCGCACTGTTTAAACTCACTAGTACTACCGATGCCAAAATACCGATAATAGCAATGACAATCAAAAGTTCAATCAACGTAAACGCTCTTTTATTTTTGTGTTTCATAGTTCACCTCCTTTCAATTTTAAGAAGTAAGAACAAAGAAGAAAGAGTAAAGCAAATTATTTACAACCTTCTTCTTTTTCTTAATACTTCATTTATTATACTAAACAATCAGACTTTTATTAAAAAATAAACTCGCTTAATTTATTATTCTTCGTTCTTTCTTCCTCTACAGTTGCCCGGCAATATTATAAATCGGCATTAACACCGCAAAGGCTAGAAATCCTACCGCCGAGCCGATAATAACCATCAAGATAGGCTCAATCAGAGTAGTTAGGTTTTTGGTAATTTCATCTGTTTCCCCCTCATAAAAGTTAGCGACATGTTTTAACACTAAATCTACCTGGCCTGATTCTTCACCAATTTTCACCATCTGGGAAACAATCGGAGGGATAAGCGGATATTTTTTAAACACGTCGCTTATGTTTCCTCCCACCCTGACCTCTTCAGCTGCCTTAAGAAAAATAGCTTCATATACCGAATTGTTGGTTACCGAACTTACTACGGTAAGCGCCCGAATAATGGGAATACCCCCTACAAGGAGAATGCTTAAATTATCAGCAAGTCTGGCAATGTATATATTTTTAAAAAGTCGTCCAAATATCGGCAGTTTTATTTTTATCTGATCCCACTCCTTCCGGCCTTCGTCAGTTTTAACATAATAAACGAACCCGCCTATAAAACCAAAAATAATAATCACTACCGCCCACCAGTAATTAGCCATAAAATCACTCGATATAATAAGCATATCAGTATACCAGGGAGTTTCCACTCCCAAGTCCTTAATCATTGAAGTCAGGCTTGGCACCACAAAAGTCATGATAAGAAAACCTATGATAAAAAACACGCACAAAATTACGCCCGGATACATCATGGCCGATCTTACCTTAACCGCCAGCGCGTGATTTTTTTCTATATTATCCGCCACGTATCCTACCGATTTCATCAAATTTCCGGAAACTTCCCCCGCTTTTATAATATTGATGGCGAGAGTAGAAAACACATCGGAATGTTTTTTAAGCGAGTCCGAAAAAGGAAGGCCGTCCTGGATATCATTGACCATTTCTTCGATCACTTTTTGAAAGTATTGGTTCTCGGTTTGTTCTTTAATGGTAGAAAGAGAAACAATAATCGGCACTTTCGCTTCGATCAATATGGAAAGCTGCCTGAAAAACACGACCAGTTCCTTGGAATTAACCCGCTCCATAAAGCGAAGCAGAAGTTTATTTAAAGAGTTACCGATTTTTTCCTCCCGGATACTCACGGGAAAAAGAGTGTTTTTTTGCAACACTTCTATTGCCGCATCACGGCTCGACGCGTCAATAATGCCTTCCTTTAGTTCCCCCTGTTTGGTTTTCGCCTTAAAAATAAATTTCATTTTTGTTTCTATTTTTAAATAGTTTTATGTAAGAAACTATAATATGGTCTGAAAATTTTTCGGATCTTTCGCGTAAACACCCGCGCTTTCCATTGACACCAATCCCTTGCGTACCAGATCTGCCAAGGAGCTGTCCATAGTAACCATTCCCTGGTTGGAACCTGTTTCAATTACGCTGTCTATCTGGTATGTTTTTCCTTCCCTGACAAGATTTTCCACCGCGTGATTTTTAATCATTATTTCCAATGCCGGCGCTCTTCCGCCGTCTATCTTGGGAACGAGTCTCTGAGAGACTACTCCCAGCAACACATTCGCCAGCTGCGACCGAACCTGGTTTTGCTGGTGAGAAGGAAACACATCAATAATCCTATCAATGGTCTGGGGGGAATCGTTGGTATGTAATGTCGCGAAAATTAAATGACCGGTTTCCGCCGCGGTCATGGCGGTACCGATAGTTTCCAAATCTCTCATTTCTCCAATAAGCACCACATTCGCGTCTTCTCGAAAAACCGCCTTTAGCGCCTGTTGGAACGACTTGGAATCCTGGTAAATTTCTCTTTGGTTAATAATGCACTTGTCCTGCTCATAGATGTATTCGATTGGATCTTCAATGGTGATAATGTGTTTCTCCTGGGTGTGGTTTATATAATTGATCAGCGCCGCCAGAGTAGTTGATTTTCCATGGCCCACCGGACCGACGATAAGAAACAACCCCTGGGAATATTTAGTAAATTCATACAGCACCTCAGGAACACCTAACTGATCAAGGGCTCTTATTTCTTTTGGAATAAGACGAAACGCCATACTTACATATCCCTGTTGAAAAAACGCGTTTACTCTGAATCTGGCTTTCTCTTCAAAATTATAGGAAAAATCAGCCTGCCCTTCTTCAATTAGTTTTTTCTTTCCGTCTTCATTTAAAATCACCTCGCTCATCGCCTTGGTTTCCGCCGGAGTAAGAAGCGCGTCTTCCGTGAGCGGGAAAAGCCGTCCGTCAATACGCAAAGTAGGAAAACGCCCGACCGTGATATGAAGATCAGAAGCCCCCTGTTGCGCCACCAGCCTCAATAAATTTTTCACCCTCTGTTCCGCGTGCATGATGCTCATATTGTTTTTCTACTGCCCACTCGCATAGTGAATTAAATTTATACGTTATATCTATTGTACCACACTTTAGGATAATTGTTTTCTCACTTTTTCCATTACTTCAGTGGGCGTGAAGTGGGACTTAATCAGATAGTCCGCCGCTCCCAATGCTAACCCCTCCTGGATATCTTCTTTCTGGCTTAAATTAGTAAGGAGAATGACCGGCAGTTTCTTCAAGTCTTTATCTTCTTTTATTTTTTTCAATATCTCCAGTCCGTTCATGTAAGGCATCACGATATCCAAAAGAACCAAATCCGGTTCGCCAGCGCGCATTTTTTTTATTGCTTCCGTACCGTTCACCGCCTCAATTACTTCGAATCCTTCACGGGAAAGCTTAGTCTGGTAAATATCCATTACAAAAGAATCATCTTCTACTATCATTATTTTTTTCTTCGTCTGGTTTGCCATATTGGTCAAGATTTAAAAATTATCATATATACCACACTCACTTCGGGTCTGTTTCTTCGGCCAGTCCAATGCTGCCTTCAGTCACTCTTTCCACTTCTTCCAACGTGGTAAGCCCCATAATCACTTTTAGCAACCCGTCCTGCTTGATAGTGAGCACTCCCATAGTATTTCTTTCCTTCTCAAGCAACCCTTCGCTGCCGTTTTTTTCAATAATAATACTTTTTATTTCATTGGTAACCGGCACCACCTCATAGATCGCGACTCTTCCTTTCAACCCCGTATTGCCGCACGCGTCGCATCCTTTTCCGTGATAAAATTTTACTTCTCCTTCCATGTTCACATTATACTTCTGAATTTCATTCCGGGGAATATTCTTCATTTCTTCCTCCACTTTCCCCCGCACCACGTCAGGCACATCTGCTTCTTCTTTGCAATTTTCGCATATTCTCCGCACCAACCTTTGCGCGACTACCAGCCGAAGAGAGGAAGCAAGCAAAAAAGATTCAATCCCCATGTCGATAAGTCGCGGAATAGCGCCAATCGCGGTATTGGTATGCAGAGTGGAAAACATAAGATGTCCGGTAAGCGCCGCGTGAACCGCCAACTCCGCCGTTTCCGAATCCCGTATCTCCCCCACCATAATTACATTAGGATCCTGCCGCAAAATAGTGCGAAGTCCGCTCGCGAATGTATAGCCTATTTCCGGCTTTATCTGACTTTGGTTAAGTCCTTCTATATTATACTCTATCGGATCCTCCAGCGTGATGATATTTCTTTCCTCTTTGTTTAAAATTTTTAACAACGCGTAAAGAGTCGTTGATTTTCCTGAACCGGTAGGACCGGTTATTAAAACCATACCGTACGTCTCCCCTATCGCGGACTCCATATTTTTATACGCCGTCCCCAGCAACCCCAAAGATTCAATCTTCGCGACTCCGCCTTCTTTATCCAGAATTCTCATTACCACTTTCTCTCCGTTAATAACCGGTAGTGTGGAAACTCGAAAGTCAATGTCTTTTCCATTGCTCGACACTCTGAACCTCCCGTCCTGGGGTTTGCGTTTCTCGTCTATTTTTAAATTCGCGAGAATTTTAATTCTTGAAACCACCACCGGACCAATTTCCCTGGGTAAAATCAGACTTACATGCAACACTCCGTCCACTCGAAATCTCACCCGGTAATCACTTTCCATAGGCTCTATATGAATATCGCTCGCCTTGCCTTCGACCGCGTGACTTATCACTACCTGCACTAACTTCGTGACCGGAGCGTCTTTCAAGATTTCTTCCTTGCTTCCATCTTCTTCTGCATGTTCACCGCGCATGCGCAATGAAACGTCTTCCTGAAACGACTTCACGGCCTTTTCCACTATTTCAGTCGGACCGGAATAAAAACTGAACATTTCCCTGAAAACTTCGCTGGATGTTTCGTATATTTTTATTTCAATTTTTTCTTTTTCCGCGACAAATCTTAACACATTAAGCGCGTCAATATTTTTCGCGTCAACCATGGCTACCTTCACCACATTGCCACTCTTTTCAAAGGCTACCATCTTATGCTTTTCAGCCACTTCCTGGGGAAAGATACTGACCACTTCCCGCTCAATATCTTTCGGAGCTTTCTCCAGACGCTCTATTGTTTCCCGCACCGCCGCGTGTTTTCCCGTAGTACCAGTCTTTGAAAAAATCTTTCTCTTTGTCTTATAAGGGTTATTCATAGATATCCACTCGTTAAGAAATCCTTATTGAACCGGCATGAAAGGGTTGCTTCGGCTTTTTAGATCGACTTTCAAATCAACCATGTCCGTATTCATCTTGTTTTTTATGCTTTCTACTGCGGAAATATCAAACTTTTCCTTATAAAATATCGCGTTATTGATATTCGATGAAGCCTTCATTCTGGAAAGATAGTTAAAGCTCAGCTTCATCTCCGCTTTTAGAATGTCACTCGGTTTTTCCGACTCTTCTTCCAATTCGTCTCTGGAGATATCCATTGATTGAATCATGTTAAATCTTTTCAGAGAAGCAAGTTTTTGCGCAAAAATTTTTATCTTATCATAGGTACCCATCACGACGAAATTCGTGTCTAAATTTACGGGAGTAGCTACTACCCTGGCAGCCTGATCAGCCGCCGATCCGGATCCGCCGGAAGGAGGAGATGTTGAACCCGCATTATTTCCTCCTGAAACAAAGGGGGCGTTTATTTCAGGAGCGCTTGCCTGCACAGCTGTTGCTCCTTCTTTTTTGACCATTGAGATTTCAATAACCGAAAGCCCCTCATGTGAAGCGAGATAATTTAAATTATCAATAATTTCTTCTTCTTTTCTTTCGGAAGGAAGATACCGGAAGAGTATATTTTGTTCATCCGTCCTTTTATTCAGGTCTTCCATTAAGCCCGCGACTCTTTTATTTTTTTCCTGCACATCCAGAAGCTTTCCCTGGGCTTCCCGCAACTCCTGTCTTTTCCCCTGAAGATCATAATAGCCGGGAACCAACACCCATATGGACATCCATATAGCAAACACTATCAAGAGCGGGGCGATAAGCATTTTTATTTTCATATACACGGTAATGCTCCGGCGGTATAAGATGTGTTAAATCTATCTTGTTAAACTGCCGGAGTCTTATATAAATTATTTAACTTTCAACTCAACGTTAAACCCGACTTTCCCATTAGTATCTATCCCCGTCTTTTCCGGGGCTACTTGTAAAAAATAATCAAGCTGCTTAAAACTCAAAATCTGCTTAGCCACCAGATTAAAATCATCGGCAAAATTTTCAAGCGTAAGAACTTTTTTGCTGTCATCGTATTTATACGACGAAATATACACTCCGGGAAGTATGCTTTTTTCAACTTGCAAAAGAGTTTCCAGGGCGGCATTATTTTGACTTACCAGTTTATCGGCGGCCGCCATTCGGCTCTGAAAGTCAATAATGCTCTTATTGCTTTCACTTATTAATTTATCGTACTCGATTTTATATTCATTATTCACAAGCGAAGTCTGGGATAACGTGTAATTTTTAAACAAAGTAATGCCAAGGTATATTCCCCCCAGCAAAAGAAGCACGAGAATCATCACTATGAGTCCTTTTTTATAAGGAAACCCCTTCTTTTCAAATTGGGAACTTGAAGTAGTTAAATTAATATTGACCATATTGTTTGTGTTACTGTTTACAAACTGCCTTTAAAGCTCATTTTTATTAAAAGCAAGGCAAGTTCGGATATAGTTATGAATAATATTCTTCAAACCCTTTAAGAGCGAGACCGATGCAGACTGAAAACTGAGACCTGATACTATTAAGTTTCGATTCCAGCCGGGTGTCATATTCCATTCTTCCCAACGGATTTCCCAGAATAATCTTAAGATTCAGCGAATTGGCGAAATATTCCTTGATACCTGAAAATCCGGCAGTACCGCCAGAAAGAATCACTCCATCTACTTTGAGATCTTTGTCTCCTTTGTAATACGCCTCCACCACTCTTTTAATTTCGTTCGCGATAAGATCAAGAGTCGGTAACGCGATATGGGATCCTTTAGCAAGAATGTCCTTGCCGGAAATTTTAAACTTTTCCGCCCGCTCTTCTTCCAGATCCATGCTTTTCGCGATCGCCTGGGTAATATCGCGCCCGCCTGCGTCTATGTTTCTGTTTACTTTTATAATTCCCTTTTCAACTAAAATAATATTGCAAACCCGGGAACCTATATCCACAATCACAAAATTTCCAGGGTCATTGCCTACCAGAGAGCGCACAAGAGAAAAACTTTCTATTTCTATGGATTTTAATTTGAGTCCGGCTTCTCTTATTAACTTTTCATATTTTTCTACTTTATTCCTGGGAGCGGCGACAAGAAGTATCTGAATTTTTTTCTCCTCTGATTTTGCCGCGTCCCTGCTGTTGATACCTATCTTCCTAAGCAGAGTGCCTGAGGATTTTCTTCCTATAATGTCCCAGCTTAACACAATGTCATCCAGAGAAGTAGGAATGTACTTATGAGCTTCAAATCGTATTGCCTGGTTAATATCCTCCTGGCTCATCTCCGGAAATTCAATAAGGGTTATCAATCCTCCGAAGGCGGGAATTGAAGCATACGCGTTACTGCTTTTAAATTGCGCTTCTTTCACTATCCTTTTTAAATACACGGGGAGATCAGTATCAAACGAAACCGAAGAAACATTTCCTTCCGATTTTCCCAGCTTCATCCAGGCATAGTTGGATAACATCGGCTTTTTGTTGATCACTTTAATCTCTGCTACTTTGATACTGGAAGTACCAACATCAACACCGATAAAACTATTTTTATCAATTCCAAACATTGCGTTGAGCGTGTAGTTATTTTCTCTATCCAGAAGTTATATATTTTTTATTTTATCATACTTATCAAGAAACACCTATGCGCAAAGTTATCCACAATCTTTTATTTTTATAGAGATCGATTTATTGCCTGGAAAATTATAAAGATAATGCCGAAAACTAAAAAATATTCCCAGGAAATGCAAAGTAAGCTAAACGGTTGACACGCGCATGATTTAAAAATACACTAAATAAAGAACCTCATTTGCACTACTTATGATCCACAACGAATTATTTAACCACACGCAAGCCGGACAAAAATTGACGAATCACGCAAAAAATTCATTACTCAAGGCAGCACAAATTGCCAGAAAATTTGAGTATGGAGAAATACTCAATATCCATCTCTTATACGCTATTTATCTTGAAAAGGGCAGCATAGGAGGCAATATAATAGCCGATTTGGGACTGAATAGTAAAAAAATGAGCACGCTCTTGAAAAAACACTCCCCTTCAATTGCCGCTCCCGCCATACTGTTGCCTTCCGAAGAATTAAAAAAGATTTTCATTAAAGCATACGCCATAGCCAAAGAATTTAACTATTCCTATGTGGGCACCGAGCACCTTATTTACGCGTTATTGGATTCACCGAACACGCTCATTCAAAAGGTAATCCCCCACTCGTTTCAAAAAACAGAAAACGGTAGAACCGCGGTAAGAAAGGTGAGCCAGTCGATTAAATCAATTTTCTATCCGGAAGCTTTGCCCAATCTTTCCAAAATACTGAACTTGCCGGAAATAATTAGCCATAAGGGAAAAGCTAATTCCTCTCCCACTCCCTACCTGGACAAGTTTTGCGCGGACATTAACGAAGAGGTGCGAGAAAGACAGGAGATAATAATAGGAAGAGAGAAAGAAATTGAAAGAATGGTAAATATTTTAGGAAGAAAAAATAAGAACAACCCGCTCCTCATAGGGGATCCCGGGGTTGGAAAAACCGCGCTAGTTTCTAAACTGGCACAAATAATTCACGAAGGCGAAGTGCCAAAGTCCATTTACGGAAAAAGAATAATGAGTCTGGACATCGCCCAGCTCATAGCGGGCACCAGTTTCAGGGGAGAATTCGAGTCGCGCCTGAAAGAAATAATCAAAGAAGTATCCTCGAACAAGAATATCCTCCTCTTTATTGACGAAATCCACAATATCATCGGCGCGGGCAACGTAGCGGGAAGTCTCGATCTGGCTAACATCATAAAGCCGTCACTTTCCCGGGGAGAGACGCGAATAATAGGCGCGACTACCCTCGCGGAGTATAAAAAATATATTGAAAAAGACGCGGCGCTGGAAAGAAGATTCCAGCCGGTATACGTAAAAGAGCCGGAACCGGAAGAAGCCAAAAAGATATTGTCCGGCATTAAAGAACACTATGAGTCGTTTCACAATGTATCTATTTCCCCGGAAGCCATAGCGCTTTCAGTAGACTTAAGTAACCGCTACATTCAAAACAGATTTCTTCCTGATAAAGCCATCGACACCCTGGATGAAACCGCTTCGCATATTCGATCGAAACACAAAGTCTCCGATTTTAATAAACAACTCAAAAAACTGCTGGAAGAGAAAACGCGCCTCTTAAATGAAAAAGAAACCGCGGTCACGGAAGAGAATTTTGAAAGAGCAATTCAATTGCGCGCGAGAGAGCAGGAACTGGACACGATAATAGAAGGCTTCACCAAAAGACAAATGGAAGTGGAAAGAGAGCATAAAATTGCCATTCAGGCGGCAGATATATTGGAAACTATTTCCCGAATATCGGGAATTCCCATGGAAAAGCTTTCTCGGGAAAGAGGCCGTGAGATAAAGAATGTTCGCGATCTTATTCAATCGAAAATTGTGGGACAAGAAGAGGTAGTGGATAAATTATGCAACACCCTGCTTCGTTCCCAGGCGGGAATCTCTAATCCTGACCGGCCGTTAGGCTCGTTTCTTTTTCTTGGTCCGACAGGAGTAGGAAAAACATTAACTGCTAAAATACTCGCGTGTGAGTTTTTTGGCTCCGAAAAATCCCTTATCCGAATCGATATGAGTGAACTAATGGAACACCATAGCCTGGCGTCCCTTATTGGATCTCCCGCGGGATATGTAGGATATGGCGAGGGAGGCAATTTGACGGAGAAAGTGAGAAAAAATCCTTATTCCGTGGTACTTTTTGATGAAATAGAAAAGGCTCATCCTTCCATACTTAATATTCTTCTCCAGATATTGGAAGACGGAATTTTAACTGACGCGCAAGGATTACGAGTGAGTTTTAAAAACACGATAATCCTCCTTACTTCCAATATCGGAACTGATGAGTTTACCTGCGCCTCAAGAATGGGATTTTCTTCCAATAGGAACCCCGGGGGGATATCCCGCGAATTCAATACTATCCGGGATCACACGCTCGAAGAAATCAAAAAGAGAGTAAAACCGGAATTGCTGAACCGCTTGGATTATATAGTGGTGTTTGAGGCCTTGGGAAAGAAAGAACTATACAAGATTGCCATACTGGAGTTGGAAAAATTACGAAAAAGAACGTCTGAACTGAAAATAAAATTATCCTACGACAAAGCCACCGCGCGATATATCGCGAACCGAAGCATATCGCTCCACGAAGGAGCGCGGCTCATAAGAAAGAATATCCAGGAACTTATCGAAGATAAAATCGCCGAAATGATTATTTATAATAAAGTAAAGAAGAATCATATCAAGATAAGAGCGGACAAAGAAAAAATTATACTTTCTTAAATTGTTATCATCTCTTCAAAAAGTCATCCTGGACACTCTTTTCCCCGTACACTGTCTTCGTTGCGGATCGATTGGCATGTGGCTTTGCGATCCGTGCCTGGAAAAAATACCGCTCGTTACCTTCCAGATGTGTCCAGCATGTGAAAGAACCATCACTGAAAACGGGCTTACATGCGAAGAATGCAGGCGCAATGCTCCGCCTGTTGATGGCATAATGGTAGCCGTTAATTACCACTCGGAAGGTATTGTTCACATAATCAGCGTGTATAAATACCGCTTTGCGCGTGATCTGCATGTTCCATTGGGAAAATTAATACTGCGCGGTTTACGGACGCATCCGCTGCCCGCTCCCCATCTTATTATCCCTATCCCGCTTCATCCAAGGCGCGAAAGGTGGAGAGGCTTTAACCAGTCTGAATTGCTTGCCAGGTATGTTAGCGCTAATCTTTTCTATAATTCACCCATTCCAGTAGATACCACCGTCCTCACCCGAAAAAGATACACTCCCCCGCAAATGAAAATAAAGATCTACGCGGAAAGAAAAGAAAATGTCCGCTATGCGTTTTCTTTAAATAACACAAATAGCATACAAGACAAAACTATCCTGCTTATCGACGACATTGCCACCACTGGTTCCACCCTTTCAGAATGCGCGCGCATGTTAAAACAACAAGGAGCGAGAAAAGTATACGCAGCGGTAATTTCCAGGCAGGAATATAAAATTAGTTAGCTAGTTAATTAATTGTGCAGTCAAATAGGGATTATAAAAGATATCTTCTGTTCCTATTCAACTAATCAACTACGTAACTAATTTACTACTGTTTCATCCACCCAAATATATCCTGGAAGTTATTCACAATCACCTG
>CAYLWX010000012.1:32205-32569 GCA_964387895.1 uncultured Bdellovibrionales bacterium | reverse complement strand
TTTCTATTCCCCCGAAAGCATTAAAATCCGCTTCATTTCCCGCCAAAGCGACGGCTCCGCCGTCGCGGAGCGAAGCCCAGCCCCGCCATTGGCGGGGCTGGGCGAGCGAACCCTCTCGTCTTCAAAAAATGAGTTCGTATCTAATTTCTTGGCTCCCCAGTCCAGCGATTCTCATAACCCTTCAGGATAAGGAATATCTGGCTATGATGAGGGAAAAACTACGGGAGGTTAAACGATCTTTGAAGAGCTTATAACTGAATTACGTCTATTATTGTAGCGACTTCTCCTTTCTTAAATAAAAATAAATACTCACCTTTCCCTTCATCTCCATCGCTCCCATTACGGTAGTATTATCAATTTTCCT
>CAYLWX010000012.1:3933-32184 GCA_964387895.1 uncultured Bdellovibrionales bacterium | reverse complement strand
GCAAATAGCTGTAAATCATGGAAGTGGAAATCTTACCTCTGAATTCCAGCCGGCGAAGAACCGCGATACCCGCGACAGGAATATTGAATTTAATTCCACACAAGGAGAATATCAAAGATTTCACTTTGTCTCTGGATAAAAAGCTTTTTCCATACCATTTGCATATGCCAAAATCATTTAGAAAAAATTCTAATTTGCTTTTGCCCATAGGGAAATATCCTCCTGTCCATTCACCTGTCATTTCTTCTATGGACACAGGTTCCAAAGATGAGAAAAAAGCTTCAAGCTCTTCTTGCGGAATTTTTCCTTTTTGGGTTACGAGTGCATCAAAGGTTTTCATGATTGTAAATAGTTTTCAATTTTGCAAAAACTTTTCTGTAAATCAGTAAGAAGTTTAAAAATGGTAAGGCTATAAATGCGTCGGAAAAAGCGTGCGCTCCTGCTCTTTGCAGGTCCGGCTGATGAGAAAGTAGTTCTTGACGGGTACATTCTGGCTCAGTTTTTCCAGACGGTGAAGATCCCGAGGCGTAGCGTGCAGTTTAATTTCAAACGCGATTTCCTTATTGACAATCGCGTCAATTTCGGCAGTATTCTTCTTGTAATAAAAACTCACCTCTCCATACCGCGACAACTGATTCACAACTGCGTTTTCAAACAGTTGCGCGTCATTGACTTTGCCAATGCTGTTTAATATTCCGGTGTCGGAAAAATACACCTTCTTTCCCCCCGCCACAGTTCGATCAATGCTTTTGGAAAATTTTGGCAAAAGGCGGATAAAGAACGTGCCCTGCAGGAAGGCCAGATAGTGGTATATTTTTACTCGATCCACCCCCAACTCACTCGCCAGTCTGGATATTTCCAGCATGGATCCCACTCGAGGCACCAGGAGCAAGATAAGATCTCGCAGTTCCCGAATATCTTTATAATCAGATAAAATGTTCAGATCTTTTTCAAAAAAAGAAGTAAAAATATTTTTTAAGATGTGCTCTTTCGTCGGGATATCTTTGGTTGTCACGACCTCAGGGAATCCGCCGAATTCCTCATACGCTTTGTAATACTCGTCCCGCTTGACGCATTGAATCAGCTCAGGAGCGCGCAACGCTGCAGAAAGGTCGTGGCGCAGGGCTTCCTCCAGACTTATTTGATCATTGAAATATAAGTACTCCTGGAAACTGAGCGGCCAAAGCTCATAGAGAAATTTTCGGCCGCTTAACGATTCGGGAAATAAGTTTTTGAGATAAAAATTGGAGGAGCCGGTGACAATAAACTTGACGTTATAATGGTCAATGAGGAATTTTATAATTTTGGTGATTTCGGGAAAATTCTGGATTTCATCAACACATACAGTCAACCGTTCATTTTTGGCGCCCGCCGCTTCCTGAAGACGCAAATAGATATTACGATATTCGGTATCCTCAAACATCTTTTGATCCAGGGGATTGTCAAAATCAAACCATAATTTGTACGGACTGGAAATGCTCTCAAAAAGTTGGCGCATAAGGACTGTTTTGCCTACCTGGCGCATTCCCGTAATTACCAAGGCGTTTTTATGATTCAAATATTTCTCAATTTCATAGTAGAGTAGCCTCTTTTTCATATGTGTGTAAAATAAATTACAATATTATATCCTTTTTGTAATTATTTTATTACATTATATGCCTTATGCCTGTTTTTGTCAACAATACCTAAAACAAAGCAAAAAAATCTTGTTTCGCTTAAGCTGTTTCCCCAAAATAGCTGCTTGCTTTTCGAGAAATGGTAGAGGCCTAATTTAGTGAGCTAATTCACTATATTAGGCCTAATTTAGTGATTTTTTGCTTATTCGTTACTTCAAAGCGCTTATATAAAAAGACAAATTATTCTATTGCTCGTTTAACGCTTCGAGATTTTCCGCGTGAAACCTTATACCAATAGTATTGCCATAAAGTATGAGCAAATTGTTCCGCAAACATTTCAGATAACTTATCGCCTTTCCCTTCTCTTGTATTTCTGGTATTTGACGGTTGGTTCTTTTTCATGGTAGAACCTAGGGAAGGTTTAGAGATGGTAGCATTTTGTTCCATACCACCACTGTAAGAAATGCCGGACTCGGAAAAAAGAGAGGAAATATTGCTTCTAAAGACAAACTAATCACAAACCA
Source organism: uncultured Bdellovibrionales bacterium (assembly GCA_964387895.1). Classification (GTDB taxonomy): domain Bacteria; phylum Patescibacteriota; class Minisyncoccia; order Moranbacterales; family UBA2206; genus CAYLWX01. The sequence goes on along the minus strand of CAYLWX010000012.1, from coordinate 30,044 downwards.
GCGGAAGCAAAAACGACTGCAGAGCTACAATAATAATTAAAACAAATCAATGAAAATTGACGAAAAAACACTTGAGAAATACCAGAAGATTTATTTTGAGAAATTTAAGGAGAAGATATCCAAAAAGGAGGCGTTGGAACAGTTTTCCAGGCTGGTTAATTTTTTGAGGGTAATAGTAAGACCTTCTGGCAAAAAGGATGACCCCAACTAAAAACCACATCGATGAGCCATCAATTCGAGATTGAAGACAAATAAGAACAGGAAGGACAAACGAATTATCCTTCCCACGTTTAGTATCTAAAGTATATCGTATAAGTACTATTTTTTTCAATGGTTCCCAAGGCTCATAATGAGCCTTGGGTTTTATGTTTTTAGGAGAGAACTTACCTCTTTTGGCAATTTTTCCCACCTTGGCAGGGGCAAGAGGAATCGAACCTTTTTCCTATATCTATGCCCCGGTTACCTATAGAGGAAGCTTATGAATGTGTTCCAGTTAATCAACCCGCGTCTGAAAATTGTTCCTCGTTCTCACGCAGAGATGTAGGAACGCATCTCGAGATGGACTCTCACGCAAGAGTGTGAAAGCCGGAAAGTTAAGTACATAGGACGCAACCGAGTTTATTTATATTTAATTTAAATTTAACTATATGTATTCAGACTGCCCCCTTACCAACAATTCAGGACTACTTCGCCTGGCACTATCAGGAATATTACCGGAATACTTCAAGCTCTACGCAAAGCTTCTCCAATTAACCAAACCGGACCATCGAGAACTCTTTTGTAATCTCGATAGATTGTCGAAAAAGATCAATTATAATCCCAGGGCTCTATACTGTTACCTCGACGGACTGGAGACTATAGGGTTTCTTAACATTTCTCGTGATAACAGCTCTTCAAAACTAGTGACCATCACCTTACTGGTTGAATATTAATTTATTAAAGTTTGCATCTGCGAGTGAGCCATTTCATATCTCGACTCACCCCAGTTGTTTCAACGATATGCATACATCCATTATCTATTGCCGAGTCTCCACCGAAGAGCAGGCGGAGCAAGGATATTCTCTGGATGCCCAGGAGAAGTACTGCCGCCAGTTCGCCCATCAGAACGGGTACCGGGTAGCCGCCGTGTACCGCGACGAAGGAAAGAGCGGCACCACCCTTGACCGGCCGGCGCTTCAGGAACTCCTCTCCTCCATCCAACAAAGAAAATTCGTCCAGGCCGTCATCGTACAGGAAACCGACCGTCTGGCCAGAAACACCAAGGACCATTTGACCATCCGGGCCTTGCTCCAAAAAGCCGGCGTTACACTCATCTCCGTGGCCCAACCGATGCTGGATGACAGTCCGGAAGGAAAGATGATTGATACGATTATTGCCAGCGTGAACCAGTTCCAATCGGATATCAACAGCCGGAAAACCAAGAAAGGCTTGCAGGAGAAATTTGATTCCGGCTGGTGGCCCGGCTGGGCTCCGTTAGGGTATCTCAGTAAAACGACCAAAGGCGGCCAGAAGATCGTGGTTCCGGATCCCGAAAAGTGGCCGCTTCTCAGAACCGGTTTCAAGCTGTACCTCGCAGGGAATTATTCCGCCATTGAGATTGCCGACAGGCTCTACCAGAAAGGGCTGCGATCTCACACCGGCAAACGGCTTTGCAACAGCGTCATCACGGGCATTTTGAAGAACCCTTTCTATGCCGGCGTGATGCGCTGGAATAGGCAGGAAAAAACAGGGAACCACAAGCCCATGATCGCCAGGGAAGAGCACTACCAGGTTCTCCAGATCTTGAATGCCCACAACCTCCATGCCAGCCGCCGCAGAACACACCAGTTTCTGCTGAGAGGATTTGTTTTTTGCCATCTCTGCGGAGGACGATACACCGCCGAGCGTCACCCCAGAAAGAACATCGCCTATTACCATTGCGCCTTCGACGGTAAGAGAGGCAGCGAGCGGCTTCACGCCAACCAGGGGCAAAACATCGAGGTCAAAGAGCTGGAACATCAGATCGAAGAAAAGTTCAAAGATATTCAGTTCAACCCGGAATTTATTGCCCTGGTCACCCAAAAAGTGCAGGCGCTCTATGCCCAGCAGAAGGAAGTGATCGACGCGGAGAAGAGAGCTTTGCTCAATCAGAAACTCGCGCTGGAGCAAAAGCGATATGTGGTGGAAGAAAAGCTCCTCAACCGCGTCATTTCCGACGATGACTTTGGACGGATGAAAATGAGGATTGAAGAAGATCTAAGTCAGATCCAAGATAAACTGGATGATTTGGAGAATAAAAGAAATTACGACATAGACATCTTCCGGGAGATTTTAAAGCTCGCCGAGAATGTGCACCGCGTCTACCAAACCGCTCCCTATGAGCTAAAGCGGCAGCTTTTGGGGCTTTTCTGGGATAAATTTCTGGTGCAGGACAAGCGCATTATCGAGGCGATCCCGACCAGATTAGTCCAGCATCTGATTAAAAACAAGACGGTTATAATAAGAAGTGACTTGCTCCGCGGGCAGGATTCGAACCTGCAACCAATTGATTACACTTATCTTACTGTTTCCAATAAGGGTGGACTATATCTTCTTCGTTCTTAAAAAAGAATACGAAGTGAGGCGCTTCCCCAGCAAAGGGTACTCTCTTTTGAGATAGTCTCTGAACCTTTCCATTTTATCAATAGACTTGGCTGCTGATTACCTTAGTTTAGCTGATAAACTTTAGGCTTCCAGCAATTCACCTCATTTTTCACTTCCAAATTTCTTTGGGAGGCTGCGTATACCACTATGTACTTCCCTGTGACAGTTTGCACAAACCAATGCGCACTTCTCAATTTCATCTTTTACTCTATCCCAGCTTCTCGTAAGTCCGGATTGAGAAACCCCGAATTCTTTTTTGTCTGAATGCAAATGATGAAATTGAAGTGCGTCTCTGCACTTTTCGTATCCACAGAGAATACATTTTCCGCCCTTGTACTCTATTGCCATATCCTTAATCTTTTTTCTTCTTTTGGATACGGCTTTCTTTATGTACTCGGCGCGGTCAGCATATCTTCTTTTTTCCTTCATGCATATATTATACATGAAAAAACGTGTTCACAGTCAACTGCTCTACCGTTGAGCTACCGCGGAATATTTACTTATTTTTTCAAAAAACATGCTTTGCATTATAACAAAACTGCGGAAATAATCAACTACTGCTAATAATCCTTCAGTTTCTTAATCCCTTTGTGTTCCCTGATTTTTTCCAGCGCCTTGGCTTCAATCTGGCGGATACGTTCGCGGGTAACGCCGAATTCCTGGCCGACTTCTTCCAGGGTATGGACTACGCCGTCTTCCAGGCCGAAACGGATTTTCAGAATTTTTTGTTCGCGGGGAGTGAGGGAGTTGAGAATTTCCATCACATGGTCTTTCAAAAGTTTTCGTGATGCCGACTGGTGCGGCATAATGGTTTCCGTGTCTTCGATAAAATCTCCCAACACCGAATCATCCTCGCTGTCTCCCACGGAAGTTTCCAATGAAACCGTTTCCTGGGAAATTTTTTGAATGTGACGAATTTTATCCACATCCAGTCCCATTTCCTGCGCTATTTCTTCCGGCAACGGTTCTCGTCCCAACTCCTGCACCAGACGGCGGGTAATCTGCGTATACTTATTGATTGTTTCCACCATATGAACGGGGATTCGAATCGTCCTTGACTGGTCGGCCAGAGCTCGCGTAATTGCCTGACGGATCCACCAAGTCGCATAGGTAGAAAATTTGTATCCTTTTCGGTAATCAAATTTTTCCACCGCGCGGAAAAGCCCGATATTTCCTTCCTGAATAAGATCCAGGAGAGACAAATTATGAGAGCGTCCCACGTATTTTTTCGCGATACTCACCACTAAACGCAAATTAGCTTCCGTCAATTTTTGTTTGGCTACCGGATCCCCTTTTTCGATTCTTTTCGCCAGCGAGATCTCTTCTTCAGATTTAAGAAGGTCGGTTCGCCCTATTTCGCGGAGATACATTTGCACCAAATCAGACGAGGAATCCTCGGAAGCTTCCGATGATTCTCTTCTTTTTTTCTTTCCACTCTTCCCCTCTTCTTTCTCTTTTTCCAGATCCTCCGAAATCTTCTCCGTTTCCATTTTAATCATTTCGTCCGAACTCGCTACATGAACACCCTGTTCTTCCAACCGTCCGTATAAGTTTTCCAGCTCTTCAATATTTTGTTCCGCGTCCGGAAGCACGTGCAATATCTCGTCTTCCGTCACGAATCCGCGCTGTTTTCCCCTGGCCACTAGATCGTCCATGAGCTCCTTTTGGCTTTTTTTATTTACAGAAGATTTAATTTCAGGCTTAACCCTAAAAACTTTCCCGCGTTTTTTATTCGCGCGAGTTTTCCCTGGGGAATTTTTCTTTTTCACTTTTATAAAGGAAGAAGATTTATAGGAAGGTTTTCGCTTCAAATTATGTCTATTTTTTTTACGTGTATCTTTCTTTTTCATAGTAATACTCGTAAGTCACTTAATTAAAATTATATAAAGCCCTATTCCGCGCTCCCGCGCAGTTCTTCTGAAATTTCTTTGCATTTTGCGCGTAATAACGCGGCGGTTTCCTTATCATGAGTATCTTCCGCTACTTTTAAACCCTGGATAATTTTTTCCAGTTCCTCTTTCTTTGTTTCTTTGTAGATTTCACCGAGGTAATAACGCGCTTCCTTTAAGGGATCGTCAATGACTGCTTCTTCAAGCTGGTTATTTAAATCAAGCCGGTATTTTTTTTCGAAATAAAGTTTTTCGGCTTTTGCCGCTATTTCCCGCTCAGGCGCCTCACGAAGAAAATTTTCAAATTCATACGATGCGCGTTGACCTGCCTGGATCAGTATACTAAGAAGCCTATCTTTTGTAAGAAGAGCCGCATACTCCTCCTTTTGGGCCACTTCCTTCCATACTGCTCCGTACGCAAGCATCAACCCCGCCAAATTTTCCTGAAGCACTTCAGTTCTTCCTTTAGAAGGAAACTTGTCAAAATCTTTCTTCTCATCGCGATGCACATCCATTCTCTTCTTAAGGGTAGCTTGTTTAAGCATATCCGTCAATATATATGTTTCGATTTCCAGAGTCTCTCCCAGCTTTTTGACCCAGTGACTTTTCTCAATCGCGTTGGAGAAAAAACTGATCATATCAAGCAATTCTTCCACGATCATTTTTTTTCCTTCCGCTTTTCCTGGATCATGCGCGAGAAGGACTTTATTAAAAAAATATTCCATGGCTTCACGCGCGTCCTCAACCGCCTTTTTGAGAGTGCCCGGATCCTTTCGGGCTAAATCAGCCGCGTCTTTTCCTTCCGGAAGTTCCACCACCTCCACGGACATTTCTTTTTCAAAACATAGCTTTATGCTTTTTTTCGTCGCTCCTTCTCCGGCGCTGTCCATGTCAAATCCCATCTTTACTTTATTCGCGTAGCGCTTCAGAAGAGCGATTTGATCCGATGTAAGCGCGGTGCCGGATACCGCGACCGTGTTAGGAATACCGGCTTGATAAGAAGCGATTACATCCATGTTTCCTTCGACTAAAAAAGTAAACCCTTTCTCCCGAATTTCGGATTTCGCTTTATCAATTCCATAGAGTACCTTGCTTTTATGATAGACTTCTGTTTCGGGAGTGTTGATATATTTGGCCTGCGATTCATCTCCGCCCGGAGCGACTCTGGCGCTGAACCCCACTACCTTTCCGTTGCTATCCGCGATTGGAAACATAACGCGGTCGCGAAAACGATCATAAGAAGAGTTTCGGGTTGTTGATGAAGTATCATTTTTATTTACCAGCACTCCCGTCTTTTCAATATCTTGCACTGTATACCCCCGGCCAATGAGAAATTGTAATATATTCCGCCAGCCTCTTGGAGCATATCCCAGACGGAAGGATCTTATGGAATCTTCAATCAATCCTCTTTCTCTAAGATAGGGCAACACCGCCCGCGTTCCTTCTCCTTTCCAAAGTTGTATTTCATAAAACTTTGCCGCCAGTTCTAAAATTTCCAGAGTTTTATTTTTCTGCGCAGTACGCGCGGGATTACTTTTTAGCAATTCTACCCCCGCTTTTTCCGCTAATATTTTTAATGCTTCCTTGAATTCCAACCCTTCAATTTCCATGACAAACCCAAAGATATCCCCTCCCTTCTGGCATCCGAAGCAATGCCAGATTTGCTTTTCTTCACTTACCATAAAAGAAGGAGATTTTTCGTGATGAAAAGGGCAAAGCGCCCGATAATTGGCTCCGGCTTTGTCCAATCGGATGTAATCCTGTAATACTTCCAGGATATTCAACCTGGATTTTATATCTTCAATGTCGCTGTTCATGGTATCTCCAATGATACCTCGCGGATAAGGGTATGGCAAACGTCACTTTATCTTTTCGTCCACCGGAAAATGTCTTCAAAATTAGTGATAATCACTTGCACAATGTTGTCCTTGCGCTTCGGAGTGAGCAACGCGTATTCTCCGGAAGTAGTCATATTGCCGGATTCATCCGTTGAACGCACTCGGAAATAGTACACTACTCCTGATTTAAAGATAGTGACTACCGCGATATGATTAGTAGCAGGCAGGTCGCTTATCTTTAATTCCTTTTCTTCCGCATTCCGTCCCTCTTTATACAGCAGCACTGTGCTGGAAAGCTCGTCAGTCACCCATGAAATGATGGTTTGTACTTTGTCTGATTGAGTCAGAGCTGAATCTGTTTTTACCTTATCGATTTTAGGCGGATTTTCATCTTTCCCCGTGGTAAAAGAAGGGCCGGACTGTTCTGATTGGTTTCCTTCAGTATCAACCGCCGCTACCTTGATCGCGTATGTGGCTCCAGGGGTTAAATTCAGAAGCTCAATCTTATGATCCAGGGATACTTTCGGCGTGCCTTGCGTACCTGAGTCTTTTTCATCCTTCTCGTTTATGTAAGTAACCAACGAACTGGTGGGAATATCCGTGCTAAACTTCACCGTCACGCCGTGTTCCGTGATATCCTCCGTGTCAACATCTGAAATGACAGGAGGAGATTTAGGAGCAAAGGTATAATCACTACTCGCGTACATTTCACCTTCCCTGTCCTTTCCCCTCACGTGAAAATGGTAGGTTTCTCCAGATTCCAGAGAAACAAGCTCTAACTCATGTTCCTTAGTAAGATCATCCGATTCTACTTTTTTTCCATACTCTTCGGAAGTCCCATATTCCACTATCGAGCTTGTCTCCTTCGAAGTCTTCCATGTAACTAACGCTTTGCTTATTGTCTTTGAAGCCACTTTCACTGAGGTAAGCGAGGAAGGAGAAGAAGTGGTAAAAGTATCCTGGGCAGATTTTGAAATATTCCCCGCCACGTCAGAGGATACCGCGGAATAATAATACTTTGTATTGGGAATAAGACCGGTGAGGGTTACAGAATGAGAATCAGTATAATCAGACGTATCCGTGTTCACCGTGTCATTGCCGGCCATTTTCCCATACTCATTGGTAATACCGTACCGCACATTACTGCTTGCGTCCTCATCAGTTTTCCATGTAATAACCGCCGTTTCTCCGGTAATGCTTCCTGTGTTCACACTGGTAATGTCCGGAGTATTGTCATCATCGGTTGTCTGTTTTTCCAAAGTAGTAAATGAATATTCAATTGATTCAGCAGTGGTACCTAAATTATCCACGCAAGTAGCGGCGTAATAATATTTCGTTTCGAAAATAAGTCCGCTTACATGAATAGCGTGGTCTATATTGTATCCTGTCTCTGTCACGGGAACTTCGGTGTAATTTCCAGATTGAGTTCCATATTCAATAGAGCATTGCGCCGCCTGGTCAGTTTCAAAAGTAATCACCGCCTTGGTGTCAGTCACTACCTCCGGAGGATCGGATATATCGCTTATCTCCGCCAGCGCGTCATGCTGAAAAGAAGGATCTTTTTTGGTGGTAAATTGTTCTTCAGAAGAAAGCCCGCTGTTGCCGTTGATATCTTCAGAAATTACCTGGTAATAGTACTTAGTATTCTGCTGCAAACTGGTTAAAATTACATAATGGCCGGTATCCATAACCGTTGATTCCAATGTAAGCGTATAGGGTCCGCCGGAAACGGTGGCATATTTTACCTGACTGGTCGCGGGCTCGTCCGTGGTCCATTTTACTGCCGCTTCCGTGTCGTTTTTCATAGCCACGGAAACACTGGAGATAACTGGTTCATCTTCATCCACCGTGGTAGTGAATTGATAAAAATTTCCTCCATTATTATCCACCGCGATATTTCCTCCAGAATCAATTGATTTGACTGAAAAATAATATTTTGTCCCGGAAACAAGTCCGGAGAGCGTCCTGGAATGGGTGAATGGCGTGCTCCCTCCCACCAGGGACGAAGTACCTACTTCAGTCGAGCTTACGATACTTCCACCGGAAACAGAGGTGCCGTAGGTCACGTACGTGCTTGAGTTCGTGTCAGTCCTCCAGGTAATAGTTGCTTCTCCGTTGTCTGTTTCTTTTACCGCGACATTTGAGATTGCCGGTCCGGCAGAAGTAGTAAATGTATATCCTGACCCTCCATTATTATCCGTTGCTAAGTTGCTGGAAGGATCAGTAGATTTTACCTGGTAATAATATGCTGTATTAGGAGTGAGACCTGTTAACGTTATTGAATGACTTGTTACGTACGAGTTTACGCTTTGCTCGGCGCTAAAGGAATTATTCGTGGAAAATCCTACCGTAGAATTGGACAATTCATTGGTAGTCCAGGCGATAACCGCTGAAGTAGTCTGAACACTGCTCGATCCGACACTACTGATAGTCGGAGCCACTTCGTCGCTCCCCCCTCCTCCTTCACCCGCGTTTTGAATACCGTCCGGCCGCGCCTGGATGGTATCAGAGAAGAACGAAATATTGTCATTGTTATCCTGGGACGACACTCGATAATAGTAAGTTTGATCCTGAACTACTGATGAATCAGTGTAATAGTTAGTGTTTACATTGGTTATCGTGGAGACAGAAGAAAAACTGCTATTGTCCGTACTTCGATATACGTTGTATCGTTTAAACCCTGGCGCAGGAGTCGCGACTACTTTCCACGCTACAAAAAGACGGTTTTCGTTCGGCGTTATCCTTAAGTTTGAAGTATCCTGAATCATAATGGCATCGGGAGTTTCAGGAGTAACCGAAGACACGATACTGGAACTATTATTGTATGCATCGCGAAATTGCGCGTACACCGTATCCGGATCAGTTGCCAGAGTAACTGTTTTTGACGTAGCATATGTTTCCCAGGACGCGTCAGAAAGATCCGCGGTTAATCCTACTTTCATTTGCATGGAAGAATTATCAGAAGCTGAAAGGGCTATGGTCGCGCTGGAAGGAGACGCCGAATTAGGATTAATTGAAATAGAAGGAGATCCTGGCACAGGATTCGTGGTATCCAGAGTAAAGTCTGCTGAAGCCGCGTTAGCTGTGTTATTAGCCGCTTCGTTATCATTAATCGTCACTCGCACTTTCGCCTGAGTGGTATACGTTTCCCCTATTTGAGATTTAGGATTCCATGTGGCGCTATAAAGAGTATAGGTTCCTTCCTGAACTGCTTTATTATTCAAATCATCCCCGCCCAGGTAGGTCGTGGTAATAGCAGAATAGGAACTTCCCCCGTTGGTGGAATATTGAAAAGAAGGAGTAATATAACCAGTGGTGACGGTTCCTGAAGCAGTATCCGTGTCCCGAATTTTATACTGAACAGTTACCGTACCATCGCTGTTTTGCGAAGCTGCCACGCCGGTAGTATTAAAAGACGTATCGAAATCAGGCGGAGCGTTGACCACGTATTGCAAAGTAATATCGGAAAAAGTAGGCGTATTAGCTCCACTGGATCCAAGGTATACTTTATAGCCTATCCATTGGTCATTGCTGCCGCTGGTAAAAGCGCTGGGAATAGTAGTACAGGTTACCGTAGTACTGGCTTTAGTACAGCCGGTTCCGGAATTGGAAAAATAAGTGCCGCTCGTGCCATCAGGTCCCTGGAAACTAGTCCATGTACCCGGAGAATTGGAACTGTCCGGAGCGGTGCGAAGCTGGATCTGGACAGTGGCACCAGCGGGAAGACTGGCATCTTCAGTCCAGGAAAGCCTGGAGAGAAGATTGCCGGAACTGGAAGTATTATAGGATGAAGAAGTGAGCGTCTGGGAAGTTGGGTAGTTTGTGTATTGTATGGTCACATCACTTAAGGTGGCCGTCGCGGTAACATCGGTAGTGGCAAAAGAAGCCTGGAATTGGATATAGCGATGAGTATCGGTAATACAGCCGCCAGTCGACAATGCCTGGCCGCTAGTGATATTAGTGCAGCTTCCCCAGGCAGTAGCATCAGAAAGATTTGATTGATTTCCCGAACGAGCTTTCATGGTAAGAGAAGTTCCCGCGGGAGTGGTGGCTGTCCATGACAGATTACCAAAACTAATATTGGCCGTGGTATCAAAAACATGGGAAGTAAACGTACCGGAAGATTCGTAATTGGCGGTAGCGTAGCCGATTCTATTATTAGTGCCGTCGCTCCCTGTATACCACATTTTATAGGAAGTACCGTCAATAGCAATAGCTAAATCATAAGTATTCGCATCATCCCAAGTGCCATTGGCACCTAAATCAACGACAGGGTTAGAACCTGATCTAGCCCAAGTGACACCATCTGAGGAAGTGGCATAACCAATACGCCATGACACGCCGTCATTACCGGCATACCACATTTTATAGGTGGATCCGCTAAGAATAACGTGAGGCTGAATCAAATTTGCGTCGTCCCACGTACCATTTGATCCTAAGTCAAACACGGCGCTGGATCCGTATTTATTCCAGGTGATTCCGTCAGAAGAAGTAGCATAACCAATTCTCCACGTTAATCCATCGTACCCGGCATACCACATCTTGTAGGTGGAACCGTCGATAATGACACGGGGTGTAAATATAGCCGCGTCATCCCACGTGCCACCCGCTTCAACGCTTAATACCGGGTTAGACACCGATTTAGTCCAGGAAATTCCATCAGAAGAGGTAGCGTAGCCGATTTTCCACAGCGAACCATCGTATCCAGCGTACCACATTTTATAGGTGGAACCGTCGAGAATAACAGAAGGATGTGAGACATGCACATCATCCCAAGCACCACTAGTGCCTAAGTTAAGCACAGGACTAGAAGCCGACTTGGTCCAGGTAATACCATCCGAGGAAGTAGCGTAGCCAACTCTGTTGTTTATCCCGTCATTACCGTCATACCACATCTTATATGTAGAGCCGTCGAGAATAACTGAAAACACATACGCATGAGAAGAATCAAAAGAACCGCCTGCCCCTAAATTAATTACTGGATTGGACGCGTATTTGGTCCATGAAACAGGATTGCTGGCAGACAACACCGCGCCTGCGGCGCTTCCGCTGCCGCTTACCCCTACACTGCTTTTGCTTGCCCCGCTATTGTTAAATCCGGTATCAGTACTTCCGTTATCAGTTACGGTCCAGGAATTAGTTTGGGTGGAAATCGCCAGCTCAGTTGCCGCGGCAAGATTATCATCTTTACTACCATACTGAGTCCATCCGGTTTGATTGCTACTATGACTCGCCTTGTTGGCAGTTGCTCCGCCTGACCAGCTGGTTTGCGCCCAGGTATAGGTGGCAGCCTGTGAATGATAGACTGGAATTAAAAATAAATTTACTACAATACTCACGATGATTGTCACCGTCGCAACGGTAAAAAACCCTACCGCGCTTCGCACCCTCACTTTTTTTTGAAATGATTTGTGTTCGCAATAAGAATAAGGGCATACTTGTAAGGAAGGCTGGTCAATAAGCAACTTGAAAGAATATGAAGAACTTTTGCATAGAATAAGCAGATATTTTATCAACGCGAACAATATTTCCAGAAAAAAAATCCGGCTCGCCAAAAAAAATCCCAGTTGGGATGGATTTTCTTTTTTTTGCAATGCATTCCTCATCCGGTAGGTCCTGGATTGTAAGAAAAAGAATAATCTTGTAAGCATGTAGTATTGGTATTTTTTAATGAAGTGGTATTTTATCAAGTTCTTCTTTCACTTTTTCTACTAATTGCTCGGGGGTAGTATGAGCTTTTATAAGGTATCCTCTAGCACCAAGCTCCGCCGCGTGATCCATGTCCTGCCGCGATGCCAGATTAGATATCATGAGTACGGGAATTTTGCTTGTTTCTGGAATATTCCTCAATCTCTCCAATACAAAAAAACCGTCCGAATTATCCAGCACAATATCCAAAAGAATAATATTCGGATGCTGTTCTTTTGCTATCTGGATTGCCGGCTCCCCGTCGCTCGCGGTATAGACAACAAACTTTTCTTTTTTAAACTTAAGCTGGTACATAGAAAGAAGCATGAGATCGTCCTCTACGATCAACACTTTCTTTTGACCTTTTGTTCGTTCTCTTTTTTCCTTTGTTGACGTTTGGATTTTTGTTTTTGTGTTTTTCATGTTTTTAGCGCACGGTTACTCCATGCGATTAAAATTACCAGAAGAATATTTTACAAGATACACAGATCTCAAATTATTTTGAGATAGTTACATAAAATATGCACTGTATAATTATACCATGAAACAAACAACTTGAAATGTGGAGTAAGAATTTTGTAAAGAATTTATTCTCTTCCTGGCTTACGCAACACCGTGGTGTTCTGCCGCAGAGAAAGAGCAATTAACAAAAAAGCGGTGAGAGACATAAGAGGGATAGTGATATAGCCGAAGTTCATGACAAATTTTTCCGCGCAGGATACAGAATATCCTACAGTAGAGCAAGGTACCAGCGCAGGCGCGGCGCCAATTTGTAACAGATAGTGATAGCCGGCAATAAGCGCGCCTAAAGTCGACATGACTATCACGTAATTAGATATTCCATTATCCTTTTTCCATACCGCCATGCCAAGCAGAAGTACTAACGGATACATAAAGATCCTTTGAAACCAGCAAAGTTTGCATGGTTCATATCCGGCTATTTCTGAATAAAATAAGCTTCCCAGGGTAGCTGCCAACGCGATTATAAAGCTGAACACAAGCGCGTGTTTATCTAAAATATCCAACTTATTTTTATTTTTTTTGTAAATAAAAAAAGAGATTAAAACAATCAAAACTATCACCTGCCCTAAAATGGTCAGAAGAGATAACACTTTGCTTACTGTAGGAACAAGAGGATTCATAAGGTTGGGTAATAATAATTAGAATTAATCTTAATATAGCTCTTCAAAACAAGAAGAGTCAATACATGTCCCCCTCACCCTCAATCCCTCTCCCCACCGCGGCGGTGGGGAGAGGGAGGACAAGGACATGACTGTTTTAACCGCGTTCATCTTCTTTCTCCATTTCTTTCTCTTCCATTTCAGTCTCTCCTTCTCTGCCTTCCATGTCACCGGCTCGTCTTCTCATCGCGTTATGGAGTTCGCATGTACCGCACATAATACCCACCCCCTTTCTAATTATGTATCAAGAAATAGTAGCATTGTTTGGAAGTTTGGGCAATCGTCAAAACGCCAAAGCGGCGCTCAAACGAGCGCCGCGATTTTATTATTTTTTAAGAGAGATAAACATATTTTTCTTTTCTCTTTCGATAAAAATACCACCCGTACAACATCACCAGCAACGCCACATTGGGAAAAAATATAATCGGATTTCCCCAGCTGATGCCATCCACTTTAAAATCAGATATTGGCCAAAGGAAAGGGGTGGGGAAAAATTTGAACGAATGCACGGGAATGTCCATAAGTACGTGCAATCCCCACGCAGTCAAGGGCAGAAATGGTTTTTTTCTCATTAACCATACCAACAAGAAAACTACTCCGAACACTATAAGGCTGTGGGTTATGTTGTAAAGATTATACACATACAATGGCACCGGCGAATCCGGTGGTGAAAATCGCGCGAACGCTTCCTGGGGGAGCAATCCCACACGAATCAAAATTCGATGAACAAAGAATACACCAAAAGAAAAAAGATCCGGCAACACGCCAATCAAAAAAGCCCAAAGATATGTTTTTTTACTCCTTCTCCCAAAAGCAATTCCGCCCCAAAGACCGTGAGAAACAACGTCCATAAAAATATTTCTTAAAAAAACCTCTCCACCATTCTCACTTCTTTCTCCAAAATAACATCTCCCTCCCCAAAATGAAATACCGCTTTTAATAAATTTCCTTCAAGCACTTTTGGCAGCCAGAATATATCGTCCGGCCACATATGAAAAAAAGGCAATTCTGAAGGCAAAAACCATTTCGGAGCCATTTCTTCGCTTTCACAAGGGTCGCCTGCCCATGCTTCTGAAAAATATACATGCACTGTCTGGTTCCAGTCGGAATTATGCGGGAAATAAAATGACAATTCAGCAATTTTGTTGAGTTGCCGCACTTCTATTCCTATTTCCTCCCTGGCTTCCCGCAGAGCCGCTTCTTCAATAGTTTCCCCTTGCGTCTCATTCACTTTTCCCCCCGCCCCGTTCCAGCGGTTCACGCCAAATCCGCGCTTTTTCATGGCAAGGCATATTTCCGTGATATTGCCTTCGGATTTTTTGATTGGAAATACGAGAGTGGAGTTTCGTAAATTGGATTTCATATTTATTGTTTATATCTTCTTCCAAAGATAACTCCGGTTATCGCGCCCGCGACAGTTGCTACAATCACCGCTGCTATAAAAGAATAAAGCACCATAAAAAACGTTCTTTCATTGTCCAGATCAATATTCAAAGGCAGGATTGAAAGAAGATAATATATTCCAAAGAAGGCTGTTGCTCCCAGTAGAGCCGCGCCAAAGAGTCCTGTTATAAAACTGACGAAGATATATTTCATAGTGAATTAAAATTATTTTTGTAAATCTGCCATATTCACCGACCGCTTGCTTGTCTTAATTAACTCCTCGTCATGAGAAACACAGATGATAGTCGTATCAGGATATTTTTCATTTATCTCAGTGATAATTTTTCTAACCTCTGTCGCGGATTGCGAATCAAGACTCGCTGTCGGTTCATCAAGTAGCATGATTTTCGCGCCCTTGATTAAAGTTCGCGCGACACCAATTCTGACCTTCTCACCGCCAGACAAATGGTTTGCTTCTTCGTCCAGCTTATCAATGAATTTATCCAGGTGCAAATCAGTTAACACTCTTTTGATTTTTTCGTCATTAGCTTCCTCTTTCGACCATAGCATAAGATTTTCCCGTAAAGTCATTCCGTCAAAAATTTGCGGGTTTTGGTTGCAATATGACATTACCGAATATAATGACTCTTTACCGTATTTTTTAACGCTATCATTTCTCACTCCGCCGATTTTAATTTCACCACCATCGGCTTTGTAAAGTCCGACCAAATTTCGGAGCAGGGTTGATTTTCCAGCACCAGAAGCTCCCGCAATCGTTACGAACTCTCCTTGCTTTATATCCAAACTTACACCTCGCAAAATATTTTTGTACCGCAAATTTTTGACGGAAATATCAAAATTTTCTAATTCTGAAACGGGCACGCGATCTTTTTCTTTTTCACCCTCTGGCAGATCCAATTTTTCATATTGTCCAAAAATTTCGTCCATTCTTTGAATATCCTGAATATAACGGGAAAATTTGTTGAAATAAATATCAACTAATTCTTGAACAGGAAAGTTTAGTCGACCGGAATAAGTAATATTTGACAGTACGGCTCCGCCGGAAATTACGCCTGCTTCCTGGAGCGCGCCACCTACACCAGCCGACACAACAGTGGAAACATCGAAAGGAATCATGCTCTTTAGACGATTTTTTGTTTCTTCAATAAATCTCTGTAAAGAAAGTGTATCTTTAACATTCATCTGCTCTTTGACATGAGTTGCGATTATCGGCGTTTCAGGCGATGTTTTAACCTCCTCAAATCCGCTTTTTATAGAACCGAGGCGAGTCGTAATTTTTTCTTCTTCGCGACTTTCCTTCTCATACACCGGCCGGATTTTTTTATTTTGTTTTTTGGCAATTTTATACATTATCGGCAAACTTCCAACGCCAATCGCGCCAAGAGCAAGATTGATTTTTATCAAAAACGCAAGAGACATTACTATTCCCGCCAAAGTTGGAGCGAATTTTGAAATTGTGCCTTGCAAAATTTGCTCAGTTGCATTCTTGCCTCTTTCCAGCGTTGCGTAAATTTCTCCTAAAGATTTTTCATGGATAAATTCAAATTCTTGAAAGAATAACGAGTTAGTTATTCTTTCATTGATTTGGTGATTGATTTCATTCATCATTTTCGCCAATTCAATTTCTGTTTTCGCATCAATGATTTCCGATAACTTGTTTAACCCATAAAACTCTAAAAATACGGCGACATTAAATTTATCTTGCGCAATGATGTTTTGAAAAAGAGAAGGAGCGAAACTTTCAACGCCTCTAGCCATCAAATAGCCAAGAGAAATTTTTGCAATCGTGCCTTTCTTTTCGCCCAGTTTATATTCTACCCAAAGACGAGCGATTGTTTCGACGAGGATTTTCGGCGAATAGTTTTCTTCCTCTCCTTTTTCAGACCTGACTAAGTCAACTAAAATTTCAACTTCAACCTTATCTAACGGATAACGATCCTGTAATTGCCTGACTAATTCGGATTTTTGCTTCGCTAATTCTTTCTCGTTAAATTCTTCGGCTGTCTTGCCTTTATAAAACTCGGTGATGTCTTTTTCCATCGACTTCGTATTCATCACATTGCCGACTGAGTCAAAAAGCAACCAGCATTGCGCGCGTAATTCTTCAATGTCATTTTCATCAAGTCCAGTTTCTCTTTTGCTTCTTATTTCACTTATCAAATTTTCAATCCAATTTCCAATGTTAGACGAAAATTCATATTCATTGATATCAATAAATTCTCTTTGTGGATGTTCTTCTGATTTTTTCGTCTTTCCGTTAAAATTTCGCAGGATTTGCTTATACTCCCTCACTAGCTCGGGAGTTATGAGCTCGCTCAACAATTTAGTTTTTTCCTGTTCTTCTTGCGTCGGTTTTTCTAAAGTTATTTTTTCTTGAATTGATTGGCGCAAAGACAACCAATGATCTTTTAACGTCATTGGTCTTTGCTCCGTCTCCTCGCGTTCTTCGGCAGTAAGCGGTTTCGCTTCAACCACTTTTTTCTTTTTCTTGACTTCTTCTTTTATGGGTCTGAAAAAATGACTTTCTTTCATGGTCGTTTGATTAAATCTTCAATGTTTCCAATGTCTTTAATAAATACTCTACTTCTATTATTTAAGATCTCGCTCATCTTTTTTATCTCAGCTTTTTTAAATGGTTTTATTGTTCTTTAGATATGTAAGTAACTCGCCTATATTATTAACCAATTTTTCGTAATCAATATCAAATAGTTGAGCATACAAAGAATTTACACCCCTATTAGCGCCATACGAATGATTACGCGTACAATGGATAAAACCGTCTCTTAATTTTTTGAGAGTCTTAAAATCTTGCCAAAAAATTTTATTTACCGGAGACTCAATTTCATACAAACAAGGTAAAACATCTTTTAGTTTTTCTTCAATGCCTAAAAATAGTATTTGATCCATAGACAAAGTTTGGTTTTCTGTTCTTTTTATAACATATTTTCCTATTGAAAACATCCTGATTTTTTTGTCTTTGCTGTAATTATGTTTTGGAGCATTTTCTATAAGGTTATTCGCGAGTGATTCAGTGGCGGCAAATAGCAAAATAATTCCTGAACAAGCCTCTGTAAAAAAATTAAAGACATCTTTCCGATCAATGAATCCTTTGCCTTGTTCAGGATCCGTTGGATTTACAGGTTTTCTATTACTAAATACCTTTTCTCTTAGCTCTACTGCGTTATCAAAAAAATTTACCGCTTTACCAAAATATACGCCATCTGTTTTTGGAGCCACGAACCAAGTCTTATCTCCTGTGTCTTTATTTATATATTGATCAACAACAGTAACTGGAGTTCCTTTGGAATGATCGTATTTTAATGGTGTTGCTAATTTTACCTCTGGCATAATTGTTATAAAATTTTATTCCTTTAAATAATTATCCATCTGTTTTTCCAATTTCTCAATCTCCGGCCCAAGCTCGGTTGAATTTTTCCATCGCCAAATTTAGCGATGGATTATTTCAGTGATTTTTTTTAATAAAATTCTCAATTTCTTTTTTCACCACTTTTTCCATCTTCTCATGCGAAATTTTTCCTTTATCCGAAAGCACCTCTAGTTTGTTTACCTTCAGCATTTCGTGAAGATATTGCACCCAATCCTTCATGTGCATCAGATTTTTCCGCTCAATCTGAAATTCCGCGAAAGACAAAAATTGTTCAACCAGAAGATACAATTGGCGCAATTCGGTTTCCAGCATATAATTCTTGGCGACTTCCGCTTCTTTTCTGGTCGGCATTGCGCCTTTCCAGTTCGTCATTCCAAGATTTTCTTTTTTGCCGTCGATTCGATTAACCACCAGCTCCGCTGCCGTGTTACCGGTGATTGCATAATGAAATTTGTTCTGCATCGTAGCATAGAATTCCTTCGTGAAATCCGTTCGCGGATCATAATCAACGCTGGTCGCAAAAATGTCTTTTACTTTTTCATAGAGGTTTCTTTCCGAAGTTCTGATTTTTCTGACTCTTTCCAGCCATTCTTCAAAAAATCCTTTTTTCACTCCACCTTCAGCCAAGCGTTCGTCATCCATAACAAAGCCTTTCACTATATATTCTCGCAATTTTTGAGTCGCCCAAATGCGGAATTGAGTGCCGCGAAGAGAATTTATCCTATAACCGACCGAGATGCTCATGTCTAAATTATATAGAACAACTTCTCGATTTATGTTTCTATCGCCCTCTTTTTGAACTATTAAGGATTTCTTAATAGTTGGATTTTCCTCTAATTCACCCTCTTTTAACACGTTTTTTATATGTTGATTGATATTTGCCACAGTTGTCTGAAATAACTCGGCCATTTGTTTCTGAGAAAGCCATGCTGTTTCACCGTCAAGGTTGACCTCTATTTGGGTCTTTCCATCTTCAGTGCTATAAAGAATAATTTTATTATTTCTTTCATTCTCCATACTTTTTACTTAATTTTTAATTCCCTCAAATACTTGTCCATCTGCTTTCCCAGATTTTATATTCGAAACAATTTTAAGTTTATGACCCAATTCTTAAGCTTGCTCAATAATATGTTCCTTGTTTTGCATAAACTATTTCAATAGTTCCTCAATAGAAACGCCGAGGGATTTTGCAATGTTTGCGTTGATGGGAATAGATGGAATTTTAATAACTCCGCCTTCAAAGACATTCCTAACTGGCGGAGAGAGAGGGATTCGAACCCTCGGTGCCATTGCTGACACACAGACTTTCCAGGTCTGCCGATTAAACCGCTCTCGCATCTCTCCAAATCATAGAACATAAAGCATGGAACATGGAACAATATTATTTTGTAATTTTATTCTTAACTGCCTTTATTGTAGTCCATAGCATAGCTCCAATTTCTTCAGATTATACCTCCCTTATCCCTACCCACTTTGTCTTCTCTCCCGTTGGAGTTTTGCCTTTTATGATAACCACTTTATCCTCTGAGGACAACTTTCCTTCTTTTTTTGCTTTCTCAATCAGAAGATCAAAAAAATCATCCCGCTTGTGTCCGTTGGCAAAAAGATACGGCTCTACGCCCCAGACCATGGAAAGTTGATAATAAGTTTTAGGGGTGCTGGTCGCAGCCAGAAGAAGTTGATTGGGACGATGGTGGGAAATAATACGTGCCGTCAATCCGGATTCGGTAATCATAAGGATAGCCCTGGATTTAGAACTTTTCGCCAACTCGTGCGCGCTGTCAATCACTGACACATGATCAGTCAAAATAGCGGGATCCATATCCTCGCGATTAATATCATCAAACGGAGATTCCTCCGTATTCACGATAATTTCGCTCATCACCTCCACCGCTTTGGCCGGATATTTTCCATTGGCCGATTCGCCGCTTAACATCACGGCGTCCGTATGATCAATCACCGCGTTGGAAACATCCGAAACTTCCGCCCGCGTAGGAATCGGATTTCGAATCATGGAATCGAGCATCTGGGTCGCCACGATCACCGGCTTCACCGCCGTTAAACACTTGGCGATGATTTGCTTTTGATAGATGACCACTTTGCTTTCCGGAAGTTCAATGCCTAAATCACCGCGCGCCACCATCACGACGTCAGAAGCTTTAATCACTTCGTCAATATTTTTAATAGCCTCTTTTCTTTCTATCTTGGAAACAATTTGAGGCAGCGCGTCATCCCGTCCGATTATTTTTTTTATCTTTTCCCGAGCTTCTTCAATCTCTTTTCCATTACTCACAAACGAAAGCGCTACAAAATCCACTTCCTGACGCAATACAAATTCCAAATCTCTCTCGTCCTTTTCCGTTAACGCCCCGAAGGAAAATTTCGCGTCCGGAATATTTACTCCCTTGTGATTCTTCACCACACCACCTTCCATTACTTTAGCTAGGAGCCACCCGTCGTCTTTTTCCACTACTTTCACTCTCATGAGCCCGTCTTCAATCAAAATGTCATTGCCTTTATCTATATTGCCCACTATCCCTTTCCAGTCCAGCATAATATGTTTATCTTTGGAATTTTGATCATTGAAAATTGTTTGAAAATTGGAAATTGGGAATTGCCCGCCCGAGGCGGGTCCGCCTTGGGCGGAGAAATTAGACCGCGATGAAATATCACTTACCCAGATATGTTCGCCTTTGTTTATTTCTATTTCCCGATCAACTTTAATCCGAATCCTCGGTCCCTGAAGATCAGCCATAATCCCTACCGGCATTCCCAGTTCCTTGCTTAACTCTCTCACATTGCGGATTATTTTTTCATGCGAATCATAGTCTCCATGGGAAAAATTAAGTCGAACCACGTTCATGCCTGCTTTGATCAATTCCTCCAATGTCTCCCGCGAATCTGAAGCAGGACCAATAGTAGCAACAATTTTAGTTTTTTTCATAGAAATATGGTTTTATATACAGTAAGTTAAAACAGGCATTAGGTTTTTGCCTGTTTTAACATTATAGCAGATATAAATTAGGAATATCAAACGACTTCGCCACTATTTAGTCCTCCCGTTAAGCGGGACAGGGCAAAGGCTGGACTTATATATTGATCTTTTGCGCTAAGTCTCCCACTACAGGAAGCGGTTTCATTTGTCCCTGCAGTACGCTGATAATTCCCATGATCCAAAAAATAAATAGCACGATTCCCAGTATCCAACCAATGAACGGAATCCAGGCAAAAAACATTCCTATCGCTAACACAAGCCCTTGCTTGGCGTGAAATTGAGCAAATTTGGAATCTTTTTTCGCGAGAAGAGGAATAAGACAAAGGAGCCCAAGATACCCTATAAACGCCCATAGCTTGTTTTCCTCTACATCTTTTGCATAATCAGATGTTCCTCCTGGCTGCTGAGTATTTTCAGAATTTGACTGTTGATTTTGATCTTCCATATTACACCTCCTTTCGGTAGAGACGAACCATTGGCTCGTCTCTACATATTAGACGTTCATATTTCTTAATGCCGCGACTCTTTCTTTGATTGGCGGATGAGTCATAAACATCTTCACGAAATTTTTTCCTTTCAAAGGGTTTACTATATACAAATGAGCTGTAGCCCGATTGGCCGCCTCCAGCGGTTCCTGGTCAGCAGAAATTTTTTCCAGTGCCCGAGCCAGTCCTTCCGGATATCTAGTTAAAAGCGCTCCGGACGCGTCAGCCAGAAATTCTCTCTTGCGGGAAATAGCCAGCCGAACAAGCACTGCCGCGATAGGCGCTAAAATGGAAAGCACCAGTGCAAGAACAATGATAATAATCTGAAACTGCCCACTCCGTTCTTCATCACGGGATCTTCCTCCCCAAAACGCGAAGCTGCGAAACCAGTCCGCCAGAAGTGCCACAAATCCTACCAGTACCACCACTACGGTTGATAACAGTATATCACGATTTCCAATATGGGAAAGCTCATGCGCGATCACCCCTTCCAGCTCAGTTTTTTCCAATTTGTTAATTATGCCTGTGGTAAGGCAGATTACTCCATGTTCCGGGTTTCTTCCTGTCGCAAACGCGTTTGGTGCGCTATCTTCTATGATATATATTTTTGGAACTGGAAGACCGACTGTAATGCAAAGATTTTCCACTATACGATAAATATCTTTCCCATTTTCTCTTGTTACTTCTCTGGCGCCGCTCATCGCCAATACTATCTTGTCACTCCACCAATAAGAACTAAAGCTCATGAGTACGGAGAATAACACGGCAATATACAAAATTGTACTGTTTCCTATAGCCTCTGAAAACACATATCCCACCGCGATAACAAATATCAAAAAACCCGTGATATAAATCCACGTCAGACGTGTGTTTTTTTCGGATTGAGTATATAAAGTCATTTTAAAATTCCACCTTCACCGGACTCTTCTCTTCTTCTTCCATCTCAAAGTACTCCCGCTGTTTCAGGCCCATAATGCCGGCCATGAGATTGGTGGGGAAGACTTCAATTTTGGTGTTTAAGTCCCGTACGTTGCCGTTGTAGAATCTTCGAGAAGCCTGGATTTTATCTTCCGTGTCAGTCAGTTCTCGTTGAAGTTCCAGGAAGTTTTGGTTGGCTTTCAAGTCAGGATAATTTTCCGCTACGGCGAATAAACTTTTCAAGGTGCCGGAAAGTATGTTTTCCGCTTTGGCTTTTTCGTCCGCGGTACCCGCCGACATTGCCCTTGTCCTGGCTTCGGTTACTTTTTCAAAAAGATTTTTTTCATGTGCCGCATATCCTTTCACCGTCGCGATCAAGTTAGGAATTAAGTCGTAGCGCCTCTTAAGTTGCACATCAATATCACTCCACGCTTCATCCACGCGATTTTTCACCCTGATCAAGCTATTATACATCCAAATGACCACCAAAGCAACCGCGGCTATAAGGATAATTAGGATTATACCTGTAGACATATGTTTACGCTTCCCCTTATGTTATGTAATTACGAGTAGATTGTATCATGGTTTGGAATGTAAAGACAAGAAGATTTAAAAATTGGGAATTTAAGAGTTTGTGCTATACTTTATAAAGTAACCCAAAACAAAAAATCTCTATGCTATACCCTTACTACATCTTCCTCATCCCCATCATAGTCGGCCTTGTTGCTCAAATTACTAAGTTTATTTTGTTTACGATTAAAAACGGATGGGATCCGGAATACGCCTTTACGCACGGCCACATGCCTTCGGCGCATACGGCTTTTATTGTATCACTGGCTACTTCCGTGGGGCATTTCGACGGCACGGATTCCGGCGCGTTCGCGGTCGCGATAGCGCTGGCAATTATCGTCATTGACGACGCCGCGCGGCTTCGCATGTACATGGGCGATCAGGGACGCTATCTTAACATGCTTATCCGTCAACTCAAAGTAAACACTGATCAATTTCCCCGTCTCAAAGAAAGAGTCGGCCACCGGATCAGTGAGATCGTAGTAGGAGGAGTTTACGGATTTGGATTGACGTGGTTGTTTATAAAGATCTTGACATAAGTTACATTTAATAAAAGTCTCACAGTTCAGACAACTCCTCTAAAATCACCTTCTTATCATTCCATGGAATCCTCTCTTTTCCAACCGCCATTATCTCTTCCGCCCCTTTGCCGGAAACCACTACAATATCTCCCTGCTTTGCCAACCGCAAAGCTTTTTTAATCGCTTCTTTTCTATCCAAAATCCTCCAACAATTCACTCCTTCTTTGCCACTAACTCCTGAAAATACTTCATCTATAATCCGTTTAGGATCTTCATTGTAAGGATCTTCGTTTGTAATGATCACGTAATCCGCGTAATTTGATACAATCTTACCCATAATCGGCCGTTTTCCCCGATCCCGTTCTCCGCAGGATCCGAATATCGCGATAATGTTTCCCAAATTTTTGGCTTTTTTAACTTCACTTATTAGCGTATAAAGATTCTCCAGCGCGTTCGGCGTTACCGCGTAATCGACAATAATTTCCAAACCCCTGACATTTGGAATTTTTTCCAGCCTCCCGGACACGCCGCGCAGTTGTTCCAGCGCCCGCGCGGAAGTTTCCAGGTTTACACCATACACCAACCCAACGCACGCCGCCGCCAGCGCGTTTTCAATATTAAATTTTCCGGGAAGATGTAATTGATACTTAGTATCTTGTATCTGGTATCTGGAAAAATCTAAACCTAGTTCTAAATTATCAGCTTTAATAATTTTTAATTTTCCCGCCCCAGGCGGGTCCGCCTTGGGCGGAGATTTTTGATTTTCTATCATATAAATATATTTCTCCTCATTCCCAAAATTCAAAAAATCCTCCGGTCTCTCCATATCTCCGTTCACTATTGCCACTCTCGCCTTTTTAAACAGCCTCATTTTGGATTGCCGGTAATGTTCCATGGTTTTGTGGTAATCCAGATGTTCTCTCGTCACATTAGTAATCACCGCCGTGTCATACTTCACTCCCCAGACGCGGTACTGGTCAAGTGAGTGGGAAGATGTTTCCAGGATCATATACTCGCAGCCTGATTTAACCGCTTTAGCAATAAACTCCTGCACCTTGAAACTTGAAAGCGTGGTAAACTTGGTCTCGTTCACTTTTTCCTCCGCGCCAATTTTAAAATTAATCGTAGACGCGAGGGCTACTTTTTTACCTGCCTCCTCCAAAATCTTCGCGATCATCTGCACCGTCGTGGTTTTCCCGTCTGTTCCCGTCACACCAATAACTTTAATCTTTCGGGATGGAAAACCGAACCATATATTAGCCAGGATGGCCTGGAATAAATGGTAAAGGTTTTTGATTTGTTGGGGGATTAGCTTTTTCATTGCATTTATAATTTGTCATTCCCGCGCAGGCGGGAATCCAGGGTTTAAATCAGAAGGTGAAATATCTCAAAAATTTTAATTTATTTCTTCGTGTTCTATAGGTGGATTATTATAGGAAAAATCTGTGGTACTCTCCTGGATCCCCGCCTTCGCGGGGATGACATAAGCAAATAAATCTTACCACAAAAGAAAAAACCCCGCACATTTATGCGCGAGGCCTCCGGTTTTACGTAACCAGAAAACGTTTGGCGTTATGCCATGGCAAATTTCGAGAGAACCACCAGACGACTCTTATTCGCCTGGCAACATATCTACTCCTTTTAGTAAAATTATTTCTTCGTGGTCTTTTATTTTACCATAAAAAGAGTGATATTTTTTGTACTTTCTTTTTAAAACCAAGAAGGGAGCATATTTCCCTTCGTTAATGAGATCTGTTTTGAATCTTTTTCCTGCTATTACCGCCCCATCTTCTCCTTCATATTCCTTGTTTCTATATTGCACTTTTAATATTTTTTTGTCATGTACACCCCTTTCTGGATGTACAAA
This sequence comes from uncultured Bdellovibrionales bacterium, assembly GCA_964387895.1. GTDB lineage: Bacteria > Patescibacteriota > Minisyncoccia > Moranbacterales > UBA2206 > CAYLWX01. The sequence continues at coordinate 4,678 of CAYLWX010000012.1, read as the reverse complement.
CGCCCCCTTCGCCACCTCCCCTCCAGTTTTATGTTCTATTACCACACTTTCGCTGGTCTCCCATAGACCAGCGCCTTTCTTTGTCCATTTAACAGATGGAAGATTATAGAGATGCTCCATTTCTATGAGCAGCCCGTCCCCGAGGTTGAAAAGCAAACAATCGCCTATTTGACAATAACTACTTAAATCTTTTTTTGGGATAATTTTATCCAAAAAAATAAAATTTTCTGTTTTAGGATCATAGCTTAAAACCCCCCATTTGTTTAAGTAACGTATTTTCTTATCCTCCTCAAATATTTCTCTTTGCCAGGAATTGGCCCCTATTCTTCCAATCCTGGCATACACTTCTGAATTTGTTTTATAGGTTCCATCTTCATAAATTACCCATTTTGGGTAATTATCAATTCTTTTAAAATCATTATCAATCAAACTAGAAAAACTCATTCCAGTTTCACTGGTTTCCCTTAAAATAAATTCGAGTGAATTTTTAAGCATTTCTTTGGAATCCATTCTTTTTCTCCTCTTTGTTTGTCAAATAACAGCCAGGAATTGTTGCTTTTTAGCATTTTTTGAAAATTTTTAGCCTTAATAAAGCCTAAAAATTTTCAATTTTAATGATTTGACTATTTGGCAATAATCCCGATCCCGAAACGACTTTGCGCATTAGCACAACGCATAATTTTTGTCAAACATTGCCCTGCTTTATATCCCCAATATTTTTTCCTATTCAAAACCACGTCATAAC
>CAYLWX010000012.1:0-3923 GCA_964387895.1 uncultured Bdellovibrionales bacterium | reverse complement strand
CCCAAAAACCTCACCGGTTGCGCGGAAACAGAAAAGCCAGTTTTAAATCTCGTAATCCCCTCCCATCCTGACTGCTTACTTCTTTCTTCTTTATTCTTATTTCTCAACCTAACGCCCCCAAAATCATACTTCACGCACCCGGCCTCTTTCGCGTCCAAAATCGCCTGCCACTGCAAAAGATAGGGGGCCATGACGTTTCTATGATCATTGCCAGAAGCGCCGTGGAGATACGTCGCCGTATCGCCAAAAAAAGATACCAGATTTGCCGCAATAATCTTCCCCTGATATTCGGCGCAATGTAATTTCAAAATATTTTCCGGAATAGCCTCGATCATTTTTTGATAATACTCTCTTGAATGAGAAACAATCCCGTCTCTTCGGGCCGTAATTTCCACCAAACCACAAAACGCGTCCACATACTTTTTCTCCCGCGAAACAATCACCTTCACTCCCTTCTTCTCCGCCACGCGGATATTATACCGAGTCTTCGGTTTCATACGCGCCAGCAGTTCTTCCACGCTTCCCGATATATCAATCACAAAAATCTCCCTCGGCTGCACATCATGCGGCGCTTTGACTATTTTATACCCCGAATATTTCTTCACTAACTCTAAAATAGTATCATTAAGAGGATCAAATCTAACCCAACCAGCTTTATTCTTCTTTGCTAACTCTATAACCCTTAATATGCATTCTTTAATTTTCAGGTCCTGGACTCGATGGTTCGTTTCAAGTTTCAAGTTACGAGTTTCAAGTGAAAAGACTGGTCCCCGCGGAATATAAAAATATTTCCCCACCAACGGAAGTTCATGCTCCACAATATTCGCCCAAAACCCTCCCTCTTCCACATGCCACGTTTTCCTTCCCGCCAATTCCTGGAATCTCCGCCAGTATTCAGATTGAAGAAAACCACCATCTGATGAGTTTCTTTGGATAAAGTTATTTTGAGAAAATACTGTTTTATTTGACTGACTTAATTGCATTGTGAAAATTGGTCATTTAAAATTTCTAACTTATTCTTATATATTCAAGCACACTACTTCCTCAAACTCTTCAGCGCCAGCTTAATTCTTTCCCTCACATCCGTCACCTCCGACGGAACGGATTTCAGCATCTCCCGCGCTTCATTGAAAGAATATCCCATCGCCACCAGCGCTTCCACCACATCCGCGTCAACCGAGGCTCCCTCTTTCTCCGACTCGGCAATATCCGCGATTTTATTCTTAAGTTCCAAAATAACTCTTTCGGCAGTCTTTTTTCCCACGCCGGAAACTTTCGTAAGAATGGAAGGGTCTTCATTTAAGATGGCGGTCTGGATAGTCTTGGGAGTCGCCACGCTCAAAATCCCTGAAGCCGCTTTCGGCCCGATGCCGGAAATAGAAATGAGGAGCTCAAACATTTCCAGTTCTTCCGTAGTCAAAAACCCATAGAGCGCCAGCATATCTTCGCGAACGTAGGTATGAATAAAAAAACTCGCTTCTCCCATACCCGATACTTTCCCCAGAGAATAGGAAGTAAGAAATACTTTATATCCTATACCCTGTACGTTTACCACCACATATGAGTCTTTGAGATATTCAATTTTACCGGTGATTTTGGCAATCATATTCAGCTTGTTAGTTTTTAGTTTATAGTTTTTAGTTTTCAGGATTTGTACCTAGGCATCACCCTAAAACCTAATAACTGCAAGCTAACAGCTAAATTCTATCCGACTTCTTGCTAAAAAACAAATCCCATGCTACAAATAACCCATGTGCTATAAACTAAAAACTATAAACTATAAACTAAAATAACCTATGCCTATTAAAAAAGCCGCTAAAAAGTACATGCGGGTAACCGAAAGAAAGACCGCCGTAAACGCGAAGATTAAAGGCGCGTTTCGAAGCGCCGTAAAGAAAACTGTTTCCGCGATACATGACAAGAATGTAGACTCCGCCAAAGAATGGTTTAAAAAAGCGGGAGTCGCGCTGGACAAAGCCGCGCAGAAAAATGTGATCAAGAAAAACGCAGCCGCACGAAAGAAGTCGAGACTGAATAAGCTGGTAAAGGGGTTGGTGACGAGCAAAAGCTAAAGTTCCGCGGTAAATTTATAGAGTGCCAATCGCATATCAATTTTTCCTGTTTTAGCCTGAATATCTAACTGGCCCAGAGTTTTATAAATCTCTTCTAACTTCTCAAAAGAGAAGTTTTTTATTTGAAGCAAACTTTTTCTTACTACAAACGGATGCAATTTCGCAATTTTTGCTATTTCAAAATCACTGCAGTTCATTCTTTCTTTTAAATCGGCTACTTTTAGAATATTCCTGAACTGGTACACAATCATAGAGAAGATATAAAAAGGATCTTCTCCTTTTTCCAGGTTGCGGTGTAAAAGAGTGGCGGCTTCTTTTTTGTCCTTATTGGCCAGCGCGTCTATGAAAGTAAAGATGCTGCTTTCAAGCATTGCTTTCACCAGAAGCTCAACGTCCTCTTTTTGGATAATATTCCCTCCGGAAAAATTGACTAGCTTTTGAATTTCCTTATCCAAAACATGCGTATCATTCCCTGCCAACGCTACTAATGTATCCAGCGCGGACTGCGCGATCCTGGCATCAGGGTCAATTTCCTTCATTCTGGATAAAATCCACTGTCCAGTTTTAAGCGGCGGCAAGCTTTCAAAGTTCTGCTTTTTGGAATGTTCCACGAGAAACTTGAAAAACGTTCCATTTTTTTTGGGCAAAGATCCTTCCCAGAATAATACCACCAGATCTTTATCCTCCTGAAGATAGGCTTTTTTGGATTCAAGATAGGCTAACATTTCTTTCTGCAGCACCGCAGTCGTAGAAGCTATGAGATTTTTTGCTATAACCAGACGTTTGGGAGCCAGAAGATTAGGCAAGCCCAACACATCCAGGAATTTGCGCGCGCTGTCCTGCCCCTTCTCTTCAAAATCAAACACACTCAATCCCGACCCTGCTCGGTCGCTCGCTAAAAACTTTTTTTTTATCGCAAGCACCTTTTGGCTGGAGCGAAATGAATCTTGTCCGTAGAGAAAGATGAGCATAGACAGATAACTTTACCTAAAGATTTATGGGTTTTGGATATTCCAGGTATAAACATATCACTGGTTAACTCTGCGGAGCGGGTTGCAAACCCGCTCCTGCGTAGAGTATCCATGCGCATTAAGTGCAGAAGAAATCCATATGCAGGAGCTATGCAGGAGCAGGTTTGTAACCTGCTCCTTTATTTTACACGCTTTCCATAGAATCAGGTCTTAATTCGCAAAATAGATTAGCCGAAGACCAATACCAGTGTTCCGGTTGCGTGACATACTGTTTTTTCACCGGATTATTATGAATATATTCCAGCTTATTTCGAAAAAATTCTTCCGTGGCTATAAGTTTAGGCATATTGGTTTTATCCCAGAATTCATATTGTCCCTGGTTATCCAAAAATAATTTTAACACATTCGGTTCGGTTGTTTCGATATTTTTATGAAATTCTTTAGAGGTAAATTTTTTGAAATCCCGTACGAATCCGGCTACATCGGGAGAAGAAACAATCAAATGAACATGATTAAGCATAAATACGAAAGCGTAAAGTTTGAGATCCTTGTGTGTTTGGCAATATTGTAAAGAATGGGCAAGAATATTCCAGCGATATTGACGGTCGAAGAAGTAGTAGAGATTTTTTACGCTTAGAGTGAGGAAGTAAATATTTTGATTGAAGGCTTTGGATATTCTGGGCGAAGGCATAACACTGGTTAACTATGCGGAATGGGTTGCAAACCCATTCCTGCGTATTTTAGTCTTGAGATATTTTGTGGATATCCCTGTGATCCAAGACGAAGACCACATGATGCAGGAGTGGGTTTGCAACCTTACGCAGGAGCAGGTTTGTAACCTGCTCCTTTTAGTTTACGCGTAAAAGATACAAACCTATTC
>CAYLWX010000011.1:0-36248 GCA_964387895.1 uncultured Bdellovibrionales bacterium | reverse complement strand
CGCTGGGCGCCGCCAACGAAAAAGTCGGTCAAATTGTAAAAAGTCAGATTGTGGAGCGAGAGACGGGAATCGAACCCGCGTACCTTGCTTGGAAGGCAAGTGCACTACCATTATGCTACTCTCGCATTTGCGAAGGCGGACGGGGAAGGCTGATATAATAACCATTATACGACACCTGCCTGTCGAAGTTGACTTTTTCATGCTACACTATTTATCCCAAATTTTCAATACCTTTAATTTAGAGGTATAATAAAAATACCTTATACTCAATAAAAGAAAGGGGGTGACACTTATGGGAGAAAACAGAAATGGAAAAAATATCCAAATAACGGCAGGCGCGGTGCTCTTGATTTTAATAATAGGATATATTTTGTGGACCAGAAGTGATTCGCGTACTGTCCCAAATACGTCCGAACCGTCCGCGCAAAAAGAACTTACTCCTCCTGAAACCAACAAATCGTCCGAATCCCCGCCAACTCCAAACACAGTTTCTGAGCCGCAATCATCTGAAACAAAAGAAACAAAAGAAATCACGGTTTTAGGAAATGAATTCCGTTTCGATCCTTCTACTATTACCGTAAACGCCGGAGATGAGATAAGACTTACCTTCAAAAACATGGGCCAGGCCCCCCACAATCTTACTATAAAAGAATTAAATATAACCACAAAAACTATTGAGGGAGGAAAAATCAAGGGAGGACCAAGCGATACCATCAAATTTACTGCGCCAAAATCAGGAACGCTTTCGTTTTATTGTTCAGTAGGAAATCACGCGGAACGAGGAATGATGGGAACCATGATGGTGAACTAAATAATATCAACACTTCAAAATAAAAACATCGAACATGGCCGATGTTTTTATTTTTGGAGGAGAATTACTTATCTGGCTGCCTGGTCTTCTTTTTCTTTTTCCTGAAGCTTTTTGTAAATCTCTGCCGTTATTTGTTTCCTTAACTTTTCATCATCTTTGACTGTCTTCTTGGCCGCCTCTCTTCCCACTCCCAGTTTCGTTTCTCCAAAGGCGTACGTATTACCCTTCTTTTCTACCACTTCATACTTAGCTGCCGTATCCAGCACGTCTCCTGACGTCGAAATACCGCCCTCGTCATATATAATGTCAAACTCCGTCGTCCTGAATGGAGGCGCGACCTTGTTTTTAACAATCTTTACTTTCACCCTGTTTCCCACAATTTCTTCCCCGCGCTTAATCTGGGCCGACTTTCTCACCTCAATTCGTACTGAAGAATAGAACTTCAGCGCGGTTCCCCCTGTAGTCGTTTCCGGATTGCCAAATACTACCCCAATTTTCATTCTGATCTGATTAATAAAAATAACCGTACAATTTGATTTCGCCACTACCGCGGTCAATTTTCGTAACGCCTGGGACATAAGCCTGGCCTGTCTTCCGATATGCTGATCTCCCATATCGCCTTCTATTTCCGCTTTGGGCACGAGCGCGGCTACGGAATCTACCACGATCACGCTTATTTGTCCTGAATTTACCAGTGTCTCCACGATGTCTAACGCCTGTTCCCCGTTATCCGGCTGCGAAATAAGCAGATCCTTTGTGTTTACTCCGATTCTCTTCGCGTATTCAGGGTCCAGCGCGTGCTCGGCATCAATGAATGCCGCCACGCCGCCAGCTTTTTGCGCGTTCGCGACAATGTGGAGCGTCAAGGTTGTTTTTCCGGAAGATTCCAGCCCGAATACTTCTATAATCCTTCCCCGAGGAATTCCTCCTATCCCTAACGCGATATCAAGAGAAATAGAACCCGTGGGAATTGATTCCACGTTTACCCGCTTCACTTCTCCCAATGTCATAATAATACCCTCTCCGAACTTCTCTTTGATCTCATCCACCACCGCGGACAAAGATTTATCTTTTTGATCTTTCATACTATTAAAATAAAAATTTACTTAATTATCCATAGAGATACATTCAAAAAATCAAAGAACCGCAGTCCTGAGATTTCTTAGTGTACGCTTTATTATAGCATATATTTCAAAGATAAGTAACCCAAAAAGCTAATATTTCGTGTCGGAATTAAAAGTAACTCCCCTCACGGGAGCATTGCTATGGGAAAGCGCTTCAATATCTTTGTCGTTAAACTTTACAAAAGTAGCATCGCCTTTTCCGGAATTAATTACGATTTTTCCTTCCGCCTGAAAATTTTGTGTGGCCCCGGTCAGCATAGTGCCGCTAAACACCAGGTTTCCATCGGTTTCTACGCTAAGCCATACCGGGCCAGGATCAACTCTTACTTCCACCCGCACTCCATTATCCGGAGCAACATTTTTTTCTTCTCTCTCTTCGTAGGAAGTATTTTTATACTCCGCCTGATCCTGGAAGGAAGACTGGATAGTAATTACTTCAGACTCTTCTTTTTCAAATCGATTTACCGCTCTAACATTTACTACATTAGCCCCGGATTGCACGGTAAGCTCCTCCCTGAATTTACCGTCATCATCCACCGATACTGGCTGGTCATTAATAAACAGTTTCACGTCTCTTTCCGTAATTCCCTCGACCATCACCGAGTTTCCATCAGTGGAATAATTATTGGGAGGATTCATGATAACCAGCCGCGGCGTGCTCGCGAAAGAACCCACTTCCTTGTATAAATAAAACACTCCTGAGAGAACTAAAACAACTACGCACCCCAGAACGATCATCCTGGGAGTAACCACTACTGCCCGCATACGTACCGGCATTGGCTTTACTTCTATCTCCTCCCTGGAAGATTCCTTACGGAAAGGAGAGTAATATTTGCTACCTCCAAAATTCCCCTTCTTGCTTCTTTCCATATTCTTCTTGATTCCCTTTTCTTTTTCGTAAAGCTTCACCAAAGCCTGGTCGTCCACCCCTAAAAAATCAGCATAATTTCTGAGAAATCCTTTCACGTATACTTCCGCGGGAAGTTCTTTATAGTTGCCTCCTTCCAGGTATTCAAGATATTTCACTTGTATCCTCGTATTTTTCGAAACTTCATGCAAGCTCATCCGCCGATCACTTCTCATCTTCTTCAGCTTTTCCCCCAAAGTAAGAGTGCCTACGCTTTTTTTCACGAAACCATTCTTCATACATTCTTCGAATTTCAATTTACAGTTGCCATTTTTCTCTTTTTTCCTGATCCCTCATCGGATCTTCATAGTGCACTTCCGAGGAGGAAGCAGTATATACTTCCCTGGGCTTCGCGCCATCTGACGGTCCCACCACTCCCTTGTCTTCCAAAATATCCAAAAGTCTTGCCGCTCTCGCGTATCCGATCCGAAGTCTTCTTTGAAGCAGAGAGGCGGAAGCTTTTTTCGCCCGTATCACTTCTTCTTTTGCTTCCTCATATAAATTATCTTCCCGGTCGAATTCATCTATGTTTTTAAACTCAAGCGGGTCCCCTTCGGAAAGCATGCTCTTTCCAGAAGAAGTCGAATTCGCCGTTGAGGTAATATCCTCTCCAATATTTTCTTCTTTCTGATGCTTCTTGATAAAACTTACTACCCGCTTAACCTCCGACTCGCTTACAAACACTCCCTGGATTCTTTTTGGCTTAGGAGAGCTGGAAGAGAGATACAATAAATCTCCATTTCCCAAAAGTTTTTCCGCCCCTCCCATATCTATAATGGTTCGAGAGTCTATTTGCGTCGCTACCTGAAACGCGACACGGGTAGTGATATTCGCTTTAATAAGTCCGGTGATCACTTCCACTGACGGCCTCTGGGTGGACAAAATTAAATGAATGCCGACCGCTCTCGCCATCTGCGCGATTCGCACAATGGCGCCTTCCACTTCTTTTCCGTGGCTTCCCATAAGATCAGCTAACTCGTCAATAATAATGACAATATAAGGAATTTTTTCCATTTCCTCTTCAACTGCCTCTCCTGTTTCCGGGTCAGTATATTTTCTTTTATGTCCGCTCTTCAATTTTTCCTGGTAAGACGCGATGTCTCTTGATCCGTTATCCTGGAGAAGCCGATAACGCCTTTCCATTTCTCCTACCGCCCATCGCAACGCTCCCACCACTTTTCCATTCTCTACAATCACCTCGCTCAATAAATGGGGGATATGATTATAGGGAGCTAATTCCACTCGCTTTGGGTCAACCACGATCAGCTTAAGGTTATCGGGAGAATTTTGATAGAGCAGTGAAACTATTATGGAATTAATGCATACCGACTTTCCTGTGCCGGTAGCGCCGGCAATAAGCAAGTGGGGCATCTTCTCCAGGTTCGCGTAGATATAGTTCCCGCTCACGTCCTCGCCGAGGACCAGAGTTAAATTGGATTTTCTATATACGAAATCTTCGTGTTCCAGAATACTTCTAAGCCTCACTATAGTGGAAACTTTATTCGGCACTTCAATACCGATCATGGACTTTCCCGGAATTGGAGCTTCAATTCGTATAGGATGAGCAGCCAGGGCCAGAGCCAAATCGTTTTGCAACGCCAAAATACGGGAGATCTTAATGCCTACCGCGGGACGAAAACTATATTGAGTAACTGAAGGACCAGTTTTGATCTCTCCTCTCTCCACTTCGATGCCAAAATGTTTTAATGTCTTTTCTATTATATCCGCGTTTTTTTCCACGTCTCCTCCCTTGGCCATGCCCGAACTTTTTTCCAGCAAATCCAAGGGCGGGAATTCCCAGTCGTCATCTAAAGAAGTGAGTTTCCCGGGATTCCCTTCTTTTGCGTAGCGTCTTTTCGCCAGACTCTTTTCTGGTCTTGCATTTTGCAGCAGCTTCTCGTCTACATATTGATCCGGTCCTTCCACAAATTCAATCTTCCCTATATTGTGATCGGAACTATCTTTTTCTTTTGCTTCCGGTTCAATGTTTCGCGAAACAGCCTCTTCTTTTTTATTGTCAACCTCATCCGTTGCTGTTGCTTCTTTTTGCTCTTCTGGTTCTTCCTGCAAGGACGGTTTCCTGTACAATGCATGGATCAACTGCAAGATAGAAACATTAAATGCCACGATGAACCCGATGATAAAAAGACTAACAATCATTACCGCGCTCCCCGCCCTGCTAAGGAGCTTTACCGCTAAAAACGCGACCGCATAACCAATATATCCTCCTCCCGATCCGTCTTTCGCCGCACCTGCCATCTTATCCACATCAAAAAACCAGTGGAACAACCCCGCGATGGCGAAAAGAGTAATGCCCAGTCCTATGAGTTTTGAAACGTAGAAAGAAAACTTTTTCCTAAGCAGCAAAATTAACCCGGCGACTATCAGGAAAAGAGGGAAAATAAATTTAGCCCATCCAAGAAGAGCTCCGGCGGATGTGTTAATCAGTTTCCCCGCTATTCCTGCTTTGTTTAAAAACCCCAAAAACATTACTACGGAGAGTGAAAATAAAAAAACCGCCGCCACGCTTCTTTTTACGTCACTCGCCACATACGCGATTATGTCTTCATTTTCATCCGTCTCTTCCCGCGCTTCATGTATTTTTTTCTTTTTTTTCACCATAAGACAAAATTGCGCGCGCAAAAGCACGCCAAAAACCAATGCTTATATAGTACCACAATTTCCTTAAACAAAAAAATTTCCTCCAGACGCCTGAGGGAGATTCATTATTCATTTAAAATACCCTTAAAAATCACTGCGTGAATCAGTGCTATCTGTTCCACTCGCCCATCATAATCCCTAAGTCCATTCCATTGGTAATGCCATCTTTGTTAATATCCGTTGCCGTTTTTCCGGATTGGCCAAAGTCCTGTCGCAAAAGATTAAAGTCCAGCACGTTGACTGTCTTGTCCTTATTTACGTCTGAAGTCTTGTAGGAAAATAAGGTAGTAAATGTCTGATCAGAAGAGAAAGATTCTTTTCCTGCCGAATCCCTGGAAACAACTTGATAATGATACACCGTAATCAAACAAGATATTCCGTGGATAACTTTCTTTCTACCCTATTCGCTTCGTGTTCATTTTAAATTCTTCATACACTCCTGGCCCTTGCGGATTGGGCAGAAACACCAGCGATTCATCACTGGCGATAATAACGCTTCCCGGAATATAGGTATTAGGATTTTTCATAATTCTTTTCACTTGCCATTTTTTTAAAAATTCCTCAATCCAGAAAGATTGAAGCAGATATTCTCCCGCCCCTCTCAAAACACTGCTCCACCCGCGCTCGGAAACTGATTTTAGATTTGCCACGGATTCAACTTCATAGTGCGGTTTATATCTTTGTATCCAGGTATTCTTCCGGCGAAATTTCTGGAAGGTGTTCCATCCCCACATCGGCACTGCCGCGTAATATTCTCCCGAAGAAAAAAGATCCTTGAAATTAATCTCCAGGGACGAGGACGTGATGAAGTAATTAAGACAAATTCTGTTGGCGATCCTCCTGCCGTGCCGTCTCCTTCCCAAAAGATGGGCCGCAAAGGCAAGCAACATTCTTCCGGTAAATATTTTTCCGCGCTCGCACACTACCAGCACATCCATATCGCTTCCTGATTCAGCGTTCTTGAGCGCGAGACTTCCTGTAACCGCGATCATCCGAATAAACGGGACCGTCCGCAACCACCATGCCGCGCGCGAAAGAATTTTATATTTAGTCTCGGAAATTTTATTCCGAATAATTCTTTTTTCCGGCAATCCGTCTCTTCCTTTGAGCATATAAAATCCCCGGCGCTGTTCTACATATCGGGACACTGATTCACTTTCCAACTCCCGGCACACCTCCCAAAGACTGTATCGCTTTTCCTCACCCTCCGCTTCCTGTTCTCTGGTAAGATACTTCCAGATTTCAAAAGAAGTCATGGGATAATCCAGGACATCGTAGTAAGCAAGGGTAGTGAGGAGGTGGGGGGAAAGTTGGGAAGACACGAAAAATGTAAAAATAATTTTAGTATTGTCATTCCCGCGCAGGCGGGAATCCAGGATTTAAATTTAGAAGCGAAATAATTAGCAGAATTTAACTTTAATTCATCCTGTTTTATGGCTGGTTATTATAGGGGAAACTTGTGGTATTCTCCTGGATCCCCGCCTGCGCGGGGATGACAGATAGAGTAATCTTAAAAAATTTTACATTTTGATTTGTCCGGCTCCATTTTGATTTTTCCATTTTTACTTTACAAGTATTTCCCCGTCCAGCTTTTCTTTACTTTTCTTAATTTATCCGGCGTTCCCTGGAAGACTACTTCTCCTCCCTTGTCTCCTCCTTCAGGGCCCAAGTCGATTACCCAATCTGAATTTCTAATTACATGAAGATTATGCTCCACTACCAGGACCGTATTCCCTTTGTCTACCAGCATGTCCAATACGGAAAGAAGCTTCCTGATATCTTCAAAATGGAGCCCGATGGTCGGTTCATCCAGAATGTAGAGCGTCTTTCCGGTCGATTTTCTGGCCAGTTCTGACGCCAGCTTTATTCTCTGCGCTTCCCCTCCGGAAAGATTAGTCGCGCTTTGTCCTAACTTCAAATACCCCAGACCAACTTCTTCAAGCGTGTTGAGTTTTTCCATAATCAGGGGAAACCTGCGAAAAAAAAGGATCGCCTCGGAAACACTCTTGCTCAGCACATCCGCGATAGTCATACCCTGATATTCAATACTGAGAGTTCTCTTATTATACCGCGTGCCGGAGCACACTTCGCACTCGATATACACATCCGGCAGAAGATGCATTTCTATTTTTTTGGTGCCATTTCCCTGGCACGCCTCGCAACGTCCTCCTTTCATGTTGAAACTAAACCGGCTGGGAGTGTATCCTTTTTTGACTGCTTCAGGAGTGTCCGCGAAAATTTCGCGAACCAGGGAAAATACCCCCGTATAGGTCGCGGCGTTAGAGCGGGGAGTTCTTCCGATCGGAGACTGGTCAATATGGATTACTTTGTCAATATAATTCAATCCTTTGATTTTCTTGTGCGCTCCCGGCATTTCCCTGGTATGGAAAAAGTGCCGCGACACTGCTTTGGCCAGAATGTCCCGCACCAATGTTGATTTTCCCGATCCGGACACGCCTGTGACTGAAACAAATTTTCCTAAAGGAACAGCAAGGGTAATATTCTTTAAATTATGTTCGCGCGCGCCGACGATTTCAATGTACTTTTTATTACCTTTCCGGTAGATTTTCTTTTCCGCCACCTTCTTATTTCCCTGGAGATACTGAGCGGTAGAAGTCTTCGATTTCAAAAGCCGCGGCACATTTCCCTGGAATATAATCCTTCCTCCTTCGGTACCCGCGCCGGGACCCATGTCAATAACCCAGTCAGCATGGCGAATGATATCTTCGTCATGTTCTACTACTACTACGGAATTGCCGCTTTCTCTTAGTCTTTGCATAGTCTTAATCAATTTTTCCGTATCTCGATTATGAAGCCCGATGGAAGGTTCGTCTAAAATATACATAATCCCCATGAGCTCGGAGTCGATCTGGGTTGCCAGGCGTATTCTTTGTCCTTCCCCTCCCGATATGGAGTTTGCTCCACGAGCGAGGGAAAGGTATTCCAGTCCCACCTGCGTCAAGGAGTCTGCTTTGCCTTTCATCTTCTTAACCAACTGGGCCACCAATTCCCCTTGTCTGGTACCGTCAGATCGCGTGCGCACTTTTTCCAGAAAACCCTTGAACGTATTCAGATCCATAGTTACCACGTCATCAACAGAATATTCGCCAATCATCACGGAAAGATACGGGGCCTTCAGTCGTTTTCCTTCACACACATGGCACACCGTATCGCGCATATATTTTTCCAGTTCATTGCGGACATACTCGGAAGTCGCTTCCGACCACTTCTTCTGAATCATCGGAACTAATCCCTCAAAAGAAACTTTTATTTCCCTTACTCCTCCAATATCGTTCTTTTGCTCTACGATTACTTCCTTTTTGTCCGGACCATAAAGAATAATTTCCAGCGCTCTCCTGGAAAGCTTCTTCACCGGCTCATATATACTGAATCCGTATTCCCGGCCTAATGCTTGCAAAATACCCAGATAATGAGGCTGTCCTCCCGTTCTTCCGTTTGATTTACTCCAGGGGAGAATGGCTCCTTCCGCGATGGATAAATTTTTATAAGGCATTACCGCGTCTACATCCACTTCCCTGGTAATTCCCAGTCCGGAACAATGCGCGCAGGCTCCTTCCGGATTATTAAAAGAAAAGTGCTTGGGAGTTATTTCGCTGATTCGGACTTCGCAGGTGTCGCACACAAAATCTTTGTTGTACGTCTTCTCTTCGTCATTATCCACGCACACTATCAACGATCCATTACCGATTTTAAGCGCTGTTTCAATTGAATCAAGTATCCTCTCTTCGTCTGGATTTTTATGCTTCACGATAATCCTGTCCACCACTACTTCTATGGGAACTTTCAATTCATCACTCGCCACAAGAAGCGCTTCGCTGGTAAGCATTATCTTTCCATTAAACCTGACCCGCGCGTATCCCATTTGACTTATGCTCCTCAAAACCTCCCGCGAAGTCTTATGGACCTCTTTCGTTTTCGCGAGAATTGCCACTTGCGTGTTTTCCGTCATCGCGAATAATTCAGAAGCTATTTCCTGAAAATTTTTACGCGCCATAACCTTGCCGCATTTCGGACAATGGGGAGATCCGATTTTGGCAAATAAAATACGGAGATAATCGTAAATCTCCGTCAATGTTCCCACCGTGGAACGGGGGCTCCGGCTTAAACTTTTCTGGTCAATCGAAATAGTCGGACTAAGATTTTCTATCTTATCCACATTTGGTTCCGCGCCCACTTCTAAAAACTGCCGCGCGTAGGAAGACATCCCTTCCAGATACCGGCGGTTTCCTTCCGCGTAAATGACGTCAAATGCCAGCGAAGATTTACCCGATCCGGAAAGACCAGTGATTACCACCAGCGACTCCCGCGGAATTTCCGCGTCGATATTTTTCAGGTTATTTACCCTGGCTCCCTGAATAATAATCTTGTCCCGTTTTTTGGAATTTTTTTCCGCCATAAATGAAAAGGAAAAATTATTGTCTAAGTATACATGGTAAAGTAATTTGCAGGATTTGTAAATAGTCGCGGAAGTATAGGAAAGTATTTAAGCAGTATAATATTGATCGGGAAGTACAATTATTATTTATTCAGGTATTTTAAAAAAAGAAAAGGCGCCTCCAGTGCCTTTTCAGGTTAGATGCGCCTACAAGCTAAAAGCTGTTAGCAGTTAGCAGTTATTAAAAAGGCTCGAGCTTCACATTGGCTCCGGCTTTTGTAAGCCGGTCCGCCAAGTAGGAGTGCGCCTTTTCCATCATCATCTCGTGCCGCGAATTTCTTGGCGGCAGGGGATAAAGGTGGATCTCCACCCCCTCGAGTTTCAGAGCTTCAAGATGGGCAACCTCGTCAATTTTTCCCCAATGTCCCTCCTCCAATACTTCTGGTCGTTGGTACATCGAGAACTCCTTGAGATTCTCTAACCCGTCTGTGAAAATGTCCAGGCGGAGGCTTTCCCCTGTCGTAGACATTTCCTGAAGGATTGAGTGGAGTCCGCGGAGAACTGACGAATTACTTTCTTCGTTCCCATTTAGCAGCCATTGCTCGGCTGCAGCAATATCAGGCGGTCTCAATTTTACTCTTCGCCGTCCTCCCTGATAAGACGACTCAGTAATGTGATACATATTGAGTACCACTGAGTGTCCTTTACTCGCAAGTTCCACTACTCCTGTTTCTCGGATGACTTCCTTAACTCTTGCCGAGAGTCTTGAGTCGACACCTTCTGTTGTATCGACTACGATCCCGAACGTGAGTTTCAGCTTTACTACATCCGTAAATCTGTCAGCTGGTTCTTTAAATCTGACAGCCTCACTTTTTACAAATTCCCGGCGATCTTCAAATTTGGCTTCGTACTTCTGCCACCCGGGAATCAAAAACGTTTCACGCTTTAGTTCCTGGGAACCATTGAAGATAATAAAGTCGACCGAGAGGCCGACTCCGTCGGGAGGGTTAGTGTCCGCTCCAATACGGTTCATCCTCTCTTGCGAGAAGACCTCCGTCAAGCGGACTCCCTCCATGGAAATCACTTTCGAAGGGTCGAGCTTTACGCCGCCGTCCTTTCGAACGTCGCGCGTAAAAGTGAGTTTCTCGGTTTGAGGTATGAACCCCTTGCCTAGATTCGCATAATACGTCACCACCGACCCGATGACGATGGCGATCACCAGAAGCGACCCTACTATAGTCTTATTCATTATTCACTCCTTTTCCCGGGCCTGAATTCCGGAATATGTCGGCGCGGTGTATCTGCCGCACGGATAGCCAAATGCTGTTCCTCTTCGGCAACTACACGTCTTTGTTCCTCCAAAACGCGGGGCCAGATTTCTCCAACAAGCACGTTTATATTGATAGCACTCGCACTCGCTTCAATCGCTGGTCTCTCTGCCTCCGCCAGCACCTCCGCGATGGCCGGATTCTCGTGTGCCAAAGGATTAGGAGAAACAAGCATTCCCTCTATTTCCTCTTCACTTGGGTCGGCGTCGGCTAATTCTCCATGTACTCTCTCTATGGACTCCGAGAGCAATTTGGCCAAACGTTGCAGAACCCCGAGGAAAAATCCCCGGGCGCTTCCCGCCCTGTCTCGAAGGCGGATTAGCTCTGCTTTCGCTCTCGCGATTGCCTCTGCCGGTCTTCTGGCGCCGACAGCCTTTTTGTATTCCGAAAAGGCGCTCACTATCCCCTTAGTGTATACATCTTCCGCCATGGGATCACTAAGAGTTTTCAGTTCCTTCTCGTATTCCTTTATTTCGTCGCCTTTTTTCACGTACTCATCAATACGGGCATGCGCACCCTTTCGGGTGACTTTAAAGAGATAGTACGCTCCGACCAGTGCGACAAAACCGAAGGAACCGGCGAGATCTCCCCAATTCCCCCGCTTTGCCACAATGGCGCCACGGATAAGGAGGATACCGGCGCATAAGCCAATCCAAAGGGAGTGGCTTAGTTTCGACTGGAAAGAAAGTCCCGCGGAGAGCGGGAATGGTTTGCCGATTCTCTTTTTCGTGACCGGATCAATCCCGTGTACTGCTTCCGACCACCGTTTATTTTCCGTCATCGCGTCGGCGTACGCGAATGCCTGCCTCCGTGCATCTGCCGCTAAGTGTGCGGCAACTGATGCCACCAATCCCGCGATAAGCGAAAAAGCTGACGACGTCCGATCGTCGGTTGCCCATTGGATAACCCCGAAGTTCACGAAGAACTCCAGGCCGACAGCGACAGACATAATGGCCGCCGAAACGAACATCTCCGTCCGCGGATCCATTAGCAAAATTACTCTCTCAGGGCTGCCAAAAACCCCTATTGCTAGTGACCGCAAGTCCTCCCGGGCCTGCGTAATAAGTTTCTGGACCTCCACTAGGCGCCTCGCCTTTTTGGCGAGAGCCCATTGGACCATACTGCGCAGTCCATCAGCCGCAGCCATTTCTTCTTCATGATGCGTTGTTGGAAGCGTCTCTCTTAGGCGATCTATCGCCTGGAGAATAACCCCATGGGCCTTATCGTTATACTTAGCCCATATTTCAGAAACATATTCTGCTAGTTTTCTCAGAAGCGGTCTTATCTTATTGACCTCCTGAAAGGACTCGACGAGATAAGCCACTCCTTCCGTTTCGATGTTACTTTCGCTATACACCTCTTCAGGGTCCAGCGAAAATGTCTGCGTAGGCATACTCGATTTTTCAATTGATAAATTATCTCCTTCATAGCCGGAGGAGATTTTGTTGCCTTTCTTCTTCCATCCGAACATATCCCGGATACGTCTCTTCATAATTACTCTCCTTTTGTAGGTTGCTTTGAAAGAAAAAACCTACCTGTTTAATCTTCTTGCGGTTTCACTTCGATAGCGATCCGCGTACGATTGCCCCCGTTCTTCGGCGCGCCTATTGGAACTAGCCAAAACGTTACTGCCATTTCTGGCCCAAGCCAATCAGGAGTATTGTTTTGGTCGACCCAAAAGGCCTGTCGATAATAAGGACCAACGTCATCTACCATTACCTTAACCAATTTTTTTCCACGCGGATAGGTAATTAAGGTGACATGACCCCTATAAACAGTGGGGGGCCTTTGAGGCTTGCTCATTATGCAGCCTCCTCTTCAAAAAGTTATTGAATTTTCAAGGAACATCAAGGCACACTATGCCTTGAGGCTCCCTGGTGGAAACACCAAGGTAATTCTCTGTCTGAAAAGCCTTGTTAAAGCGTTAAATTTTGTTTGAAATAACGCTAAAACATAATCTCTTCAAACAGCTTTTAAGTATATTGATCATTAATGAAAATGTCAAGGGTCAATCCGGCGTTTACTTAATTGTCCCCTTTCCTCTCAATTTCCGATGATACCCGATCGCGAACCGGTGCGCCTCGTCCATAATATATTTCAATAATTCTTTATCGTTTAACACCCGCTCCACTTTCGCTTTATTCTTACTGCTTACTTCTTTCTTCTTAACCCTTACTTCCTGCTTCTTCCTCTCCGGTCCCTTCGCCACTGCCGCCAAAGGAATATCCAAATGCAAATCGCGGAGTACGCGCGCGGCCATATTCAAATGTCCTTCTCCCCCGTCAAGCAGAATAAGACCCGGCATTTTCCACGAATTACGAAAGCGCCTGATCAGCACTTCCCGCATCATTCCCACGTCATCCGCTCCCTCCACTGTTTTTATTTTGAATTTTCTATACTCCGACTTTTGAGGTTCGCTGCCACAAAATACTACCATGGAACCTGTCGCGTATTGTCCGGATATATTGGAACTATCATAGGCTTCCACGCGTAACATTATTCGCTCGGCGCTTTCAAATTCCGGCAGTTCTTCCCTGATCAGAAGCGCCACGTCGTGAATATGGCGAAGCGCGAATACCTTATCTCTTTCCGTTGCCGCTTTTTCAAATTCTCCCACTTTGGCATGCTCCTTCATTTCCTTTTCCATTCTGGTAATCAAACTCCGTTTTTTTCCTTCCAAAATCATACGGATGCCCCGAATGTTTTTTAAGTAGTCTTCTCTCGTGATCGCTCCCGCGTACGGACCCGGGCATTTCCCCAACTGAAAATCAAAACATTCTTTTTCAGTTTTACGCGAAGATACATGATACGGAAAAATCCGCCGGATAATTTTCAGCGCGATCTCGAGTTGTCTTTTGGAAGTGTACGGCCCGAAGGACTCTTTTATTTTTAAGCGCTCTGATAAATCAGTTTTAAGTTTTGAATTGTAATTTTGATTCTTTAATTTTGCATTTTGAATTTGATCCAAATCGGTCTTCCGTGTTACCAAAACCCGCGGGAATTCTTCTTTGGTAATTACCGCGTACACAAAACTTTTGTCGTCTTTATCTTTTACATTATATTTAGGCTGGTATCTTTTGATAAGATGTGATTCCAAAATCAACGCTTCCAGCACTGAATCCGTCTGCCGGTATTGTATATCATTGATCTGTTTCACCATGGCCGCGATCCGCGAATCCCGCGCGGCGGAAAAATAAGAACGAACACGGTCTTTCAGCGAAGTCGCCTTGCCGATATATAAAATATTTCCTGCCTTATCTTTAAAAATGTAGATACCTGGAGATAAGGGAAGGTTGTCTAGTTTATTTCTAACATTCATAATTTGAAATTTTATACCCATCGGAATCATGGCAATCATTCAATCATAAAAATCAAGGTTCAAACAACACCTCCCCCAAAAACTTCCCCGTATAACTTTCCTCCCCGTGTCTCGCCACTTCTTCCGGCGTTCCTGTCACCACCACCCTTCCGCCGCCTTCCCCGCCTTCCGGACCAAGGTCAACGATCCAGTCCGCGGTTTTAATTACGTCCAGATTGTGTTCAATCACCACCACGCTGTTTCCCGCGTCTACCAGGCGGTTTAATACCTGGAGTAATTTTCGAATATCTTCAAAATGCAAGCCCGTAGTCGGTTCATCAAGAATATACATCGTGTCTCCCGTTGCTTTGCGAGACAATTCCGTCGCCAGCTTTATTCTCTGCGCTTCGCCACCGGAAAGCGTGGTAGCGCTTTGCCCCAGCGTGATATATCCTAACCCGACTTCTTCCATAATTTTGAGCGGGTTGTGGATCTCGGAAAAATTTTGAAAAAATTCTTCCGCTTCACTCACCGTCATATCCAGCACGTCGGCAATATGCCTGCCCTTATATTTCACTTGTAATGTTTCGCTGTTGTATCTCTTTCCTTTGCACACATCGCAAGGAAGATACACATCCGGCATAAATTGCATTTCAATTTTTAAAAACCCTTCTCCTTCGCAATTGTCACAACGTCCCCCTTTTACGTTAAAGGAAAATCTTCCCGGAGAGTATCCTCTGGCCCGCGCTTCCCTGCTGGAAGCAAAAAGCGCGCGAATGGGAGTAAAGAGTCCGGTGTAAGTAGCGGGATTGGAACGGGGAGTTCTTCCAATGGGGGACTGGTCGATGAGAATCACCTTATTCACGTTATGGATCCCGACAATTTCTTCATGCTTACCGGATTTCTCCAGCGCCCGCATCAACTTTGAAGCCAATGATTTGTAAAGAATATCCTCCACGAGCGTTGATTTTCCAGAACCGGAAACTCCCGTGACGCACACCAGGACTTTCAAGGGAAATTCCACGGTGATGTGTTTCAAATTATGCTCCCGGGCGCCCCGAACAATGATCGATTTCTTATTTTTCACCGGCCTCCGGAAAGGCGGGATAGAGATTTCCATTTCTTTTCTAAGATATTTTCCCGTAAGAGACTCCTCATTCTCCTCTACTTCCCGCGGGGAACCCTGGGCGACTATTTCCCCTCCCAATTTTCCCGCGCCCGGCCCCATATCCACGACATAATCAGCCGCGCGAATTGTTTCTTCATCATGTTCCACTACAATTAACGTATTTCCTAAATCACGAAGTTGGAGCAGTGTTTCAAGCAGCTTGGTATTATCTCTGGCATGAAGCCCCACTGACGGCTCGTCCAAAATATAGAGTACGCCTACCAGTTGGGATCCGATTTGAGACGCGAGACGAATCCTCTGTGTTTCCCCTCCTGCCAAAGTTTGCGCCGATCGGGCAAGGGTAAGATATCCTAATCCTACATTCTCCAGAAAACTCAACCGATTTTGAATTTCTTTCAGTATTCTTCCCGCAATTAATTCTTCTCTTCGCGTAACAGACAATTCTTTGAAAAAAGAGAGTGACCCGGACACACTTATACCTGAAACTTCGTGAATGTTCTTACCGCCCACCGTTACCAGAAGCGACTCCGGTTTATACCGCGATCCGGCACATACAGAACAAGGATTCTGGGACATATATTTTTCAATGTCCTGCCGGACTGATTCAGATTCAGTCCGGCCATAACGATCTTTCAAAAATCCAAGAATTCCCTTCCATGCAATATTAAACTTCCAGGTAGTTCCCGTTCTTGAACGCAATCTGACGGGAATCTCTTCGATTTCTTCTTCCTCGGAATTTTTCCCCTGCAATAATATGCTTAACTGATCTTCGGAAAGATCGCGTATTCGAACGTTATCCGGAATATGGTAATGCCGAATAACCGCGTACAGTACCGCTCCCTGGTAATTACTCTTCTTGAAACTCCACGGCAAAATTCCTCCCTGCGCGATCGTTTTGTTTTTATCCGGAATTACCAAATCAGAATCCAGCTCCCGCGTCACCCCTAATCCTTCACACGCGGCACACGCGCCGTAAGGACTATTAAAAGAAAAAAGTCTCGGCTCCAGCTCGGGAAATTCAATTTCATGAATCGGACAGGAAAGATTCTGGTTAAAAATTATTTCCCTTGTTTCTATATTACCTGCTTCCTTTATTTTATCCGCCTTTTTAAGTTTCAAACTCGTTGTATGTTTCAAGTTACGAGTTTCAAGTTTAATTTTCACCATTCCTTCCGATAATTTCAACGCTCTTTCCACTCCCTCAAACACTCTCGAAACATGCTCACTTTTAATAACCACTCGATCTATAACTATGCCAATATCATGTTTTTTGTATCGTTCCAGCTTGGGAACATTGCCCCGCTCGGGATGAATATCATATTTTTTTCCATTGACATAAGCTTCCCCGAAACCTCTTTTAAACATATCCACCAAAAAAGAAACGTATTCCCCTTTCCTCTGCCGCACCACGGGGCTAAGTATCTCCACTTCCGTCTCTTCCGGAATTTCCAATATTTTCTCCACGATTTCATCCGTAGAAAGTTTAGAAATTTCCCGCCTGCATACCGGACAATGAGGAATACCGATCTTGGCGTAAAGAAGACGAAGATAATCATGAATTTCCGTCACCGTTCCCACCGTGGAACGGGGATTATGGGAAGCGGATTTTTGATCAATGGAAATAGCCGGAGATAATCCTTCAATGGAATCCACGTCCGGCTTATCCATCTGCCCCAAAAATTGCCGCGCGTAAGATGAAAGACTTTCAAGGTATCTTCTTTGTCCCTCGGCAAAAATAGTATCAAAGGCCAGTGTCGACTTTCCTGATCCGCTAATGCCGGTAAATACTATAAACTTATTCCGCGGAAGATCAAGGTTTAAGTTTTTAAGATTATGCTCGCGAGCGCCGCGAATGATTATTTTATCAGACATAGTTTAAATTTAACCCTATAAGCTATAAGCCAAAAAACATCCCTGGGGATGCCGCGCATTTAACACACTAAGGCATGTATAAGATTTACTCGATATCCTCATCTTCCATATCTGCTTCAATTTCCTCTTCCTCCACGCAGTTTCCCTCCCCGTCACACTCTGCGTCAAGCGCGCTTTCTTCTTCGGGAGGGTTTTGTTTTACATATGTTGCCGGATCGTTGCAGGTTTCCCCTTCTCCAGCAATCGTCTCATCGCAAAGAATTTCCTCGCAATTTTTTTCTCCCGGCTCGCACGTTACTTCTCCGCATACCTCATTTGAAGAATCGCATGTGGAAATATTCCGGGCATTTTTATTGATAATTTTATAATACCAGGTATCTTCTTCCGGATTTCCCGTACACGCTTCCGCTTCAGGGTTACACGCGCTCACAAAACACGCTTCCTTTTCCGGATCACAGCTCACCTGGGTAGCTATGGCGTAATCGCGCCTGAACACGATGCGATAATACGTCGCGATTATGGAAAGCGCTATTAAAACGAGAAAAACAACTAAAAGAGTTTTATTCGCGATTGAGTTGTCCTTCACGAAAGATGATTCCTGTGTCATATGAAAAAAGCCTTGTTACTTTTTTATTGTACCACAAAATCAATTCATCGCAACGTAAATCTTTAAATCCTTGCCCGATCGTTATTTCAATGGCAGCACAAAATATCCAGTGTCCCATAATTGAAACCCGAGTGACCGGTAAAGATTTCTTGCCGCCGTACGATCTGGATTGCTGGTAAGACTCACATGCTTCAATTTTTCTTTCTTCGCGATATCAAGGAGTTCCCGCATGATTTTTCTTCCAAATCCTTTCCCCCTGTATGCTTCATGCACTATAACATTTTCAATACTTCCAACATATCCGTTTACCGCGGTAAGGCTCACAATTAATGAACCAAAACCGATTACTTTTTCCTCATCTTCCAGGACCACGCAATGACACCGATGATCGTTCACCAGAAGTTCCACGTTAAAACCGAATGAATCAAAAGGCTTCCCTGTTAACTGAGAAAACAATTCACATAAATACGGCTCGTCTTCTTTTTTGAGGCAGCGAACATGTGCCATATATCTCGCTTGAAAGAGCAGGGGTGGCAGGAATCGAACCTACAGTTCCGCTTTTGGAGAGCGGTGGTTTACCATTAACCGACACCCCCAGTTTTAGGAATAAACTTATAAATTTCTCTTATCTCAGATAAAGAGTACTTTTTTTTCAACTCAAATCCTCCCTCTACTTCGCCTCTTTGTGCGCGGTGTGTTTTTTGCATGCCATGCAATGTTTTTTAAGTTCCAATTTTTCTTTTAACTTTTTCTTGTTTCGACTGGTAAAATAATTTATATGGCTGCATGCGGAACACTTCAATTTTACCAAATTTTCCCTGGTCATTGTAGCAATATTAAAAATTAAAATAATACCCTCCGGAGCCGATGCGCGGACTTGAACCGCGGACCTATTCCTTACCATGGAATTGCTCTACCATCTGAGCTACATCGGCATCGACACGTTTGAGTCTTTTGGTGGGCAGGGAGGGATTCGAACCCCCGAAGACCGAAGCCACGTGATTTACAGTCACGCCCATTTAACCACTTTGGTACCTACCCAGTATTTTTACTTTTATACTCCTCTATCCAATTTTTAATGAGCAACAACAGCTTTTTATCCGCATATCTTATATGAATTAACCCATAGGGCATCTTGTGTTTCTTAGTAGAATTGTAATCCAATCTAATATACGGCTTTGTAAACTGAAGTTTCGGTATTTTTGTAACTCTGCTCCAATAGTTTATACATTCCGAAGCATTCTGATTTGCGTACAGATAACAAAACGCCCGTAATTTACTTTCCTTCACTCCACAAACTTCCCTAAGAAAACTTAAAAATAATACTACCATATCTTTATCACTATTTGCAAAATCTACGATAGTTTCTCCTTCCCATTTAGATCCTTCCGCCCAATACAACATTACACCTATTGTTTTTAATTCTTTCTTTTCATCATTTTTTATATTATTTAAAACAAATGATGGCTCTTTATTTAAAAACCTAATCTTGTTTACCTCACGGAGATCTCTTCTTTTCATCTCATGCTTGCGCATAAAATAATACACTGCATCAATCGAAAATCCGAGCTTCAAAGCGATTTCTTTCGCGCTTAAACAGTTTTCAAAATAAAACTTTTCTATTTTTCTTTTATAAGTATGATTAATTGCAACCATATATATATTGTAAAATAACTTATAAAAAATGCAACAGTTGTAGTTACTCCCCAGTTTGACATTTACATTCTTTTCCTGAGCCGAAGACCGGACTCGAACCGGTAACCTACTGTTTACAAAACAGGTGCTCTACCGTTGAGCTACTTCGGCGATCTATTTTTTGCTTAATAACTGTTCCAATCTTCTCATTTTATATCTCGCGTTTCTATTGGAAGGGTCCAGCTTCATTACCTGCTTAAAACATTCCTTGGCAAAATCATAGCTTTCCACTTCTATATAATATTCTCCCAGCCTTTCATAGGCTTCGACGTCCTTAGGGTTCACCGCGATTCTTTCTATAAGAAGCTCTTCCAATCTGTCCTTTGTGTGCGCTTCCGGACGCGGTGAAACTATTCTGTCACTAATCATTGGCTTTACCGTTTTTTCTTCTTCCTCTTCCGGTAAAGAAGTTTTCTTCTTTTTCTCCAGGTTATACTCCATTAATTTTTTCATCATATCCTCATCCTCTTCCTCGGAAAAAATTTCTTTCGCTTCTGTTCTTTTCTTATACCTTGCATATTTCTTCCATGCTACAAATTGTGATTCCATGCGAAGAAATACTCTTTTCATTTTTTGTACTGCTTTCTCTGAAATAAACAGCGCGACATGCAACACATAGATCCACCGTATGCGCCTCATTCTCCCTTTCGCCCTTCCCCAAAACCCGCGCGTATCCCCTTCATCTCCCATATCCTCCACGGAAATTTGAGCGGACTTTTTCATGAGAAGCAGAATAATTCCTATGAGACTTAGGATAACGAGTATAGGAGGTAATATTGAATATACCATAGATAAATTAATAGGCTAACTCTTTCCTTCCCACGGTCAAATATTTTCCATTTTCCAGCTTTACTTTTACTTCCTGCAGAGCCGCGTTTATTTCTATTACCGTCCCTTTTCCTGACGCGGTTTCAATACTGCTGTAGAGTTCCGGCATCCCTTTCAGCATTTCCTTGTATTGGCCGGCTTCATACGCCAGACAGCACATAAGCCTTCCGCACAAACCGGATATTCTTTCCGTGCCCCGATGGGCAATTTGCTGCGAACGCGCCATATCAGTAGTAATACTCTGCATCTTCCCCCTGAATCGCACGCAACATACTTCACGTCCGCATATGCCGTATCCTCCCGCTCTCCTTGCTTCATCCCGAGATCCAATCTGGTGCATTCGGATAGACTTTTTAAACGCGGAAGAAAGGGTCTTTACCAGCTCTCTAAAATCAACACGGCCGTCAGAAGTAAACGCGAAAAAAACCTGCTTCCCGTCCAAACTAATCATAGCATCTACCAGCTTCATTTCTAAATTTAATTTCCGAGACTCCTGACGGCATATCTCAAGAAGCTCTTTCTTCTGCGTTTCATGCTCCTCGCTCACGCACTTATCCCGCTCAGTCGCGACACGTAATATTTTTCCCGCCACGTCCTGCGTGTCCTGCTCCGGCACTATTTCTTCCACTATACCGATTTCATTGGAACAATCCGAAGCTACAATAACCTTGCCGCTCTTTCCCAGTCCAAGATCACTCGTATATACCCGTGGAGTATCCCAGGGGCACACACTAACTAAAAACTTAGGCATACTGCGTGTGTAACCATATTAAACTACAATTCCATCCTGAAGAATTCTCCAATTTGAATATTCTCCCCTATTTTCCCCACCATCTCGGCAAGCAATTCCCCTACCGTTTTTTCCGGATCTTTTACAAACGGCTGGGTAAGAATCGAAATCTCTTCCCTGAATTTCTTTTCTTTTCCTTCCATTATGGCAGGAATAATATTTTCCGGTTTCCCTTCATTTTTTAACTGTGCCATCCAAATCTCCCGCTCGGCAATTATCATATGCTCAGGAACATCCTCCGGTTTTATATAAAGAGGGGCACAAGCAGTCACCTGCATCGCGATATCACGCGCTAAATTCTTGAACTCTTCATTGCGGGCCACAAAATCAGTTTCACATAAAAGCTTAATGATAGCTCCCGCCTTGCCGTTAGAATGCACATATGACGCGACAACTCCTTCTCCCGCGACACGCCCGGATTTCTTGACCGCCTTTTCTTTTCCCCGAGTAATTAAAATCTTCATTGCCTGTTCTTCGTTTCCACCCGCTTCTTCCAGAGCTTTCTTGATTTCAATAATCCCCGCGCCTGTTTTTTCTCTTAAGTTTTTGATTTGCGCTAAATTGCTCATATGCGTACTGTTTATTTTTTTACGGGACTTGCGTCAATCACTGCCTGGCACACATAGGCTATCATGAGCCTAAGAGAAGAAACCGCGTCATCATTCGCCGGAACAGGATAGCTAATATTCCCGGGATCTACGTTGGTATCCGCCAAGGCTATAACGGGAATATCCCTTCTCACCGCTTCCTGAACCGCGAGATTGTCTTCAATCACACTGGTAACGAAGATTGCCACGGGAAGTTTTGTCATATGTTTAATCCCTCCCATTCTTTTTTCCAGCCGCTGCAACTCTTCAGTCATCTTAAGTTGCTCAAATTTAGTATACTTGGCGTATTCTCCTTTTTTCATTTTCTCCTGCTCTTCTCTCAAGAATTTGGCTCGAAGAGAAATTACCTTAAAATTTGTAAATGTCCCGCCAAGCCATCGTTCTACCACATAAGGCATTCCGCATCTTTTTGCCGCGGACTCCACCAATTTATACGCCTGTTTTTTTGTTCCTACGAATAAGATTTCCTGACCCGCATTTTTCACGTTCCGGATAAACTCCCTCGTTTCCTCAAGTTTTTCCGCCGTCCTTTGAAGATTGATAATGTTAATTCCGTTTTTGGTACCGAAAATGTATTCGTCCATTTTTGGATTTTTCCTTGATTTCTGATGCCCGAAATGAACACCGCTTTTGAGCATTTCTCTCATATCGACTTTGAGACTTCCAAAATCAAAATGAGCGAAATAGTCTTCGCTTTTCGAGTGCTTCATTGGAGAATCTTCCTGAAGATTCCCTTCGGAGACATCTCCTTTGGCAACTCCTTCCTGTGGTCGTACAGGATTCTTTTCTTCTTCCATGGTATAGTATTCCTTAATAATTATGTTTCACTCTCGTGAAACAACCGCTACTTTTCTTTATTGTCCCCTTTGAACAAAAGAACCTCTAAACCCCTTTAGTCCCTCCGCTAAAAAGGCAGGATGAGATTCAGAAAAGTATGAGTTTTATGCGTATATAATCTATCAATTTCCAAGCCTCTTGTCAATTATTTAGTTACATGCTAGGATATGCAAGTATAAAATCTCTATATCAGAAAAAATATTATGAAGAAAAAGATTCACCCCGCCTATTACCCTGACGCCAACATTACTTGTGTCTGTGGCAATGTTATCAAAGCCGGATCCACCGTCAAGGAAATGAAAGTGGAAATTTGCTCCGCCTGCCATCCGTTCTATACCGGTAAGAAGAAAATGATAGATACTACCGGAAGAGTAGACAGATTCAAGAAGATGGTTGACAAGGCAAAAGAGAAGAAGACAGTGAAGAAAGTTAAGAAACCCAAGGAGAAAAAAGTAAAGAAATAGAAACTTGCTAAAAGCAGGAACAGGTTTTTAACTTGTTCCTGCTTTTTTATTTTAGTCTCAAATTCTTATTCAAAAGCATTTTAATTTTTGCATTACCTCCTCAATAATCCACCCTGGAGTCGAAGCACCCGCGGTCACTCCCACTTTCTTGCAACCTAAGAACCCCTTCTTTTTTAGTTCTCCCGCCCGCTCTATGAAGTATGAGCGGCTGTTTATTGCATGGGATATCTCCCATAGACGCGTTGAATTCGCACTCTCTTTCGAACCGACAATAACTACCACGTCGTTTTCCCGCGCGAGTTTTTCTACCTCTGCCTGACGGTTATGCGTGGAAAGACAAAGCGTGTCCACTACCTCCACCGAAGAATGTATTTTTCGTATGAACGCGACCGCATGCCGGATAAATTTCCGATTTTGCGTTGTTTGGGAAATAACGGCTACTTTTTTATTCGGGTTTAATTTAATTTTCTTTAGCTCTTCCTCGTTTTCCACGCATGTCGCTTTTTTCTTCGCCCATTCAAGTATGCCTTTCACTTCTTTGTGTTCTTTATCTCCGATAAGCACAATTTGGCAATTGCGATCAAAAAACACTTTTGCCAGACGCTGCACTTTCGTTACTCTGGGACAGGTAGTATCCACAAGATCTATTTTTTTTCCGTCCATAAGTTTATATATCTTCGGTCCCATCCCGTGGGCGGTAATAATCAACGTGCCGATCTTGTTTTCTTTCTCACGTAAAAAGCGCTTCAATTCCTCCACATCCGAACTTATTTTCCCCACTCCCAGCGCCTCAATCTTGTCCACTACATCCTGATTATGCACTAACGACCCCAACACAAAAATCGGCCTCCTGGTGCGAGGATCACGGGCGATTTTTTCTACTATTGTATAAGCACGATCAACGCCGTCACAGAAACCAGCATGCTTACTCAGAGTGATTTTCATAATAGTCTGAACCACTGATTATCACTGATCCTCCTGATTACACTGATTAAAATCTTTGCAAGTTCAGGCGTCTCGCCTGAACTTTAAGTTTCTTGCAGACCCGCAGCCTGTCAGAAACAAAGGTTCATCCCGAGCACTCGGGATGAACCTGCCTAGAAGATTATCATAATAAATAAAAAAATCAGTGTAATCATGCGCGAATCAGTGGTTCAGACAAGAAAGTAACTCACTTTCAGTCACTATCTTTCCTCTCTCTTCATCTCTCCTCTTTACCTCCACTCCTCCTTCTTTCAAAGACTTTTCACTCACTACGATTCGCCAGGGGATGCCAATGAGATCCGCGTCAGCGAATTTTTCTCCCGCGCTGATATCCCGATCATCATAGAGCACTTCAATATTTTTTTCCTGAAGTGAATGATATATTTTTTCCGCCTCTTCGTTTTTCTTGAGACTCAGAAGATGCACCTGAAACGGCGCCACTTCCTTCGGCCAGATAATGCCTTTGTCGTCATGATGCACTTCGACAACCGTACCCATAAGACGGCCAAGACCAATTCCGTAACATCCCATCAGAATCTCTTTATTTTCTCCACCCTTATCCTTTATCATAAAATCAAATGGCTTGGAAAATTTACTTTTAAGAATAAAAATATTTCCTACTTCTATTGATTTCTCCGTAGTAAAGTCAACACCTTTACATTGTGGACACTCCTTTGTTTCTTCCTTGATTTCTTTATTTATCGCCATCCCGCACGTAGCGCATACATAAATAATATCTTCTCCCGCGGAAGTTACCGTTTGGAACTCATGCGAATATTTGGAAAAAGATCCTCCTGAGGCAAATGTAAGGTGGGTAGATTCCTTTAGTCCTACACGGTTAAACACATTGAAGTAGGCACTCTTCATTTTTTCGTAATAATCCAGTAAATTTTCTTCTGTAAGATGAAACGAGTAAAAATCTTTCATCATAAACTCCCTGCCTCGCAATATTCCAGACTTTGAACGAAGCTCCATGCGAAATTTATTTTGAAACTGATATACATAGACTGGCAAATCATGATACGACTGGACGAATTTGCGCACAAGCGGCACTACTACTTCCTCATGAGTCGGACCCAGTGCCATTTCCCGTCCGCTGGAGTCTTTCACTTTATATAAATCATCCACAGTATCCCATCGGCCTGTCTTCATCCAGTTTTCTTTAGGCTGAAGCGTCGGCATAAATACCTCCTGCCCGCCCATGACATCCATTTCCTGTCGGATAATGTTCTCTATATTTTTCATCACCCGCAACCCCAAGGGCAAAAGTGTATACACTCCGGCCATCAATTTATCAATAAAACCAGCTCTAATCAAAAGGTTCGCGTTCACGCTTACCTCATCTTTAATAGAAGATCTTTGTGTTCTGGTAAAAAGTTTAGATTGCATCATATAGTCGTTCGTTATTCTCCCTCTCTCCATCCGCCGCGGATGGAGAGAGGGACTAAGGGTGAGGGGTCATTGGAAACGGAGAAGTATATTTTAACCCTCCCAACCTCTCCTTAGTAGAGGAGAAGAAAATTTTTATAATTTTATTTTCTTTGCCACCTCCGCCAGCTTCTCATCATCCGCCCGCTTGTAATTGTGCGATGAGATGTATCCTTCGTATTGATCAAAATATTTATCCACCTCCGATTCAATCGGCTTCCATCCTTCCATCTTCGTCCCGTGCATGGGAAACAATTTCGCGTGCGCGTGATCCACGCCAAACCCTTCAAAGATAAGTCCTGTTCTTCCGACGTCTTCCAGTTTCTCGTCCAGCAATTTCCCTACTTTTTTTGCCGCGATAATCAACTCACTTAAAACCTCATCCGACAAATCAAACACATAACTGGGATAATGCGCTTTAGAAATCACTACGGTAAATCCTTCCGTGTTGGGGAAAATAGACAAAAACGCCAGATGTTTCTCATCTTCCCACACCACATGGGCCGGCGCTTCGCCTCTTACTATTTTGCAGAAAATGCAATTTTCCATATAAAATGTTTTATTCCGCTATAAATTAGTGTAATATAAAAGCATTCATTTGCCAACTTTATACCATGCTCCACCCGGAGAAGCGCAGGTCCACCGATATTTTTATCGGTGGACCTATATTTTCAATCATGCTACTTTTCTAAAAGGATCTTCTGCTAGAAAAACTTTAATCATATCTCTATACCATTTATCCGGAATGGACACGCCCTTGGGCGTGGGTTTTCCCATCAAGAATGCTACCCAACAAAAGCAGGATTCATCCTGATAGCATACATTAAAGTCAAAATAACCCGAGGACCTTTCGCATAAAAACTCCTTCATGACCCTTCCCTCCTTTTTTCAAGTTGCTGAATTGCTCTCTCCAAAGAACTAAAAAAATCCCCAGCCCTGGCTGGGAATTTTTAGTTGCGCACTTTAGAGTTTTCTATACCTTCATAAATCGCACAAGTAAAAACTTCCAGCCGGGCTGGGTAAAGAAAAAGCTAAAAAACCACTGAAAATTGTGCAATCTATGTTCCATAATATCTATATGTTAAGCGAACGATAAAAAGCTGTCAAGACTTGAAAGACGAAGATATCCACAGAGTAATAAAAATTAGCAAGTCTCCTTTATTATGGAGTTAATCTTTTCACATCTCGAGGAAAAAGAATAGCTTCTTTAATACTTTTAAGTCCTAATATCTTTTGTGCGATTCGTTCAGATCCCAATCCCCATCCTCCGTGCGGAGGCATGCCATATTTAAATATGTCCAGATAATGCTTGAACTCCTCAGGATTAAGACCGCGTTTTTTAATATTTTCCACTAATGCCTGATACTCATGAATCCGCTGCCCGCCACTCGCGATTTCCACTCCCCTGAAAATTAAATCAAAAGTTTCCGTGTAGTCGGGATCTTCGCTTGGCATGGAATAAAACGGCCTTATGGAAGAAGGATAATGAGTGAGGAAAATAAAATCACTGTCATGTTCCTTTTTAGCCCATTCACCAATAAGACGTTCCCCCTCCGCGTCAATATCAAGCTCATCCATCTTTTTTCCATATTCTTTTTCTAAAATAGAGACCGCCTTAACCAGTGGAATTCTTGGGATATTTTTCACCGGAGAAAGAGTAGCGCCATATTTTTCCAGTTCTGTTTTGCAATGTTCCAAAATAGACGCAATCACACACGCCATTACTTTTTCCAATTTATCCATCACATCCTTTACGCCTTCGATAAATCCCATCTCCGCGTCCAGACCTATGTATTCATTCACGTGTCTTGTTGTAAAGTGGGGTTCCGCCCTGAATACTGATCCAATTTCAAATACCCTTTCAAAAATTCCTACCCCCGCCTGCTTATAAAATTGAGGGCTTTGCGCCAGATAGGCGTCCCTGTCAAAATATTTGATCTTAAAAAAATTAGCCCCTCCTTCAGTAGCCGAGCTGAGAATTTTCGGGGTTTTGATTTCAATAAAACCTTCCTGCCTCATACATTCCGCATAAGCTTTAAGCAATTCGGCATATATCAAAAATATTGCTTTAATTTTGCTATTGCGCAAAGTAAGACTCCTGTGATCTAAAAGGGTGCTCAATTTTATCTCCAAACCATCCTGGGATATATCCACCGGCAATTCTCCTGTCGGTTGAGAAATAATCCTCATCTCTTCCACCTCCACCTCCACTCCCCCGGTTGAAATTTTCTCATTCACCGCTCCGCCCGGACGCTGTTTAACCAGCCCTTCCACTTCAACCACAAACTCGCTGCGCGCCTCTTTGGCTATCTTGTACGTTTCCTCCCTGTCAGGAATCACAACCATTTGAATAATGCCGCTTCGATCGCGCAAGTCGATAAAAATAAGCTTGCCGTGGTCGCGGCGCACATGCACCCAGCCGGCTAATTTTACTTTTTGGCCTATATGAGAAGGCGCTTCATTAATAAAAATTCTCTCCATAAGCGGTGAGATTAAGGCTTATAGTGTTATACTTCATACTATCACAAAAGAAAAATAAGAAAAGTCGCGATTGACGCGAGCATTATAACAAGGTTTTGTTTATTTCTTCAAGATATTTTTGGGAGATTCCTTCCCAGGAAAAATGTTCTTCCGTAAATTTTCCGGCTTGTTTTCCAAATCGGACCAAATATGCCTTATCTCTGCCAAGAAGTTCATTCATTTTGCCAACCCACGCGCCAGCATTTTCCGGTTCCACCAGAAACCCGTTTTGACCGTCCTTAATGGCATCGGCTAATCCCTGGATATTTGAAGCCAGAACTACGCGTTCGCAGGCAGCCGCCTCCACCGCGTTAATGCCGAAACCTTCCAGGGAACCGGGATAATCAATATTAGGAGCCACTACCAGATCAACCGTATTCAACAATATTTCCAAATCTCTTTGAGGAATAGACGGCCGGAGCTTTACCCGATTTTCCAAATGATTATCACGGATAGCTTTTTCGCAGTCCGCGAAGTTATCAGGATCTCCGGCGGTATTCTTACTCACGCGGTGGCCGACAGCGATCATCACAACATGCTCCGGCAATTTCGGCATAACCTTGTTAATAAACCAGTCTGTCCCCTTGTGCGGAACAAACCGTGCCAGACGCAAAATTACTTTCTTATCCGCGACATCAGCTCCAAACAACGCGGAAAGTTCTTCCCGCGTATGCGGTTTTCTTAACTCACGCAAAGGCGCCCCATTGGGAATAAACACGCAACGGCTTCGCGAGATGCCTTCTTTTTCCGCCGCTTCAATAGTAAAGTTCCCCACCATAAAAAGTTTATCCAGCCTTTTTAGCGAAGGGATATTGATCATGTTATAAATTTTGGGCAGAATTCCTTTTTTCCGGGCAAAGGTAATGTCCAGTCCATGCACAATCGAGAAGAATTTTTTTCGCGGATAAAAAAACTTTAACGCCGCAGCAACCGGAGCAAGCACCCCGTTGCCAACCAGGCACGCTTCATGCCTCGCCATCAAAAAAAGCGCTTGTATAAAGGTGAGGGGAATAAATATTGGCAGCCATATTTTTCCCTTGCCATTAGCAATAATTTTGCTGGGAGTAAGTTTTTTAAGTCCCCGGGCCAGATTGTAATTTTGATTTTCCACGCCTCCCATAATCGGGGGATAGGAGTGGGAAATAAAAAGAATACGCGGTTTTTTCTCGACAGTCATAATGAATTAGAAAAACTATTGTAAGCAGATTACAGCCTGGTTTTATTATACCAGCAATAAGCATGAAGATGTCAAATGCCGTTTTGAAAAAAAATAGATAAAACTTAAAAAGGGATCCGGCAGTTTGCCAAATCCCTTTTTTAATATTAATCACAACACTCTATGTTTTTTCATGAAGGCAAGAAAAACAATCCCCGACACAAGAAAAGTCATTCCCAAAGACACGAGAGCCGCCTTCAATGAATACGCATCGCTTACCCATCCAACAATCGGCCCTAACACCGTAAAGATAAGCCTCCCTATAAGATTTTTCACTGACAATACTGTCGCTCTTACATCAGAAGAAACTAATCCGTTGATATAATCCAATATCACCGGATTATTTATGCCTCTGGTGATATAGAAAAATGTGATAAACGCCCCTGACCAGATAAACCAGAAGGAACCAAGCAGAAAATATCCCAGTACCGGAAGAATAATGAGCGAAATCAAAGAGATTTTTCTGCCCAGAAAATTTTCCACCCTATGCGCGTTCCATGAAAACAGCGCGGCAACCAAAATAAATCCGGCCCATATCATTCCAAAAAATCCCAGAGGAACTTTGGTAGCCGTCAGATAGGGTTGAATTAACCACACCATAGTAAGCGTAGCCGCTCCTACTAGCGCGGAATAGACAGTTAGCCACTTTACTTCAGCATGATCATTAAGAGTATATTTCAATAATTTCAGTATCTGCTTTATACTGCTCCCCCTTGATTCATTCTTGTGCCTTTTGGGCTCAACAAGAGTAAGTGCGACTGGCACACTCAAAAAAGTGGTGTATATATCCCAATACAGAGGAACTCGCAGGCTTATAAGAGCCAGGAATCCCCCTAGTATACTGGCTACGCTTTCCGCGAAAAGTCCCATGCTTAAGCCTCTTCCTTCTACTTTCCGATATTCATTATTCCGCCGCTCCTCCAGAAGTGTGTCATAAAGCATTGCTGAATCTGCTCCTGAAATAAAACTGACACCGACTCCTAAAATTATTTCCGCCAGCAGAAACCCCCAAAAACTATAAGATTGAGAGTATATGATATACCCCATTGTTTCCAGTATACTTCCGATTACGATCGATTTCTTTCGACCGAAACAATCGGAAAAATAACCAGTCGGGATTTCCATAAGTATCACTGCCGCCGAAAAAAGCGACTGAAGTAAAAAAACTTCTTTCATAGATAGCCCGTTTTCCTGAAAAAACAACACAATCACAGGCATTATAAGAGTGAAGCTTTTAGCCGCTCGGATGAAATACAATTTCCAGATATTCGAGTGCAATTTTCGATTGTTCATAATTTTTCCCTTCTTTAAATAGTTGCATTATTGAAAGAACTATCGCTGAAAACAAAAGCTCGGCTTTTGTTCAGCCGAGCGTATCCAGAAAGAAATGTGTATAAAATTTAGATTTCGCGTGGATTGTTAAAGGTTGGATAACCCCGGCTAAACAAAATAATTTTGACCATCGGATACGCCACAATATGGCCGTCTCTGCATGCGGTCAAATCGCCTTTATTTAACTTTAGATTATACTTCTTCATAACAATTATGACTAAACCTGTTTAATTCCTGCCATAGTTATTAATATCTGTCAAATGCCAAAAAAATCAGATAGTGCCACGCTTGGCGCAAGCGTTGGATTTACCGACGTAAAGACCCAGTCCCGTGCTGCCGGTGTTGAGGCGATTGATGTCTTTGCCGCGGGAGAACTTGGCGAAAAGATATGGAATTTCACTGGGAGGAATACCGATGCCGGTAAATGAAATAATCTTATAGTCACTATTCTTTAATAATAGAAACTGCTTCATCCAACAAATTTTGAAAATTTTTATCCTTCAACCAATTATTTCTAAGTTTCTCCCTTAGTTTTGTATGCTCGGGATATCCAGCGTCTTTAGATAAGATAATTTCACTGAATTCCGGTTCATTCAATAAAAAAGTCAGAGATTCTTTTAAATCCTCCATCTGATTAGTTGTTAATCCTTTCTTTTTTAAATAATCCCTGTAGTGATGCAAAAATTGAAGATGCATAATCTCGTGGCAAATAGTTGTGATTGAAAAAGGTACACTATGCCACATTGAAACCATAAACCAGTTTTTCTTTTCATTATACGGACACATAAATCCTGTAGTCCAAAAACAACCGAAGTTTTTAGGGATGATTGGTTTTTGCATAATGTCCGCGAGTATCTTAAAATATTTCTCTTCGACAGTCCTCCATGATTTTTCCAAAGAATTAATTTCCTCCTTAATGATCAATTTTCTATATTCTATGTTGGGACTATTCTTTATACACTCTTCGGTGATTTTTACAGCACGTAAAAAGCTGGATTTTAAAATTTTAGATAACAGCTCTTTGGGAATATGAGCAGTTTCATTTTCCCAATTCAAACCCCAAAGATCTTTATCTTTTGCAATTGTCACCCAGCTCCAGGCATCTTTATTTATATTGTAATTGAATTTAACTTTAGGCATATATTTACTGCTATACCATGCTCGTAAAAAAAGAGAACGGCTAAATAATTGCTATCAGTCGCCCTTATGGTATGGCTTATTTAATGTTTTCGTACAAATGTTTAACCTAAGTAGTTAAAGAGAAAATATTTTTAAGACAGATCGAATAGATTGATAAGGAATTGAGCATAACCAAATGCTCACAATAAACCCCGCTATTCCAACTAAAAATAAGACTATGTGAAACTTACTTTCCGGTTTGCCAATCTTGAGATAAATTCCTGAAAGCGTTATCACTGACGAAATTAAAACAACAAGTGGAATAGCTTCATCAATACTCAACACGACTCCCCTGTTGATTAACATAATAACAATAAGACCTCCTATCCCAATTGAAAATAATCCTAAAGGAAATTTGCTTTCTGGTTTTCCAATCCTAAAATAAACTCCTGATAAAATCACTGCTACTAAAAATAAAACAAATAGGTTTATAAGTTTAAAACCAAAGAAGTTAATCAATCCATTTGAGCATAAGGAGCGTAAAAAGTATTATCTCCGTAATAAATCCAGCTATTCCAATTGAAAACAACACTAAATGTAGTTTGCTTTCTGGCTTTCCAATCTTGAGATAAATTCCCGCCAAAACTAGTACTAAAGAAACTGAACCGATAAATATATCCATAATTTGATGTGAATTATAAGTTATTAAAAATCATATAATCAAGACATTTTGAAACTTAAAGCAGCTTAGCATTAGAGTACTTTACATTATTAGATCACATAGACCATTTGATGACTGCAATATGTTGCGAGGATAATACTTACATTCGTGATAAAAAGCATACGCAGTTATCAGTGGAATTGAAATTAGAAAAAATATTCCGATAATAAAAATGACTTTTGCGATTTTAATTTTTCCTTTTTCTCTAAATGTTCTGCTTATTTTAATAAGCCCTAGGGAAATAAAAATAATAATAAGTTGCATATATTTTAAAGTAAGATTTATCTCAAGATGAAATGTTATGTTTATTTCTTAATTATCATCGGATAGCGTGATAAAAAGAGAGCGCTCCTCTCTTTATCACGCATCAAAGAACCTACTTTTCTCTGAAAATGACAGAACTTTTTACCCACCACTCAGAAGGAATGCCAAGACAGGCAATCACTGAACCATAGCCAACAATGAACCTGTCCCGATTCTCTGAAGCGGACAAGCCACCATGAAACTTAACTGCACAATATGCTGCAGGACTGAGTCCGCTTACTCTGTTATAGTTTTTCGGATCAATGTGAATGCGAAAGTCGCAAATCCCTTCATTGGGACTATTCTTTACTCGATCGCATTTATACCCCTTGCGATATTTTTTTGCTTTGGGTAATTCGGCAGTAACAAACTTTGGCCAGTCTGCAACATAATCGCAACTTCCTCCTAGATATAAAGCAGACTTACCCAATTCAGTTTTATAGCCATACCCATAAACCGAACACATTTGACAATTTTCCCCATGAAAGCTTTTTTCTACTTCCTGCAGAAGATTTTTTACTTCCTCATCTTTGAAAACTTCATCAGTTAGCTTTAAAACTTCTTCAAAGGGGACATTGTAGATTGTTGCTCCAACTCCAAAGTTTATTTCAATCTCCTGAAATAAAACCTCGTCAATCTTCTCCAGTGTTGAAAAGAGTTTCTCTTTATCTGCTTTTTTTATAAAGCGTTTAGGCCAATATTTCTCACGGGAAATCTTCCGAACCTCAAAAGCTTCTTGAGGGGTAAGGGTTGCCAGCTTTTCTGAAAGATCTGTTCCTTTCTTCTTTGCCAAACTTCCGTTTCCTTTGAACTCGGGCGACTGTATCTGTTTGGCTAATGAGCGGAGCTCGCTAGAAGGAACAGGACTTTCTTGTGCATAAAGATTGGCAACTAAAAACCAACTTACAACAAAAGCCATTACCCACTTTTTCATTGTCTTCTCTCCCAGTTTTTGAAGTACATTTCCGTTGAACATTTTCCCAAACAACTTGCTAACTCTTGAAGCCACCTCCTTTCTTTTTGGTTGGTTTTTGACTTCCTGATTTAAAAGAACTGCCAATATCCTACCATTGCCCCCCCATTTTGTCAAAACTCCTACTCCACCGGCAATTCCACCACAAATCTCGACCCTTTTCCTTCTCCTTCTGATTCGGCCCGGATGGTGCCGTGGTTGGCTTCGACGATGGATTTTCCGACATAAAGGCCAAGTCCGGTGCCGCCGGTGTTCAAGCGGTTGATTTCCTTGCCGCGGGAGAACTTGGCGAAAAGATAGGGAATTTCACCGGGAGGAATGCCGATGCCGGTGTCAGTGACCGTGATGTTGACATGATTATTCTCTTCCGACACTCCTAACGTCAGTCCTCCTTCGGGAGTATATTTAATCGCGTTGTCGACCAGATTGGAAATGACTTCTTTTAATTTTTCTCCGTCTACCACCACTTCGGAAACGGGTTTTTCGGGAATAAAAAAAAGACTACTTTTTTATCTTACCATAATAATAGGTATTGGAAAATTTTAATAGAACTGACTCAACCGGGGTTTCTCTTTCATGAAATTTGTATTAGACTGATAGCAAACGTTAAATTATTAATACATGAGTAACGGGAAAATTGATCACTTAGTTATCTGTGATTTTGATGGAACAATTATTGATTGCGATTCTGTTGATAAAATTATTGAAGAATATTCAATTAATAAAAATTGGATATCATATGAAAAACTTTGGAAAAATGAAGAAATTGACGAATATATATGTTTAAAAAACCAAGCGGAGTCAATAAGAATAAATGACTTTGATTTTAAATATTTTACATCAAATTTGAAATTAAGACATGGATTTATAGATTTTGTTAATTTTTGCAATGAAAATGGAATTTCATTGATAATAGTGAGTGATGGTTTTATGAAAATAATATCAAATGTATTAGTGATTAACAATTTGGACTTACCCGTAATCGCAAATGACATCAAATTTATTGCAGATTATAGGATAACATTTAATCCAAAGGACAGGTTAATATGCGAAAAGGAAAAATTGATATATCTTCATAAAGATGATGTTGTTAAGCAAATTAAAAAAAATTGCAATAAATTAGTATATATTGGGGACGGAAATTCAGATATTAAATCCATTGGACATGCCGACATCATATTTGCCCGATCTTCTCTGGAGAAATATTGTAAAAAAAACAATATTCCTTTCTTCGAGCTTCTAATCTTTTTTTGACATCATTAAATCATTAAATAAAAGATAAAATATGGATTTAGAAAAACTAAAAAAACAATATATCGAATCAGAAGAGAGGTACTGTTCTTACGGAGATACCGTTCATTATTCAGAAAACCCTCCAATTTTTACGGATGCAAAGGGGTCATATATGTACGATCTACAAGGAAATAAATACTTAGATCTACAAATGTGGTACTCCGCAGTAAATCTCGGATACAAAAATCCTCAAATTAATAATGCTTTAAAAAAACAGATAGATACATTACCTCAAATTGCATCTCAATATCTTCATCCTACAAAAATTCAATTGGCAGAAAAAATTTGTAAAATGAATGAAAAAAGATTTGGCGCAAGAGGAAGAGTTCATTTTAATGTTGGCGGAGCACAAGCAATAGAAGATGCACTAAAGCTTATCAGATTAAACACTAAAAGTAACAATGTATTTGCATTTATGGGTGGATATCATGGAAGAACACTAGGAGCATCCTCAATAACTTCAAGTTTTCGTTATCGAAAAAAATTTGGCCATT
Source organism: uncultured Bdellovibrionales bacterium (assembly GCA_964387895.1). Lineage (GTDB taxonomy): Bacteria > Patescibacteriota > Minisyncoccia > Moranbacterales > UBA2206 > CAYLWX01. The sequence goes on along the minus strand of CAYLWX010000011.1, from coordinate 510 downwards.
TTGGCGATCGGGCATTCTTCGTGGAATTTCCTTATATTTTCCGTTCCCCCAATAAATCCATAAAAGATCAGACAAAATATTTTATTGATCGATTTAAAAGACTATTCGAATCTGAATATTACTCAATAGCAGATCCAAAAGATAAAACTTGCGAATATAAAGCATTTTTTATCGAACCAATTCAAGGAACAGGAGGATACATAATACCTCCAAAAAATTACTTCATTGAATTAAAAAAGATATTAGATGAATATGGTATCTTGTTAGTTGTTGATGAAATCCAAATGGGTTTTTATAGAACAGGAAAATTATGGAGCATTGAACATTTCGGAGTAGTTCCAGACATTATAATTTTTGGAAAAGCTCTCACCAATGGACTCAATCCATTATCCGGAATTTGGGCTAAAGAAGAATTAATTAATCCTGATAAATTCGGTCCTGGATCTACACATTCACCATTTGCCTCTAATCCACTTGGAACATCTTCGGGTTTGGCAACGTTAGATTTTT
>CAYLWX010000010.1:28015-39981 GCA_964387895.1 uncultured Bdellovibrionales bacterium | reverse complement strand
CCATAGACTCCAGTATGGGCACTCCGAATCCTTCATATAAAGAAGGAAAACAAAATACATGGGCCAATTTAAAAAGAGCCGGTTTGTCCTCTTCTGCGATATATCCTGGAAAAACTATCTTCTGTTCCAGTGCGTGATCGCGTATTGTTTTATCTATCCGTGTGTCAAAATTATGGCCGCTTTTCTTTCCTGCTATTACCAGATACATTTCGGGCAGTTCTTTTCTTAACGCGGCATACGCCTCAATAAGGAGAGGAATATTCTTTCGAGGCTGCATAGTCCCTACATATAGAATAAATCTGGAAGGAAGATTATACTTCTTTCGCACCGCTTCCAGCACCTGCGAAGAATACTCTTTATGAGAAAAATTTTCACTTACGGCATTATAGCCTACTTTAATTTTAGCGGGAGAAATTGCGGGATACCATCGAATAATCTCATTCCGCGTAAATTTTGATACTGCGACAATAGCGTCCGCCCTTCGAAGTGAAAGAGGAATTAGTATTCGCAAAAATATCCGGTCAGACAATTTAATGTATTGAGGAAATACGTGAAAAGAAACATCATGAATAGTAGTGATAATTTTTATCTTTTTCGGAACAAAAAAAGGGGTAATATATTGCGTATGGTAGATATCGATATGATTGGAACGTAGGTATTGGGGTAATGTAAAAAGGTTCCAGATAAAGCGGTTCCCCGCAGGAAGAGAAACTATCTGGAAATTAGACTTATTTTCTATTTCTAAGCCACGTGCAATTTTTTTTAGCGTTTTGGCGTTAATGATATCGGTGAATAAAAAATAGCTATTAGTTATATCCAGGCGCGCCAGATGAACCACCAGATTAAAAAACACCACCTCGTCTCCGGTGCGGTTTTTTCCGATATTTCTTATATCAATTCCTACGCGCATATAATTTTATTATTTGTCATCCCCGTGAAGACGGGGATCCAGAAGTATACCACACAATGTTCCTATAATACTCCGGTCATAAGCTGGGAGAATCAAAGTTAGATTCATTATTTATTTCATCCTTCAATTTAAATACTGGATTCCCCCGACACGCGTGTCGGGGGAATGATATACATAATGAAGAGTCAGATTTTACGTTCGAAATCGCGAAAAAGAGAAACAGTATTCCCAAAAACATTCCCGCGTTAAAAAGGTTGGTAACAAGAATGGCTTCAGACCCCAGCATTAAAAACAGTCCCAGTTTATTTTCAGCCGCATTGCCCTGTTGCAGAAAAGAGAAAATTGATTTTATAAAAATAATAATCCATAAAGCCAAAAATGATATAAGCCCCGCAATGCCTGCTCCCAGCCAGGTTTCTAAAAATATGTTGCTTGTGTTAAAACTGTTTCCCTGCGCGTCTTTTCCTAATTTTTCCCCTATGCTTCCCCAGCCTATTCCCGCCAGAGGATGCGCTTTAATTTCATTCCAGGATTTTTGATATATAGTTTTGCGGATACTTATATTAGGGTCCGGGCGCGATACTTCTATAATTATATTTCCAGCTCCTTTTTCTTTTTCAATATCTTCAAGATTAATATGCCGGCATCCATAACGAGACACCTCTGATATATCCTTGATTTCACGCGGATACACTGCGTCAATATTTTCCAGACATGCGAGAGTAATTAATTGCAACCCGGATCCAGTACTTTGCGCGCGATTAAAAAGGTTAAAAGAAGTCAGGTTGGCATTATACACCACAAGAATGCTTATTCCTATACTGCACGCTATTTTTATAGTGTACGCGCCCCCCTCTTTCCATTGCCATAACGCGCCCCGCCATTTTAATTTAGTCAGTACTGTTACCAGAAAACTTATCGTCACCACAGTCACTCCCAGCCACGCGGACCGGCTTACGGTAAGAATAAGCAATATATATACCAGAATAAGAAGTGCGAATAGAAATAAATTCAAAATTTGGAATTTGATATTTTGGAATTTGTTAGAAATTAATCCCGAATACTCGGGATGAAAATTGGAAACTAAAGATACAATATTCCCGCCTGTTTTATTTACATGCCAAATTAAAGAATATATCAAAGCCGCCAAAAGAACCAGATACATTCCAAGCCAGTCCGGTTCAGTAAACGTGGCATTTGGCCTGCCAGGCATTATCTCAAAGGAAGGCAGTCCGCGAGCAAATTGCATATTTTGCCATATTCCATATACCGCTATTACAAGCGCCGCGCTTACAAAGAAGGGGGTAACTTTTTTAAGGTCATACATATCCTGAACGTAATATCTCACGAGAAAATATAATCCCAAAAAAGAGAAAAAAACGATCACCTGCTTAATGTCAGACATTACATGCTCAGACATAAAAACGGTTACTATGCTGGAAAATCCTATGATAAACAACAACATATCCTGCCAGGAAAACTGTATTGGTTTGTATGGTAATCTTCCTCCAAAAAATCGAATTACCATCGCAATAAGCGTTAGAGCGCCCAAAAATTGATATGGCCTTACTTCTATTCCCAGTTCGAGTGGCGCCGCGGATATATTTTCAATCGCAATGGTTCCTATGAAAAATAAAAAACTCCACCCTGGACGGTATAAAGAAAACGCGAGCGTAAGGATGGAAAAAAAGAGAAAGTCCCCTTTGCCAAAAGGAAGAACGTGAAGTCTGGAAAGTACGATTAAAAAAAAGACCAGAAAAAAATTGGCTAACAAAAGATAGTGTTTGGTTTTACAAAAACCCTGTACATATTCCCAAACAGTGTGTACGCGCATGAGTGCCAATGAGAATTAAGCACGCGAAGAGTGAGCATAGAGCTTTCCCGCATGAATGAATACTTTTTTAGTAAAGACATCCCAGGAAAAATAAGTTGCTCTTTCTTTTCCTTTTCGCGCCAAAGTTTCCCTTAAATTCTTATTCATCAACACATTCTTCATTACCATCGCAATGTCACGTACCTCGTGAGAATTGCAATATAAGACACTGTCGCGTCCCACTTCCGGGAGAGAAGAACCTTTCGCGGTGATCACCGGCACTCCCTGGTTCATTGCTTCAAGCACGGGCATACCGAATCCTTCGTAATGGGAAGGAAAAAGAAACAGTGAGGCATTCTTATACAACGCGGGGAGATGATCAGGAGGGATAAAGTCCAGTAATTTTACTTGCCGGGTTAGGTTTAATTCCCTCACCAGCTTTTCCGCGTCCGTAACAAGGGGAGCAAGTTGAGGCATTAATTTTCCGGAGATTACCAGTTTTGGAAGCGTCTCCATAAAATGTTCATTTTTGTTTCTTTCTAATAAATATTTATACGCTCTCACTACTCCTTCCACGTTTTTTCTCATTTCCAGTCCTATTCCTCCATAAATGTACCCGGGCTTCAAGCCATATTTCCGCATCGTTTTAAGTCCCTGGTTTTGTGAAGTTCTTTTTTTAAATGTGTCGTCTACATCTATATACGCGGCACTTATTACGGAAGGGTTAATATGCAAATGTTGAATGAGATCTTTTTCGGTTCTTTTTGAAATAGAAATGATTTTATCGGCTTTTTTTATTGCTTTTTCGGTAAGCTTCCAATAAGCCCGCTTTCTCGCGTTGTTGAGATAGGCGGGAAAAAGCCGCGGTATTATGTCATGCACCACCATGATATGCGGGATAGTCTTATCAAGCACGGTAGGACATTGATACAGGCTGATAAATAAATCACACTGGTCTTTCACTGCCTTCTTTGGTAAAATTCTTCCTTCCCACCATATTTTTCTTATCAAATCATCTCTTCTCCAGGGAGGAAGGAATATTCTTTTGTGAAAATTATCCGGCAATGAAATAGGTATGTCTTCTTCCAGATAAAGGTACACTTCAATTTTCTCCTGTTTAGATAATCCCCTCGCGGGCAGCAGTTTACGCAAATCTTTCTTTTTGAGAATATCCTTTAAAAACCCCGATGTAACCTGGCCAATCCCGCTCTGTTGTTTTCTTAAAAAAGATGCATTGATTCCAATACGCATGCATATAGTATAGTATTGTTTTTGCAAAAATAAAAGTGCGCGATCTTACCGGTTTTGCGCAGTATACAGAATACAGTTTTAAACGACTTGGGAAGAAGTAGAAATATTCGAAACGGAGGCATTTAAATTTTCCGTTCTCCTTAAAAGATATGTAAGCACCGGCACGAATACAAAAGTACTTACAATTACCATAATGATAATGATTGAAAACACTTCGTCCGGCACTACCCCCAGCGATTTTCCAACCGTCGCGAAGATAAGACCCACTTCCCCTCTGGGAATCATACTCCACCCTACGATAAGTTTGTTCACCCCCCTGCCCGCGACTACTCCGGCCAGAATTTTTCCCGCCAGTGCCACTACGGATATGCCTAAAGCGGTCAAAAGAATGGAGGGATCAAAAAGCGTCTCCAGTTTTACCATCATGCCGGTCATCACAAAAAATATAGGCACAAAAAAATGTCCCAATGGCTCCACGAAATATTCTATCTGGCGATGAGAATGAGATTCGATAGTTTTAAGAAGTTTTTCTCCCGTGGAAGCATCTATTTTTTTGGCAAACCCGCGAATATCATGCACGATACTAATATCTTTAAAATACTTGAAGTGAACTGGATCAAGGATAAGGCCAGCCGCAAACGCGCCCACGATAGGTGCCAGTCCCACCAGTTGAGCAAAATATGCCATAATAAGCCCAAAACTTATAGCCCAAATAAATTTCATACCGACTCCCATGTTAATTTTGGAAAACATCTTTCCCAACATTGGAGCCAGAAGCTGACCGGCAATAATGGACCCTGCCAAAAATGAGGTGGCTTTTAAAAAAATCCATCCAATCGCATCAGCCTGTAAGGTTCCCAAAGTTACCAGCGCGGAGATTACCGCTAAAATAATTAGACCTAACACATCATCAATTACCGCCGCGCCAAGTACAATTGTAGCCTCTCTGGAGTTCAGCTTCCCCATATCCTTAAATACTCTGGCGGTAATACCCACGGAAGTCGCTGTAAGCGCCGCTCCTAAAAACAAGTAGGTTTCCGATGAATACCCGGGAAGAATCCATGGACCCACTACATAGGTACCCATAACAAGCGGAGCTACTACTCCCACGATTGCGACTAAAAGCGCCCGGACTCCTACTTCACGCATTTTTTTAATATTGGATTCCAGTCCGGTCTGGAAGAGCAGGATAATGACTCCCAGCTCAGCCAGAAACTGGATAATATTGTTTTCCTTTACTCCTTCAAAAATGTTTATTCCCAGCAGATAAAGATTTCCGATTAACACCCCGATGAGCAGTTCGCCAAATACCGCTGGTTGTTTTATCTTCTCCACCAGTCCGGAAAGTTTTGCTAAAAGCAAAAGGACCGCTATCCACAAAAATGTCAGCGCCATATTTGATCCTTCTCCGGAAGCAGAAGACGCGCTGGCAGGTGAAATAATTCCCGCTGCCAGCAGAAAAAAGAAAACAAAAAATAAAGACCTCTTTATACGAGTGCCCATAAGAATGGATATTTAGAAAATTATATACAAAAGATACTTAATCCGTTTCGCACTAAGAAATAATATCACGTAATATATGAATGTCAACAGGTTAAAATATTATGCAAATCCACGAATTTTATTAGCATAGTATATTTTCCTGATTTCTTCAACAATTACTATAGAAAATGCCATTGGCACTATCAGCAGCCAGTCGGAAAAATCCAGCGGCACCGTTCGCAGGATTTTTTGCATGAAAGGAGCATATACCGCCAACAGTTGAAGGAGAATGACCATCCCGGTAGCTCCTACGAGAAATATATTGGAAAAGAAATCCATTCGAAATACAGAGGTAGTTTCCGATCGGCAGTTCCAGGCGTTAAACCACTGGAAGACCGCGAGTGTGGTAAGAGAAATTGTCCATGCCTTCGCAAGGTCGTTTTCATAAAATCTGCCAAAAAGAATGATAGTGCCCAACGCCATCACCGCAGACATAAGAACCATTCTCTGCGCCATAAGTTTGTCTACCAGATTTCTTTTTACTGATATGCCACTCTTTTTTACTTCGTTATTATTCTCTTTTGGCTCCATAGCCAGCGCCACATCAAGAAATCCGTCCGTAACAAGATTAAGCCAGAGAATCTGGACGGCAAGAATTGGCAGAGGAAATCCCGCGATAAGTGACACCGAAATCGCGAGTACTTCCCCAAGGCTTGTCGAGAAGAGATATGAGATAACCTTTTTTAAAGTGCGCACCATATTTCTTCCTTCTTCCACTCCATGAACAATGTTGCCAAAATTGTCGTCCAGAAGAATTACATCTGATGACTCCCTGGCTACCTCCGTACCAATCTTTCCCATGCCAATACCAATATCCGCCGAAGAAAGAGACAGCGCGTCATTGACGCCGTCTCCTGTCATGGCAACCACTATGCCGCCTGCTTTGTACGCGCGAATGATTTTTAATTTATGCTCCGGGGTAACGCAGGCAAATACCGAAACTCCTTTTATTTTTTCTGCCAACTCTTCCTCGCCCAGGATTTCAATTTCTTCCCCGTTTAGTATTCTGTCTCCCGTATGATAGATGCCGGCCTCTCTGGCAATTGCTTTCGCGGTACTTTCGTGGTCACCCGTGATCATAGCTACTTTAATACCTGAAGCGGTTACCTTTTCCACTGCTTCTTTCACTTCTTCCCTTAGCGCGTCCTTCATACCCCAAAAACCTGCCAGTACCAGAGAAGGCATATTCTTTTCATCCAGACGAGTGTCCTGAGTTTCATTATAAGCAAAACCAATGAGACGCAATCCCTCTGACGACATGGAATGAATAATGTGACGCAATTCTTTTCTTCTTTTTCCAGTCAGCGCGCGAGGACCCGAAACAGTCCATTCATATTGAGCCAGAGAAAGCACCGCTTCAGGAGAACCGGTTATCGCCACAAAATTATTTTTTTCTGACGCGTGAAGCGACGCGTGAAGTTTTAATTCATAGTGAAAAGGCATTTCATCAATAATCGGCAATTCCTTTAGAAGATCATCCCGATGGAATCCGACTTTCTTTGAAAATATCAGCATGGCTCCTTCCGTAGGGTCCCCCAGCACACTCCATGTTTTTTTTCTTTTTCTGAAAATCACCCGCGCTCCGGCATGAAGAGAAGCAATTTTACCAGCAAGGAGAAGTTCCGGATGATTAAGCGGATCTACTAATCGTTGTCCCAGAGTTATTGTTCCGTTTGGATTATATCCTGACCCTGCAATATCAAAAATTTTTCTATCCGCGTATACCTTTTCAATTACCAGCTCATTTCTGGTTACTGTGCCAGTTTTATCCACCGCGATCACTTTCGTTTCTCCCAACACCTCTACAGCCTGGAGTTTTTTAACCAGTACGTGTTTTTTTCCCATCCTCCACACTCCGGTTGCCAGAACCAGAGTCATCACTACAGGAAGTCCCTCCGGGATAACGGAAACAGAAACTGCTACGATGGTTTTAAATATTTCTTTGGCGGAATACGCGTGTATCCATCCCAGAAAAGAAAGTATCGCGGCAACCGCGAATACGAACAGAATAATCATTCGGGAGAGTCTTTTTATATCATTCTTAAGAGGAAATTCCGCGTCAATATGCAATGCCTTGCCAGCCACATTGCCTAAAAACGTGCCGGCTCCCGTGGCCACCACCAGCGCTTTTCCTTTTCCTGACACCGCCGTGGTACCTTTCCACACCATGTTGAGCTGGTCTATTACCGGCGCCTGCCGCCTTTTCAGACAGTCGGACATTTTAAATTTAGGCACGGATTCTCCGGTCAGCGCGGCTTCGTTTACTTTAAGTGAACTGGCATGAATTACCCGAGCGTCAGCCGGAATTTTTTCTCCTTCGCGAATGATGATAACATCGCCTGGCACTATCTCCTTATCCGACAACATCATCTCCTCCCCGTCTCGCAGCACCGCCGCCCTGCCTTTCATGAATTTTTTGAGCGCTAAAAAAGTGTTTTGAGCTTTTCCTTCCTGAAGCGCGCCGACGCACGCGTTAAACACCAGCACGAAAAAAATTACGAGCGCGTCAATCAACTCATTCATCAACAACACGACAGTTCCCGCCGCAAGAAGAATATAAATAAGCGGACTTTTGAATTGCCTGAGAAAAATATAAATATAGCTATCCCGTCTGGCTTCAGGCAGCTCATTAAGACCGTTTTCCAAAAGTCTTCTTTTGGCATCAAAAGAAGCAAGGCCATGCTCGCTGGAATGGAACATACGTATTACTTCTTCTGTTTTTCGAGAATAATATTCAACAGGTTCAGGCATAATAATTTGCAATATTTGGTTTTATCACATTGTCTATAAAGCCAAACGAGCACCAAGATACGATAAAGTTGATTCAGCTCCCTGATTCAGGTTAACTTCCCTTTCTCCTACACCGTCATAACAACCTCCCGACATATGGTCATATACTACTTGCCCCAGCACATTGTTGCCCAAAAACCAGTAAAAGACATTATATAAAAGCTCTTGATACTGAGTATCTTTTGTTGTCTCGTATGCTGCCTTAAGAGCGAGAACCAAAGCTGAAACTTCTTCCGGTTGCTGATCGAAAATATTTTTCTTTTGTCCTTTTTTAAACCAACCGTTTTGTCCCACCGGAACACAAAGACTGCCACTCATTGAATTATATACAAGAAAATCAAGGGTTGATTTGGCTACGTTAAAATATTTTTGATTTCCCGTTATTTTATAAGCCAGAAACAGTGCTTCAGGCATTACTCCATTGGAATAAGACATCCTATCTTCGAACCATTGCCATTGCGATTCGCTGTTTTTCTCGTACAGACCAACCAGATATTCACAATAATTTTTCAATGAATCTTCATACCCTTTGTCATACGTATGTTTTACGCATTCACTCAGGGCCTTGATGTAGAATGCCGCTGTTCTCGGCGCGTTCATCTTTTTTTCAGGATTAAATTTTTTCTTAAAAACCCTGGCAGCCTTCTGTCGGAGAGACAATGGCATGTGTTTTGCATTCATTGCTACGGCCAGCGAATATATGCCACGTGCGTAGGCATCATTTAAATCCTCGGCGGTATTACGTTGAGCATTGAATGTCTTATCGTGATTTACATAATTATTATATCCGGAACGATTAAACGCGTAGCATACAAATTCGAGATAAATATCGGCCAGTTTCAAAGATATTTTTCCTCTGTATTTCTTATGATATTCAGTACATATAATCAATGCGCGCGCATTGTCGTCCAAAGTGTATCCTGAAGATGGATCCGGATCAGTGAGTCTGGCAAACTGGAACATGCCAAACTCATCCGTCATGTTTCTTATGTGGGTAAGCCTTATTTTTGGCAGATTTTTCTCCTGAATTCTTAATTCGGGAGCAATTAACAGGAATTCACGCATATAAGAAAGAGCTACATTCCGCCATACCATGCGCCGAGTCCTGAAAAACGCTTTTTTCCCCATCTCTATTCTTAAAGGCTCGTTTTCCAAAAGTTCGATTGCTGCAATAGCAATAGCATGGGGATTTCTAAATTCAACCAGACGCCCGATTTCATCCGTCACGTCCTCTTTAGCCTGAGCAAAAGCAGTAGAGATTACCGGCCGACCGCAACCGAGGGCGTAAGAAAGTGTTCCTGACACTGCCTGGTCAGAATTAAGCGAGAGTGAAAGATATATATCCGTAGCTCTTAAAAACTGTAAGATATCCGGAGTAGAAAAATATTTATTATGAAATACTACGTGCTGGTCCAATCTTAATTCTCCAACTCTTTTTTTTAACTCATCTCGATATATATCTCCTTCTTTTTTAAGAATTACCGGATGTGTTACACCCATAATGTAGTACACTACCTGTGGAAACTTTTTTATGATTTCAGGGAGAGCTTCTAGCGCATACTCTATTCCCTTCCCTCTATTTAACAGGCCAAATGTGGAAACAACAACTTGATCATCCATGCCAAGTTCTTTTTTTGCCTGTTTTACTTCCTGGTAAGGATGGCCGTGTATGCCATGCGGAATAACCCTTACTTTGTCCGGATTAATATTATAATCCGATATGAGAAGTTTCCTTGACGTTTCGGTCATAACTACCATAAATCTGGAATAATCACCAATAGCTCTTACTATCGGCCTGTGTCCTTCGTAAAAAGGGCTGGATGAGGGCACTACTGTGTGTAGTGTAACCACTACAGGCTTCTTTATTTCTTGCAGAAAATAAAGTATGTTTGAACCATGTTCTCCACCGTGAATTCCAAACTCGTGCTGAATGCAAACAATTTTTACCTGCGATAAGCCATTCAGTTTTTTTGCTGCTTTCATGTAGTCATCTTTTTTTTCCTGTGAAATTTGCATTATTACTTCCCTGGAATACTGAGCCTTCTTTGTTCCGTTATTATTTAGAGCAATTACTTTTGATTCTTCTCTTGGGGAAAAAAGTTCGTTAAACGCATGTACAAGATCCCAAGTAAACGTCGCAATTCCACATTCCCTGGGAGGAAATGTAGACAGGTGAACTATCCAGGCACTATCGTAATTTTTGGACTTCATGGCAAACTTTATACAATATTTAATATTCAGGATTCTTTTTTAATTCAACTAATAAATCTCTTACATTAATAACCTTTGCCGCGATCTTTTCATCAGCAGCGCCATAAAAAACGACCAGATCATCTTTTTCAATAAATGCTCCAGTAGGAAATACTACATTGTGTACACAACCACGTTTTTCCCATTCTTCAACTGGAGAAAACAATGGGTTGGGAAGCCTTGCGAGAACTTTTTTAGGATCATCTTTATCAAGTAGCGCGGCACTGGCGTGGTATATATTTCCAAAAGCGCTTTCCTCAATACTATGATAGATAAGAAGCCACCCTTCTCCCGTCTCCAGAGGAGGACACCCCCCTCCAATCCTTTTTGTTTCATACCAATATTTCGGAGCAAGAACAATATTGCGGGAAAGTTCGCGCAAGTGCTTCATCCAAAATTCACTGGTAAGATTAGAAAAGGCATCAAAAAATACCACTTGCATTGAGGGCATAATTCGATGAATCATGGCGTACTTTCCATTAATTTTTTTTGGAAACAAAAATATATCCTTATCCCATAACTTAATAGTGCTGGTTAGTGTACTATCATATATTTGACTAATCTCTTTTCCCTTAATTGTTTCAGGCACGGACTCATATAAAATGTCAGGGGAAATAACCCCATGCTTTTCAAATGTCTTAAAGTCACTGGTAGTAGCATACGCCCCTAATGCGTTTTTTCCATCGTAACAAGTGTAGAAAATATAGAAGATTTTTTCCAGCTTCACTACTCGCGGATCTTCCAGACCATGTATTTCATATTCGTATTCCGGAAAAAGCACGGGAAATGGAAGTCTTTCTATTACCTTGAAATCCTTTATTTTACAGTATCCTACAGTGGAAACATTATGCCTGTCCACCGCTCGGTAAAGCATATGCACCGTATCGTCAATTTTAAAACAACCAGGATTAAGCACGGCCTGGCTTTCAAAGTCGTTCTCAGTTTTCTCGAGAATTATTCCTTTGTTTTCAATAGCAATTACCGAAGACGTAACCATAAAAATGTTTCTACCCAGTAAAATTTAATGTGAAACAAAACTGTTTCAATAAACAAAAACAATGCCGACTACGCAATAGTTGACATATCAAGTACTTAAAATTTCCCTTATTAATCATTAATTTCTATATTAGCATGATACCAGCATATTTTTCAAGCATCATTTGCTGTTTATAATGGCATGGCTCACGTAACCTGAATGAGCCCGGCTTGTCACCACATAACGCTGGAACACCAGCTGGACAATCCGGACTTTACTTTTTTTCAAGCCTCAAACATACAGAATTAATGCAAAACCTTTTTTTATTTGGCTCCATACTGTCGTCAAATATATGTCCCAGATGCGAGCCGCACTTTTTGCACGCTACTTCCGTTCGACGCATGCCATAACTGTTATCTTCACGCAACTCCACC
>CAYLWX010000010.1:18627-28005 GCA_964387895.1 uncultured Bdellovibrionales bacterium | reverse complement strand
CAGGATGAGTAAAACTCGGCCAGCCGGTTCCGAAATCGAATTTCGTTTTCGAAGAAAACAACGCGTTCCCGCATGCCGCGCAGCGATAGACACCTTCTTCCTTTACCTTATTATATCTTCCCGTAAACGGCGACTCAGTTCCTTTTTCCCGTAACACATGGTATGCTTCCGGCGAAAGTTTTTTCTTCCACTCCTTTTCGCTTTTATGTAATTTTCTCGTTGATTTTTTCATACATCCCGCAATTAAACCTATGATGATAAAAGTAATTATGCTCATACATTCACCCTCCTCCCTTCCGCGACTACTTAGTACTATCCCTTGAAATTCCAGACGGCGTCTATGAGCCGTCTGGAATTTTATTTACTTGTTTTGTTCGTTTTGTCTTCTTCCTCCGCCATGAGAGGCCTTACCGCCTTTTCGCGCTATTTCTTTTCTTTTACTCTCGGACATTGCGGCAAAACCTCGGTTGCTCTTGTTGTCTTTTTTCTCGTTCATATAATTGAACTTTAAATTAATTGATTTGGCACTCGACCAGGATGCCAAAGATTATATTATCATGTATATGTTTGCTTTTTCTTTGCTTTTCTTTTTCTTGTTGTATTACCGGCGCTCTTTATTTTTTAATGTTCATTGTATTATACTGCGTATCTTTAAACTCATCAACTATACATGCTTAATCTTTCTTATTTTTATTTTTATCCTTTTTGTCTTTTTTATCATTCTTATCATCACTTTTAGACACACTCTTTTCTTTTGCGACAGCCTTTTCCCATCGCGCCAGCATAGGATCATTAAAGTCAGGAACCGCATTGCCCAGCGGCGCGTCTTTATTAACATAGAAAAGAATGGAATGGCTGTCCGACTTGCGTTTCTTTTTTGACTTGTCTTTTTTATCATTATCTTTATCATTTTCTTCGTCATCAGAAACAGAAAATATCCTGCTTTTTTCCAGCTTCCCTGTTACCAGAAAGTTATCCGAGTTAACTTTCTGGTAAGCGATAAATGATTCTCGAGGATAACGCGCTACCGCTTTTTGCATAAATTTTTGCCAGATAGGAGCAGCCACAGAAACTCCCGGCTCCCCTCTTCTCATAGGACTATTGTCATTATTCCCAGTCCACACTCCCACTACCAGGGAAGGGGTATACCCTAAAGTCCATCCGTCCCGAAAGTCCTGGGTAGTTCCCGTTTTTACCGCCACTTCCCTGTCTTTTATCTCCAGGGTAGACGCTCTTCCAAACACCGGCGCTCTGGCCGATTTATCGGTTAAAATAGAACTTATCTTTCTGGCAGTTTCACTGTCGATAACTTTTGTAGTTTGGGAAGATGGATACGTATACACCCTTCCTTCTCTCCATTCAATTCTTTGTATTCCATGAGCCGGCGCCATTCTTCCTTCGTTGGCAAAAACCGAATACGCGCTTGACAGTTCAAGTAACTTCACGTCCCCTCCTCCCAGCACCAATGAAAGTCCGTAGCGATTTATGTCTTTCAGCGTAGTAACTCCCAGTTGTTGCGCTAAGCGGATACTATCCTTTACTCCCGCAAGATAGAGCGTCTGCACGGAGGGAACATTCAGCGACATCGCCAGCGCCTGGCGCATAGTTACCATGCCCCTGAATTTTCCGTCAAAGTTCCGGGGAACATAATTTCTTCCGCTTCCGTCCGGTCCGAAATCTATTTTTACGTCATACAACACCGTTTCTGGCTGGTATCCTTTTTCAAAAGCTTTCGCGTATACAATAGGTTTAAACGCGGATCCTGGCTGCCTCGGACGAAGCGTGACATTTACTTTTCCGTCAATAGTCGTGTCAAAATAATTTCGGCTTCCTACCATGGACAACACTTCCCCAGTTTTGGGATCAAGCGCGACCAACGCGGCGTTTTCCGCGCCAAATTTTTTTTCATTGCCTTCCGCTCCTGTCCGCACTATTTCTTCCGCCTCTTTTTGAAGATCATAATCCAAAGTAGTGACCACTTTAAATCCTCCTCGCTCTACCGCGTCTTTCCCTTGCGATTGTTCCAGTTGTTCAATAACGTAGAACACGAAATGAGGCGCTTCAATTTTTACTTTTTGAGGTTTGATTTTTCTGATGGTTTTTTCCCGCAATGCCACTTCTATTTTTGACTCCTCTACCTGCCCCGATGATTTTATTTTTTCTAAAATATATCGCTGCCTCGCGAGAAGTTCTTCCTTATTTTCTCCAAAGGGAGAATAATAATTCGGAGCTTTAATAAGCGCTGCAATAATCGCCGCCTCATCCAAAGTTAAATCTTTCGCGTCTTTTTCAAAAAGGGATTGGGATGCCGCTTGAATACCGCGCGCGTTGGATATAGACGGAATTTCATTCATGTATATATCCAGAATTTCTTCCTTGGAAAAAACTTTTTCCATTTTTATCGCCATCGCGATTTCTTTCAACTTTCGTTCTATGGTTCTCTCATTGGAAAGAAACACATTTCTCGCAAGCTGTTGGGTAATAGTTGATCCGCCCTGCACTATTTTGTTGTGCTCAATATTCGCTCGGAGTGCCCGCAGCATGGAACCGGGATTAAATCCGCGATGTTCATAAAAATAAGTATCCTCCGCGGCAATAACCGCGATTCGGGCAATATCAGGAATCTCATCATGAGAAAGGACCACCCTGTTATCCTTTCCCCGCATCTCATATAAAAGTCGGGTTCCGGTACGGTCGTAAATTCCTATATTTTCAGCACGCAGGTACTGTGAAAGATCTCCCGCTGCCGGCGTAGTGCGGTAAAGATGAGCAAAAACTGAAGCGAACGCAAGTAAGATCGCGAGAATTGAAATGAAGATTAACCCCAAGAAAGTCTTTAGAATTTTTATTCCTGCCCTCCTCATATATTTGTGTTAAATAAATTATTTTTAAAGAAATGTATCATAGTATTTTAATATGAAACAACAACTCACGCAAGGAAAAAAAGACAACAAAAAACAGGCTTATGCAACCTTTAAAAGCCCATTTTCTCATACACAACACGCTATACGCGCCTTACCTGAATCTTCCTCCGACTTTTTTTCCCTGGTGCTTTCGATGCTTCTTTTTCGCCTGTTTTTTCTTTTTATACATAAATTATTTTATGTGGATAAAAAATGACTTGTTCGGGGACCAGGACTCGAACCTGGATTAACAGAGCCAGAATCTGTTGTCCTACCATTAGACGATCCCCGAGTTAAAATTCCCAATTCCCAATATCCAATTTCCAATAAAATCCCAAATCCCAATGTAAAAATTTTGGAATTTAATCATTGGATCCCAAGTACTCGGGATTGGAAATTGGGATTTGGGAATTGGAAATTTAAACCCTCAAAAAGCGCTAAGACATAAGTATAAAGCAATTCTTCCCTGTATGCAAGAAGGACTCCCCACTACACCTTTAGGTATTTTCTCATCGCTACGCAACTGCTAAAGATACCGATTACCACGCCGATTCCCGCTTGAATTTGGAAGATAGTCCAGAATTCGCTCGCATAAAAGTACATGAGATTTTCCACGGGAATTATAGAAGAAACATAAGGGGTGACAAACTTCAATATGACAAACAGCAATGCCATAGAAATAATGGAGGAACATAATCCATAAAGAATTCCCTCAAATATGAACGGGAGCCGGATAAATATATTGGAAGCTCCCACGAGGCGCATAATTTCAATTTCCTGACGATAAGTATAGATGGTAATTCTTACCGTGTTGAACGTAATGAGAATGGAGATAATCGTGAAGATAATTCCCAGAGCCATACCGACTTTTCGGGTAGTGAAGACAATACCGTTCAGCTTATTAATTATTTCTTTGTTTTTTCCATAATTAATCCGGCTGATATCGTTTTTAAAAGAAGCCTGCTGGATATAGTCATATACCGTTTGATATTGTTCCGGATTTTGCGATTTAATTACCAGTGAAGAAAGAAGGGGATTTTCTCCTATTTCTTCAAGAGATTGAATAATAGCCGGCTCTTCGGCGTTATTTTTCTTAAAGTCCTCCAGCGCTTCATCCTTTGAAACATATTCGACAGATTTAATTTCTCCGAATTTTTCAAGGTTATTCTTTGCTTCTATGATCTTTTTTTCAGGAGTATCCGCCTTGAAATAAACGCTGATATTAATTTTTTCCTGAATATTTTTTAATACGCTGTCAGTAGTAAGCGTAACTACGTACAGCATACTAATTACAAAGAGTGACAGTACTAGAATACTGGTAGTTGCGACGCTCAGCCAGCTGTTTCTTAAAAAATTTTTCAGTCCTTCTTTAAATGTCCTGCCTATAATAATAAATACGTGCATAATATATATATAATAAACCTGCGATTTCACTCGCAATTATGTACTACCTGCGTGCCTTACTAGGTTATTTTATACTTTCCCTTAGAATGATCGCTTACGATTTTTCCTCTCTCAAGCACGATTACCCGCTTTAAAGCCCTGTTTACAATATCCTTATCATGACTGGCTAAAATAACCGTTGTTCCCAATTCGTTAATTTTAAGCAGAAGATCCACGATTTCCAGCGAAGAAATTGGGTCCAGATTTCCTGTCGGTTCGTCCGCGATAATTACCATAGGCTTATGGATGAGCGCGCGAGCCATAGTCACTTTTTGCTGCTCCCCCCCGCTTAACTGGTAGGGATATTTATTCGCTTTATCTCCCAATCCTACAATATCCAGCACTTGCGGAACATCTTCCTCAATTTCACTGCTTGGCGCGCTGGAAACTTCAAGCGCGTACGCTATATTTTCATACGCTGTTTTTTTAGGTAATAATTTAAAATCCTGAAACACCGTGCCAATATTTCTTCTGTGGGCCGGCAACTTTCTTTTCGACAAGCTGGCAAGCGGTCTTTCGTTAAAAAAAACTTTACCCTTGGTAGGCACTTCTTCCGCGTAAATTAATTTAAGAAGAGTAGATTTTCCGGCGCCGCTTTGCCCCACTATAGAGACAAACTCACCTGATTTAATTTCCAGATTGATATCCTCCAGTGCAAAAAAGTTTCCTTTATACACTTTATGTACTGAATCGAATTTTACCATAATCTTGTCTTTTTTGATGTTGGATTGCGCTGACTGTGCTGAATTTTTTTCCATGAAATCATTATAACCTAAATTGCAAGATCATTCAAATATGATTGTATAAACTCACCCAAATCGCCGTCTAACACTTTTTCCGCATCCGTAGTCTCATGCTTTGTACGATGATCTTTTACCAGCTTATACGGATGAAGCACATAGGATCGAATCTGGCTTCCCCATTCTACGCTTTTATGCTCGCCTTTTAACTTTTTTCTTTCAGCTTCTTTTTCTTCTATATATTTCTGATGTAATCGAGAACGCAATATTTTCAAGGCCTCTTCTTTGTTTTGCAACTGACTTCTTTCGTTCTGGCAGGTGACCATTATTCCTGTGAGAAGATGCGTAATTCGGACCGCGCTGTCAGTGGTATTCACTCCCTGTCCTCCAGCCCCGCCTGATCGAAATACGTCTACCCGAAGATCCTGAGGCTGAATTTCTATTTCTTTCGACTCTTCCACCACTGGCAACACTTCCACCAGAGCGAAAGAAGTTTGGCGCAAATTATCCGCGTTAAAAGGAGATAATCTCACTAATCTGTGCACTCCCGCTTCGCCCTTCAAATTTCCATAGGCATACGCGCCCAGAATCTCCATAGTGGCACTCTTAATACCCGCCTCCTGGCCTCGTGATTCATCTACTACTTTTGATTTCAACCCGCTTTTCTCAGCGAAACGCAAATACATTCGAAGCAGCATTTCCGCCCAGTCCTGCGCGTCTACCCCTCCCGCGCCGCTTTTTATGGATATGATCACATCATTACGGTCATAAGGACCTCCCAAAAGCGCTTTAAACTCAAGCTCATGCAGTTCTTTTTCTATTGCCTCTATTTCGCTCCGCAAGTCTTCAGCTTCCTGGTTAGTTTTTGCAAAGCTTAAAAGATCTTCCAGATCTTGAATTTTCGATTCCATTCTTTTTATGATTTCCGCCTCTCCTTTCAAAGATTCTAATTCCTTCATAATCTTTCCGGCCTCTTTTTGGTTCTTCCAAAATTCCTGATCAAATGATTTTTCCTCCAACTCTTTGATGCGTTTTTCTTTACCGGAGACGTCAAAGATAGTCCCGAATGTTCGGGAGTTTATTTTTTAGTTCGATAAGTTTATCGTGCAATTCTTTCATATCTATTGTGCTACTCTAAAAACAACAACCCTACCATCAATCCTATTCCGGCCACTAACGCCACCAGTTGCCACACGGATTCTTTCAACGCAAATCGCTTATGCAATTCAGGAATTAAATCGGTTCCAGCGATATAGATAAATCCTCCCGCAGCGAAAGGCACCAGAAATTCAGTGAAAGAACCAACTTCCTTACTTACCACCAATACAACCAGCGCTCCCGCGATCGAGGTAAGCGCGGTGATAAAATTAAAAAGAAGCGCTCGTCTTCTTGAAAATCCTCCATAGATCAATGTTCCGTAGTCCCCCATTTCCTGCGGGATCTCATGTAGAATTACCGCCACGGTGGTAGCAATCCCCACAGGGATACTCACCAGATAACTGGCCGCGATAATTAACCCATCGATAAAATTATGCAATCCGTCGCCGATCATGATGAGATAAGAAAACGCGTGGGGATGGTCTTCACACGGCATTTCATGGCAGTGCTGCCAGGCAATAAATTTTTCCAGTATGAAAAAAGCAAGAATTCCCGACAAGATGTATAAGGGAATTTTCACTCCTCCTCCGTTGCCTTCGTATATTTCCGGAAGCAGATGAATAAAAGCATCTCCCAAAAGCGTTCCCGCGGAAAGACTCACCAGATAAAGCAATATTCTGTCCAGCAATTTATGATTAATCCAAAGCGCGAAAATCCCAATGAGAGAAATGAGACTGACTATTATTACAGACAAGATGGTGTAGGTCCAAAGCATAATCAAGTTAAAATGTAAAATTATACTTGCTATTATGTCATTCCCGCGGAGGCGGGAATCCAGAATATGGAGAGTGAAGCGAAATAAAAAACGAGACTTTATAGATTATTCTTGTTCTATGCTAGGTTATTATAGCAATAATATGTGATATGCTCCTGGATCCCCGCCTTCGCGGGGATGACATAAAAAATTTTTCATTTTGCATTGTCCGGCTTCATTTTGATTTTTACATTTTCAAATAACTGTTGATAAGCTCAACATGCCCATTCTCAACATGCGCCAGCGCCGTAAATAATATTTTCACTGCCCGCTCGGAAGCTTCTTTGGCAAACTGGCTATACTTTTTCACCGCGTTTTCTTCCAGTGCCACAGTTTTCTTGAAATTTTCCGTATCATCTTCACTGCACAACTCTTTCGGCGCTTCCGGACGTTCCAATTTGAGCATTTTCGAAATGATATTGGCATGTTCCCATTCTACTTTCGCGAGATCTTTATACATAGCCGTCACTTCATAGGAATCCGCGTATGTGGCCATGCACGCGTACAGTCCTGAAGCGGTTTTTTCCAGTTCCAGGGAATATTCCAAATTCTTTTTTGATAATTCCCCCAGAGGACCGTCCAGTTCAAGAATCGGGATATATTCCTTTCCCAATTTCATAAAATTTTCTCCCGCTCCGCAAAATGGGCAATCCTTTGGTTTCTCTATACCAATATACGCGTCAGAGCAGATTTGGCAAATATATAGATTCATAATAGTATAAGTATTGAAGTTTTATTAGTTCTATTCTACCATAGAATAGTTGCCGATGTAGCTCAATTGGTAGAGCAATCCCTTCGTAAGGGAGAGGTTGTCGGTTCAAGTCCGATCATCGGCTCATTGAAATTTTAACTCATTTCCAGAAATAAACAAAGAAATAAAGTGTGAGCTCTTGACAAAAACACTACATATGTTATACTCGACCGACGCTAATTTCAGCGTCAAATTGTACCCAAAATCAATGGAGGAGAAAATTCAATGGATATTTATTCAGATCCAGGGACTAAAGTGATCTTTTATTATCCCAATGCTGGATATAAAAGCCATCAAGAAATCGCAAGAAAAAATCTGAAAGTAGGGAGGGTATACACAGTTAAAAAAATGTACGTAGAAAATTGGAGTTCGAAAGTATCCCTGGATGAAGTTCCCGGGATTGTTTTCAACTCTGTTCTATTTGAAAACCAAAGCGAGTGTCCAAATTACCCTGAGTTTTTTCTTTGGATATTAATAACTTTAAAATCTCGCTGGTCAAAATGTATTGAACGTTTAAGGTACGGGCACTAGGCCGCCAAAAGGCCGCCCAGCAGGAACGATTTTATAAATCGTTCCTTTATTTTACTGACTAAAAAAATAAACGATGCTCAATATTACAACGATTGTTAATTATTACGAAATGGGTTATAAACTTATTTCTGCGTTAAGTTGACTAATAAATAGACTCTAATTTTTCTTTCTGATTTTATTGTAGCTCACTTTTTCTGGCCAAAGAATATCGCCATTATAATCATACAGGGGTACAAAATGAGCAGATTCCGGATTCAATCTTAGTTGTCGTTCCATTCTTTTATACAATAATTCAACAGCCTGATTATGAGATATGCGCATGATTTGATCTTCATTCTTATCATCGATAGCATCCCTCTTCCTCTCTATATGTCCATCGTTAGGAGATAAGACAAATCCCATTACTGCTTCTTTTGGTATAGACTGGTCTTCAATAACAAAAATGTCGCAATCAGCTTCTATGAGCTCTCTTATGTCATTGTAAGAATATACATTTTGTTCTATATACCCAAGCCCATAGGGGTCATCATGTCCTATAGTAGAAATATTTATTCTGTTTTTTTCCAGGACAGATATGTCCAATAATATAGCAACTTGTCCTTCTTTGCTATAGGTAAGCTTTTCCCATTCTAAAAATGATGATTCTTTTTTCTTACTTGTTAAATATATTTCAAATGACCCCATCCTTCCCTTTGTCATCCTCCCTTTTGACCCCCACCCTGGACTTCCCGATGCTTTGATATCATTCATAAGGAGTGATTCTATATTTGGTACTTGCGTATATTGGATCAAACCTTCATATCTATGAATATCAATTACGTTTTTCATTACCTCCAATCTAATCTCCTCTGACCTATTGAGATATTTTTGTTCTAATTTATCTTGAAACTTTCCTTCATTCATATAACACAATATGTTTTATGCTTAATAGATGCTATCTTTTTTATATCTTCCACACCAACTTTATACAGGAACGATCTCACGCAGGAACGATTTTGCAAATCGTTCCTTTATTTTACTGACTAAAAAAATAAACTATGCTTAATATTACAACGATTGTTAATTATTACGAAATGGGTTATAAACTTATTTCTGCGT
>CAYLWX010000010.1:0-18527 GCA_964387895.1 uncultured Bdellovibrionales bacterium | reverse complement strand
TAAGTAATTTCATTTATTACTTCCTAACCTCTTCTTATTTTTATCTGTTAGAAAATTACTCTTTGAAACCACTGCTCGACCGAGTTTTCTTTCGATTTGCTTTCTGGCTGTTCCGGCAATTTGGCCTCCTGCTCTGGCATCGTCTTTCAACCTTGGCAATCCTTGCGTATCTTTCTTACGATGAATTTCAGTGGTGGTTTGTTCGCCAAGCATAGTCAGAATCAACTCCATATCATTCATATGATCTCTTAAATTTTCCCGTTTTAGCCCTTTCAGTTTCTTGTAATCCGACGGGACTATACCAAAAGTGGCTTTGGATATTTCAGCGGTGAGTATTTCATAATCCTTACGATTTTGGGCGCCGCGTTTATCCCATTCATCAGTCAACTCATTGCGAACCGCGATTCCTCTCACTCTTTTTTCAATCCAATTTTCAGGATAGCCTTTTAACTTATATAACGTCTTTGCTCTTTTGGAAGCCAATTCAGGATCTTCTATTTCCTGCACTCTTTCGTAACCGACTTTAGCCAGCCAACGCTTGAAAGGTTCAGCTTTTGGCGAAGGAATTGATTGGATAATGCGAAATATGCCTTCAGTATTGGCACAATCAGTTTCACGCATTTTGCCGTCTTCAGCTATCATTTTCAACTGTTCCCAAAATGGGAACGGTTGGGACATTTCTTCGTCTCGGTCTTTCATCTTTGCCCAATATGTTTTTGGTTGAGGACTATCAGTCAAAACCGCGACTACATCTAAAACTGAAAAATACCACTCTTTATTATGAATGATTCTGCGAATTTCCTTGTTCTTGAAAATAGCGATTTGGTTGTTTTGGTTTGAATTGTTAATCATAAAATTAATTTAGCAAGGAAGAACAAAACAGGCAACAATAAATAGAATGTGTTTGTTCCAATCCGTGATAAAATGTCACGACTTCACCCCAGCAGGAACGATTTTGTAAATCTTAAACTTTTTCCCACTTAACCCTTGAAGGCGAAGGCATTTCGCCACAACATTTCGGCATCATCCGAAGTTTTTATGTAGCGGAGCGGAACAAAAATTTGGGATAAGGAATTTTTCTTTCTTTATTGAATGCTTTTATTTATCAGTTTAACTACACTATTTATATTATTCTCGACAGTCGCTATTTTCATGGCGGTCGTAAAATCAGTTCGTTTTATACCGATAAAACTGGAAATGGGTAGTTTATGTTGAAGTAGAAATAACTGGCCGAGCAGTCTGGCGACCCGGCCATTATAATCAAAAAACGGATGAACCAATAAAAATTTATGCATCATCCATGCCAAAAGTTCTATTTTTTCATCTTGCGTTTTAGCGTGCTTATGCCGTTCGTTGTAATCTAGTTCCCAATTGGCCATCAGCTCGGAAATTTGAAAATATTTAGGCGGTTTGTAGTGTCCGACAGCTACCTCTTTTTTTCTAAAATCGCCGGCTTCATCAAAAACATGCCCCGCGATTTTTTCGTGGAGCTCTTTGGCGGTTTTAACGCCGATCGACAGATTCTCGTATTCGCGCAACAAAAAAGCGTTGACATTGGCCACCCCGTCGGTTACCAACGCTTCAATTTCCGCAATAGAAAGAATGCCAAACTTAGTTTCCCTATAAGTCGGTTTTGTTTTTGACTTTGGCATAATATGAGTTCGGGATGACGATTTTTTTATGGGCGCCTTCCTTGATTAAATTATCAATTTGCAACTTATAGCGCTCAGCAATAATCTTTTTAGAAAAAACCGCCTCATCTTCCATTGCCATGTTGTCATAGACAAGGTTAACAAAGATTTCCCTGAAATATTTTTCCCGATTTTTATTGTTTGGATTTGCATTTTTCATGTTTATATGGTAGAAGAAAATGGCAGTTTTGTCAATCAAAGTCGGTTCTATAAAAAAATCAACAAGACTGCATAGGAACGATTTTGTAAATCATTCCTTTAGTTTAACCAGCTCAATAAATCAACAACGCTTATATTACAAAGATCGTTAACTATGACGAAATGGGTTACAAACCCATTCCTGCATCAAAGTAGAGATTTTTTAATTATTTCAGATACAACTCGTTATTATGCTAAACGTTTACATGTAAACCACTAAATCATACGAATTTAACCCTCCCCATCAACCTCTCCCATTCTTCATCCACTTGCTTTTGTATCTCTACCAAAACAGATTTATTAAGCTCACTGAAAAGATGCTTAAACCTTCCCTGGGGTTTCAAAAATTCTTCCACCGGTTTCACCTGATTGGGTTTCCAGTTGATCGTATATTTTCCGTTTTCAATTTCATAGAGCGGCCAGAGGTTGGTTTCTGTGGCCAGCTTAGAAATTTGCACGTATTGGGAAGTCGGAAATTTCCAATTGTAAGTGCAAGGCGAAAATACATTGAGCAAGGTCGGACCGGATGTTTCAAATGCTTTTTTAGCTTTCTTTTTTAAATCAAGAAGATACGCCACGTTGGCTTGCGCCAGATATGGAATTCTATGCGCGTTGGCGATTTCCATCAGATTTTTTCGGCGTTCCATTTTGCCAAATGACTCTTTTCCAACCGGCGTAGTTTCCGTGTCGGTTCCGTAGGGCGTCGCGGAAGATCTTTGGTTTCCCGTGTTCATATAGCCGCCGTTATCATACACCACATACACAAATTCATGGTCCCGTTCCAAGGCTCCGGAAAAACTTTGCAAACCAATATCATACGTTCCCCCGTCGCCGCTAAACACAACAAATTTTATTTTGCTTTTTATCTTACCCTTCTTTTGCAGTATTTTATATGCCCGTTCAATGCCGGAAACGGTCGCTCCCGCGTTTTCAAACGCGCTGTGAATATAAGGCGCTTTCCACGCCGTGTATGGATAAATAGTAGAAGTCACTTCAAGACACCCCGTGGCATTGACGATAACTACCGGACAGGGGGATTCTCCCAGCACCGTCCGCACAATTGTCGGAAACGCGCATCCGGCGCAACTGCTGTGCCCCGGTGAAAAATGAGTGGTAAGTTGTGGATTCATAGATATATTTTTGTTGCAGGTTAAACTCCGTACATCATCTCCAGCACATTCATAAGCAACCAGTAAAAAAGCACGCTCAAATTAAGTCCGGCATAAATCGTGACACTTAATGAAATATGGTCTGTTATGTAATACTGTTTGTATTGCCTGTATAAGGAAATAAGACAAATCAGAAAAAAGAACAACACCAGAGAAACTGGACTAAGTTTGTTCAGAGTATTTCCATACTCAAATCCCATATCTATTCCGGAAAAAAAGGTAATAAAAATTCCCATGGCTATTTGCGTGAAAAACGTTATCACAAAAAGCAACAGAGAACCTACGGGAAATTTTTTCCTGAACGCGATAGCCCATGAAGGAACTGCCAGCGCTACAACTCCGGTAACTGGCAGCAGATAAAGAGAGATTGTTTGTATGGAAGATCCAATATAGGACCAATTTTCAGACATATGATTTATTTTTATTTTAGCGCGCTTTTGAAAAGCGCCTGTTTAAATTATGTAATGTGTTTTATTGGTTATTTTATCCTGTGCCAGATTCTCAAACACTTTCTCAATATCTTTTTCAAATACATCTCTTCCTCCCAGTCCATACAAATACGAAGCAATATGCTGTTTTCGCATAGTCGCAACTATTTCACTGTACAAAGGAGGATGCGTACCGAAAGAAAATGCCCTGTCTAACACCGCGATTCTTTTTATTTTCCGTAATGCCTTGCGCACTTCATCCCGCGGAAATGGACGAAATAAACGTATCTTTAAAAGTCCGATTTTTCTTCCCTGTGTTCGAAGTGAGTCTATCACATCCTTAGCGGTGCCGGCTATGGACCCCAGCACTACTACTGCTTCTTCGGCGTCATCCAACTGGTAGTTTTCCACATACCCATTTTCTCTTCCACTTGTTTTTCTGTACGCTTTGGTTATTTTCTTATACTCCTTTAGCGCTTCCTGTATTGCATGCTCTTGATCTATTTTGAAGTAAAAATATGAATCTGGAAGCGCCACTGGTCCAAAAGTGACTGGATTTTTTACATCCAGCAAAGATGCGTCAGGCACATAATTTCCGACAAATTTTCTGACTTTTTCCGGTTCCAGTATTTCCAGATTTTCCACGCTGTGGGAAGTAAAAAATCCATCCATCACTACCATCACCGGCAACTTTATTTTTTCCGCCAGTTTCATGCCGATAATAGTATTATCATACACTTCCTGCACGTTCTCAGAAAACAGCTGGACCCACCCTGTGTCTCTCGCCCCCATAACATCACTGTGATCTCCGTGAATATTAAGCGGCGCGGAAAGCGCGCGGGCAGAAACCAGCATTAAAATCGGCAGGCGTGTGCCGCTTGCGATATAAAGCATCTCGTTCATAAGCGAGAGTCCCTGGGAACTGGTTGCGGTAACAGTTCTGGCTCCCGCCGCGCTCGCTCCAATACACGCCGACATCGCGCTATGCTCCGATTCTACCTGGATAATTTCCGTACCTACTTCCCCATCCGCGCAATATTTCGCGTATCCTTCGATAATCGGTGTCTGCGGCGTAATGGGATAGACAGCCATAACGTCGGGATTGATTTGCCTGAGCGCGAGAGCGGCAGTGGCACCGCCTGTTAAGGCCATTTTTTTTGTATCAGGTATCATGTATAAAGTATCAAGTATTTTTAATTTTTTATACCTTCTCCATAAGAATCGCTTTAGCGGGACACACTGCCGCGCACACTCCGCAACCCTTACAAAACTCATAGTCAATTTCCGCTACTTTGCCCATTCTATTTTTATCTGAAGAGGTCATACTAATATCCGCTTCCGGACAAAATGGCACGCACGTTTCGCACCCAGTACACTTATCCATGTCAACTTTAGGAGCCATAGAACGCCAGTCTCCGGTTTTGGGAGCCTTTTTTATATCATATTGAATTGTCGCGCCTAGTTCCATTGATTTAAGCTTGTACTTATATATACAAACGACTGTGAATAACTTTGACGTACACCCCCTTGACGAATTCTTGTGTAGGGTGTACACTAACAATGTCGATCACGGATTCTATCGAATTCCTGAAGTCCGGAACCTTTATTGGAGCCGGGCTTTTTGTTTTGATAAACATATGATAGAATTATTTTCGTGGGGCCGGAGGGGCCACCTCATGGTGAGGAGTCCGTGGTCGACACTCGGATAGAGGGGTTCAATACCCCTTGGCTCCATATCGGGAACCGTCTTAAGCAAGGACGGTTTTTGATTTGCAAAAAACGACAATCATTTCTCTCTTTACATTATACGCTTGCGTACGCTTTTTCTATTGCCTGCACGTTTTTTATCGTCAGTTCCATTCCTAATTTCGGCTCAAATATTTTTTTAAATTCATCAATTACTTTATCCAGACTGACTACCTTTGTAATTTGCAATATTTTTCCCAAAGCGACAGTATTCGGCCTGGGTTGTCCCACGATTTCCAAAGAAATTCCATTCGCGTCAACCACATGAATTGTCCCTCGAAATTCCTGATTTCCCGAGTCAATTATTATTTTTTTCCACTCTTCGGGCGTTTTTTTTGAGTTGATAATTAACACGCTACCGCTATCCGCCCGCAACTCTCTGACTTTTGAATAAAGAATAGTCTCATCCAAAAAAACCAACGCGTCCGGATTCACAACCGGTTCATGGGTGCGAATAGGAATATCGCTTATTCTGACAAATGTCTGTGCCGGGGCGCCGCTTCGTTCAGGACCAAAACTAGGAAATGCCTGAACAAATTTTCCTTCATGATGCGCCGCCTGCGCGATAATCTCGGCAGCCGTTTTCGCTCCCTGGCCTCCCCGAGCATGGAAAACTATTTCTAAGATACTTTTATCTCTTGTCATATAGCACCTGCATCTAATCTTTTATAGAATTAGCTATACAATTGTGTTGTTTTAAGTCTAAAGTATAAAATTCAAAAAACTTATACTTTAAAATTGATTTAGCCTTTAAAATTTAGACTTTAGCCTTATTTAGCTAATTCTTCATCAATTGTCTTTTTCAGTTCTTCGTATCCGATCGCTCCATTCTTGAATTGGCCGTTTATAAACGTAGCAGGAGTTCCGGAGACGCCGAAGCTGGCTCCTTCGCTTTTTCCCTGTTCTATCTTCGCCTGGTACTTTTTTTCATCCACGCACTTATTAAACTGAACCCCGTTCAATCCAAGCTGCGCCGCGTAGTTTTTAAATTTCTGCGTATCGCCGGTATTCTGCCACTCGCTTTGCGTTTCAAATAACTTATCGCCGTAAGCCATAAATTTCCCTTGTTCATTGGCGCATTCAGCCGCCAATGCCGCATTTTCAGCTTGCAAATGAAAATTTAAGGGGAAGTGCTTGTACACATAAAGTACCCTTCCATGGTATTCATCAAGCGTTTTTTTTACTGAAGCATGAAATGACCTGCAAAAAGGACACTGGAAGTCTGAAAATTCAACTATTTTTACTTTCGCGTCTTTCGGCCCGATTTGAATATCGCTTTCGCCTGCCTCGGGAAGACTTACATATTTTCCCGCCGGAAGCCCCAGTTCAACCGTACGCAATGAATATTGGGTGCCATTTTTATCCAGCACCGGCGCGGCTTGCATGTAAAATTCAGTTTTTTCTATTTCCTTGGAAAAGATAAACGCGGGAATTGTATTAACACTGAACGAAGACATAAGTTCCTTTCCTTCACTGGATTCCTGGGCTATCTTCTCGGCATTCAAAGTAGGAATTATTTTTCGGAGCAACAC
This sequence comes from uncultured Bdellovibrionales bacterium, assembly GCA_964387895.1. GTDB lineage: Bacteria > Patescibacteriota > Minisyncoccia > Moranbacterales > UBA2206 > CAYLWX01. Next base: position 11,763 of record CAYLWX010000010.1, on the reverse strand, counting down.
CAGGGCTTCTGAAGGATCACAAGCCTCGCACGCGTCATCTGAAATTACTTTGACTCTTACAATTGGTTCATTGTACGCAACCCACGTTTTTCCATTCGATTCAAAAATTTCACCTTTATTCAGGCTTTTTTGAGAAAATCCGCTTCCCTTGATCACCTGCACCACATCCACAAAAAGGCTTCCCGCAAAAAGTCCCCCTAAAAGGATTGCGACAGAAATCACTTTTTTTAATTTTTTCTTGTCTTCATTTATATTCGCGCTCTCTATTATCTCGTCAACCGAACTATCTCCCTCCTGAAAAGATCCGGTCTCGTCTTTTTTTTCTGGTTCCATGTGTATGTATTATTGAATTAAGTTCAGCTAGCGGGCGCTGCAGTTACCTCCTCCCAATATATTTTGCGCCGATCCCTGTCCTTCAGGGGATTCTTTTCTTTTCTTGATTACCTCTTCCTGCAAGGTGTTAATGCTGTAATTCGCGTTTCCTAATTTCATTTTGTAATCATCAAATCCAACCACTATACTCTTACTTGTCTCTTGTTTTACGGTTACCCCGACTAGCAGCCCAAGTACCAGTAACAACGCTAGTTCAAGATATGAATTACTCCCCTTCTCCTCTCTGGAAGCACTAGCGCTCTCTTGTCTTTCCGGAATTGAATCCGAAGCAGTAGAAGAAGGTTCAATCTCTGCCTCCCTGATAGCGTGTTCTTCATTGTTCATAATTTCAGATTACCTATTAATGCGGTAGTTATTTTATCACATGCGCCAAAATGTCGCAAACTAAGATTATTGCCTGAGATTATTCCCTCCTCAACGCCTCCATCGGGCTGAGCCTTGAAGCCTGCCTGGCGGGATAATATCCAAAGATAATTCCCACGCCGATGGAAAATCCGCACGCAAGAATGACTGCTTGTCCGGTTATAGAAAACACAAGATCAAATCCGAGAAGCGAAAATAAAAAAGAAAGCAAGAAAGAAAACGCGACGCCCAAAAATATTCCCAGTATTCCTCCCGCGAAGGTAATGAGCATAGCTTCCAGCAAAAATTGCCCGAGAATATCAGATGATTTGGCTCCCAGGGCTTTCCTTAGTCCTATTTCAAAAGTTCTTTCCACCACCGCGACGTACATGACATTCATAATTCCCACGCCGCCCACCAAAAGAGAAATGGAAGTAAGCGCGAGCAGTAAAATGTTTATAGTGCCAAAGACGCTTTGCAATGTTTCCTGGATTTCTTTCACTGAATCCACGGTAAAGTCATCTTTATCCGGATTGGAAACATGGTGCTGGCGACGCATTACGTCTTCAATCTCTGCTACCGTCGCACCCAGGAGACGTTCTTCTTTTACTTTTATGCTAATAAACTGCACATAATCAATTCCCAGGATTTTTTTTTGAAGCGTCCGTACCGGAAGATAGATTAATTCATCAAAGTTAAAAAAAGCCACTGTGCCTCTTTTCTTAAGCACCCCGATCACTTTGTAATTCTGGCCGTTTATTCTCACATCCTTTCCCAGCGCCTCGCCTTTTCCAAAGAGTGATTCCCTCACGTCTGATCCGATAATGACTACCTGGGCCAGACTAGCGTCTTCCTGATCGGTATAATATCTTCCCTCTTCGAGCGCAATATTTTTATCCACTCCGGGCGCGTGAGGACCCGCGCCCATGAGTAAAATTCTTTTATTGGTGTTTTCATAACTGACCAGCTCCTGCCCTATAGTACCGGCATAATAATCTTCTACGTTAGAAAGCCTCCCTATTGCTTCGGCGTCTTTAATTTTCAGTGTAGTAATTTGAACGTTGGTCGTATGCCTTCCCTGGTCAACACTGGATTTTTTAGAAGAAGGAACACGCGTTTCTACTTGAATAATATCAGTCCCGAAACTCTCAATCTGCCCCAGCACAAAACTCTTCACTCCCTGACCGGCTGAAGAAACCAAAATCACCGCGATGATCCCTACTACGACACCGGTTAAAGTGAGTGTAGTGCGACCAAGGTTGGAGCGGAGAGTTTTTAGGGTGAGTTTAAGAATATTAAGCTGCATAAAGCGACTCAAATGTTACTATATCCTCCCCTCCTCATTCCTCCCCTCAGGGAGGGGAGGAGGATTTTAATTTTTCTTAAGCTTTTCTAATCAATTACTCATACCTCAACGCTTCCATTGGCGATATTCTCGACGCTCTAAGCGCGGGATAAAATCCAAAAATAATTCCTATGATCACGGTAATCAATGTGCCCAGGACTACTGACTGCCAGGAAATAATAAAGTCCCATGAATATCCCAAACTTTTAATGATAAACGAAGCAAAATACGCGACAGCTATTCCAAAAATAATTCCGGCGATTCCTCCAAGCAGGGTAATAAAGATAGATTCCACTAAAAACTGAGTCATGATATTGGCTTTCTTCGCGCCAACCGCGACCCGCAGTCCTACTTCCCGGATTCGCTGATTTACGGAGATAAGCATGATATTCATGACGCCGATCCCGCCCACTATCAATGAAATAGCCGCGATAGAAACGAGAAAATATTTTAACACGTTAGTAATGCTGGTAAGCAATTCCAATGCCTGGGCGGTATTCCGCACGGAAAAATCATCGTTTTTAGAATCTTTGATTGCATGTTGTTCCCGCAAGGTAAATTCAATATCACTCGCGGCTCGGTCGATGTTTTCCACCTGATCTACTTTCGCGCGAATAAGGTTGAGATAATCAATATTAAGCATCACTTTCTGCGCGGTAAAAAGAGGCACAAACACCTGGTCGTCCGGACTGCCAAACGCCACGCTTCCTCTTTTTTCTACCACTCCAATTACCGTAAAGTTTAAATTTTTTAACGTTACCGATTTCCCGACAGGATCTTCACGGGGGAATAAATTTCCGGCTTGATTATATCCCAGCACCATCACCCGGGATAAATTCATTTCTTCATCCGGAGTAAAAAACCTGCCTTTTTCTATGTCCATATCTTCCACCTCAATGAGACTGGCAGTTACTCCCTGGTAATCCACCTGGGTTGAATAATCCCGCGATTTCAGCTCCGCGTTCCCCGTAACATATCCCGCGGCGGAAACAACATGCGCGACACGTTTTTTCCCCTTAATAGCTTTCAAGTCATCATATTTCAGCGTGGTAGTAACCACACCCAATGCCGATGCCGGCGGACCGGTTTTTTCTGAAGCACCCGGAAGCACCACGATTAAATTCGATCCTATTCCCTTCACTTGATCCAAGATCAACGCTTGCGCGGAAGCTCCGATGGCCATTACTACAATCACCGCCGCTACACCAATAATAATTCCCAGCATAATAAGAAAAGAACGGAATTTGGAAGAAGAAAGATTTTGGTAGGATATTTTGAGTGAATTAAAAAACATACGTTTTATCCTCCTCTCTTTATTTTAAAACTTCTTTATCATCCGCTATTTTTCTGCGAACCAACTTTTCATCACTTACAATCTTCCCGTCCCGCATGGCAATAATCCTCTTCGCGTGCTGGGCCGTAGACGTTTCATGCGTAACCAGAATAATCGTATGCCCCCGCTCGTTCAGTTCCTGTAATATTTTCATCACCTGCATTCCGGATTTTGAATCTAAATTTCCAGTCGGCTCGTCAGCGAAAATAATTTCCGGATTATTCACCAGTGCCCGCGCGATAGCGACACGTTGTTTTTCTCCTCCGGAAAGCTGGTTGGAAAGATGATCGATTCTATGTTCCATGGAAACTGACCTCAATGCGCCTACAACTATGCTATGATGATCCTTTATTTTATTCTTTCCACTCGCGTAAAGAAGCGGCAACTCCACGTTTTCATATACCGTAGCGCGCGGCAACAGATAAAAAGACTGGAACACAAATCCTATCTGGCTGTTGCGCGTCTCCGCCAGATCGTCTTCCGAAAACCGGCTACTGTCTTTTTCTTTAAAATAATATTTCCCTTCCGAAGGACGGTCTAAAAACCCCAAAAGATGCATCAACGTCGATTTTCCCGACCCGGAAGGCCCCATAATAGCCAAAAACTCTCCCGCCTCCACTTCAAAAGAAACCCCGCAAAGAGCAGGGGTTTTCTCCTCGCCATCGCCGTAGGCTTTGCATAAGTTTTCGATTTTTATCAATGGACTCATTCTGTAGTCGGCGTAAACACTATAACCTTCTCTCCTTCCCTCACCCCGCTCTTCACCTCCACTACCCCCTCATCGCTCTCTACTCCCGTCTGAACCTGTTTTCTTTCGATCGCTCCTTTTTCATTTTGCACTTCGACATATTTCCGGATTCCTTCACGTTTTACCGCGTGGCTGGGAATGATGAGGATATTTTTTTTCTCCAGCGTTTTGACATCAATGTCCGCGCTCATACCGGGTTTTAACCGTGAATCCGCGCGGGTAAGTTTTAATTTAATCGTGTAATACACCACGTCCTGGATCACCGTGGAAGCGGGATCAATTTCAACTATTTCCGCTTCAAATTCTTCATCTGCTGACAATGAATCAAACACTACTCTGGCTTTTTGCCCCAACGCTACTTTCACGATATCCGACTCCGGCACATTGGATTCCAAAATCAATTCGCGGGAAATCATTTCTACTAACGGTTCGTCGCCATTACTTATCTTCACTATCTCGCCTTTTTTGCCATTCACTTTAGTAATCACTCCGTCCACCGGCGCGACCAACGTCGATTTGGATAATTCCGCCAATGCCGCTTCATACGCCGCGCGAGCGCTTTCCACAACTGCATTATTAGACGCTTTCAGAAATTTTGATTCTGCGGATTTTAGTTTGGCCTCGGCCAAATCCAAGCTATTGCGCGCGTTGGTTTCCGAAAGATCCGCGTTTTCCTCTTCTGTTTTTTTCGCTTCTTTTGCCGCGTTCAATTTTCCCCGGGCGTTTATAAGCGTCGCGTATACGCTTTTCGCTTCCGAACTGCTCCCGCCTTCTTCTGCCGCTACTTTATTATAGTAATCTTCCACCGCGTCTTTATAATCCTCCGCGTCGTCCACATCCTGATCAGAAGCTGCGATAGTTTGATCGTTAAGATCTTTGGTTTTATCCAGAACATTCTCCGCGTTTTCTTTGGCGACTTTCGCTTCCCGTATTTCATCATCATTTATTTTCGCGTCCGCCATAGCCTTCTCCCACTGCGCTTTTTTCTGCGCCACTTCCTGCGCCAACACCGCGCTGTTGAGCACTGCCAGCGCCTGCCCCGCGCTCACTTCCCGCGCTTCCCGCGCCAAAACCTGTTCCACTCTCCCCACGGTTTCAAAATCAAGACTAATTTCCTCATCCGCCACTAGTTTTCCTGTCACGGAAACGGTCTGCGCCAAATCTCCTTTTTCCACGGTAGCGGTCACGTATTCTACCTTGGGTTTTCTGGATTTGGAATACGCATAACCGCCGATGATGACGATAATTATAAGCAAAAACAAAAGCGTCTTTTTGCGTTTGAACATAGAAGTATTCATTAATGGCTGTGGTAATAATATCAGATTAGAGAAGATTAATAAAGACTTGTTTTTGAGTATCACCTTCTCACCTCCACCTTCCCGAACCATTTTTCAATATTTCTCCTAATCCCATCCAAATCCAACTTCTTACCTTTTGTCCTGCTTTTTAACTCAGGATCCAGAATTTTTCCTTCGCGGTATTCCTGGAGATAATAGTGTTTCGCTCCTTTGATCCATTGGGCAATGTCGGAAAAATCCTGCTCCGTATGGATGCCGGGTACCGCGGTGGTGCGGAATTCGTAGTCGATGCCGCTTCGCATGATGAGCGAGACGCTTAATTTAATTCTTTCAATATCTGCAATAGTTCCCACGGTATTTTTATACTTTTCCAGACTGTTTTTAATATCCATGGCGATATAATCCACCATTTTCGCTTCAATCACTTTTTGGAGTACGTCCGGTCGAGTGCCGTTGGAATCCAGCTTTACCAAAAATCCCATCGATTTTATTTTTTCAATAAACTCAAGAATGTCCGGCTGTATCGTCGGTTCTCCACCGGTGATGCAGACGCCTTCCAGAACGCCTTTTCTTTTTTTTAAAAACGAGAAAAAATCATCTTCTGAAGTTTCCCCGTGCGTCAACCGCAAATCCACTAGTTCCGGATTATGGCAAAACGGGCAGCGAAAACTGCAGCCGATAGTAAATACTACGGAGGCTAGTTTGCCTGGATAATCCAGAAGGGTGAGTTTTTCGTAGCCGGAAAGAAGCATAATTTAAAATTCTAAATTCTAATATCTAAATCCTAAACAAATTCAAATAACCAAAATTATAAACTCAAAGCATTTTGGATTTTGAACATTTGTATATTTGATATTATTTAGGATTTAGGATTTCGTGCTTCGGATTTTATAAAAAATTTATTGAGGTAACCCGGTATAACCAGATTACCCCAATATATTCCACTAAACTTAACCTAGCAACAAGACGGTTGCTCAACCACATATTCCCTCCTGTCCTTAAACTCCTCTTGCTTTCCTTTGTTCCATTGTTTAACCGGACGAATATAGCCTACGATGCGGGAGTAAACTTCCGTTTGTTTAAAATTTCGAAGTACCGGATCAACCGCGTGACAGGCCCTACATTTAAGATAGACTTCCCCCTCCACTTTGTACGGCATGTATTCCTCGTTTTTTTCGAGGTCACGGCCGCAGTCGTGGCATACGCAGTGCTCCATATGATTGGGGCATTTTCCGTTGAGCGCCTATCTTTTTTATCCGCCCACCGGCGGACAGGGCTCTCAATGGAAATGCAGGTTACTTGTTAAAGATATAGAAAAAATTTATTGGCCATTCTTCTTTCCTGCCTTTTCCACCGCGAATTCTTTCCGGTCTTTGAATTCTTCCTGTTTGCCCTTATTCCACTGTCCCACCGGACGAATATAACCTACCACGCGGGAATAGACTTCTGTTTTCTGTTCCACTACGCATTTAGGACAGGTAAAATATTCTCCTTTTAAATAGCCGTGAACCGGACAAATGCTGAAGGTGGGAGTGAGCGTGAAATACGGTAGCGAGTAATTTTCAGCGATTTTGCGAACTAAGTTGCGAGTAGTTTCAATGTCTGTAACCCGCTCGCCCAGGAATCCATGCAGTACCGTTCCGCCGGTATATTTTGTTTGAAGACCATCCTGCAAATCCAAAGCTTCGAAAATGTCTTCCGTGAAATAGACCGGCAGTTGGGAAGAATTAGTGTAATACGGTTCGCAGTTTTGGGATTTCACCGCTTCATCATTGGCAAAGATAATATCCGGATACCTTTTTTTGTCAAGACGCGCCAGACGGTAGGAAGTCCCTTCCGCCGGAGTGGCTTCCAAATTGTAAATATTGTCCGTCGCTTCCTGGTATTTCACAATCCGCTCGCGCATATGGACGAGGATCTCTTCCGCCAGTTTTTTTCCCTCTTTGGTAGTGATATCTTTCCCTATAAGATTTAAAAGCGCTTCATTCATTCCCACCAGCCCTATAGTGCTGAAATGATTCGCCCAGTAATGCCCGCGGCGCATCTTGATGGAATCCAGATATACCCGACTATACGGATAAAGTCCGTTTTCCGTGAGACTTTCAATCACTTTTCTCTTAGTCTCCAGACTTTCATGCGCCAAATCCATTAAATGGTCCAGCTTCTTAAAGAATTCTGTCTTGTTTTTTGAAACATATCCCAGCCGGGGCATATTGATCGTTACCACCCCCACAGATCCAGTCATGGGATTGGCGCCGAACAGTCCGCCTCCCCGCTTATTAAGTTCCCGATTATCCAATCGCAACCGGCAGCACATACTTCTAGCGTCTTCCGGATCCATATCAGAATTGATGAAATTGGCAAAGTACGGAATGCCGTATTTGGCGGTCATTTCCCAGATGGCATTAAAACGTTCGTCGTTCCAGTTGAAATTTTTATCGATATTATAGGTCGGAATAGGAAAGGTAAAAATTCTTCCGTCCGCGTCTCCTTCCGTCATTACTTCCGCGAAGGCGCGATTTAACATATTCATCTCTTCCTGAAATTCGCCGTAAGTTTCTTTCTGGGGAACTCCTCCGATAATAACCGCTTCATTGGCTAGTATCTTGGGAGACGTGATGTCGAGCGTAATATTGGAAAACGGCGTCTGGAATCCGACTCGCGTCGAAACGTTCATGTTAAACACAAACGACTGAATTTCCTGTTTTACTTTGTCGTAAGTAAGGTTGTCATAACGGATAAACGGCGCTAGTAGCGTGTCAAAATTGGAAAAGGCTTCCGCGCCGGCGACTTCTCCCTGAAGAGTATAAATAAAGTTTACGATTTGCCCAAGGATAGAGCCAAAATGTTTAGCCGGTCTGCACGCTACTTTTCCCGGCACTCCCGTAAATCCCCGGCGCAAAAGATCCTGCAGATCCCATCCGCAGCAATAGGCGGCAATGGATTGCAAATCATGAATATGAAAGTCTCCATTCTCATGCGCGTCCCGAATTTCCTTGGAATAGACTTTATTCATCCAGTATTTGGAGCTGACAATGGAAGCGATGTAATTGTTTAACCCTTGCAAAGAATAGGACATGTTGGCATTCTCCTTCACTTTCCAGTCTATTTCCTGAATGTATTTATCCACCAGACTCACTGCTTCTTTTAATGATTCCTCGGTTTCCCGGATTTTTCTGTGCTGCTCGCGGTAGAGAATGTAAGATTTAGCGGTTTCATCAAAATCAAGCACCATAAATACCCGCTCTACCAGATCCTGGATCTCTTCAATTTCCGGCACGTATCCTTTTTTGTAATTTTTATTTAAAAGCCGGACTACTTTTTCCGTCACTCTTTTAGCGTCCCGCTTGCTCCCCTCGCCGGTCGCTCCAAACGCTTTTTCCACCGCCCGAGTAATTTTTTTCGGATCAAATGCCACTACCTGCCCGCTTCTCTTGATCACTTTCCTGATTTGGTTCTTAAATTCTGCTTTCTTTGCGCTCTTTGCTTTTTTCACTACTCTCATTTTTTTCTTTTTCCCCCCTTTCTTTATGCTCCCCCCCGCCTTCTTTTTTTGTTTTGCGGACATAATAGTGTGCGTTAAATATTAAGTGAATGACATTATTATTGATATCCTCCCCTCCTCCCTGAGGAGGGGCTGGGGGTGGTGACAGAGCCTTTGTGATACCACCACACCTCTACTCCTTGTCCATCCTGTCTAATTCTCTTTTAAAACTCTCCACACTCCCAAACGATTTATATACGCTCGCGAATCGTACGTAGGCCACTTCATCCAGTTCCCGCAACTTTTTCAGCACAATTCTGCCAATTTCACGAGTCGTAATTTCCGGCTTTTCAAGGGATTGGATCTCATATTCCACGTCTCCCATAAACTTGGCAATTTTTTCCCCGCTCATAGGACGTTTTTCCAGCGCTTTTTTCACGCCTCTCTCGATTTTGGATTTATCGTATTCTGCTTTGGATCCGTCTCTCTTGATCACTGAAAGTCTCAATAGTTCTACTTCTTCATAGGTAGAAAATCGCGCGCTGCACTTTTGACACTCCCTTCTTCTCCGCGTGATCCGCCCTTCATTGGTTTCACGGGAATCCACTACTTTAGTGTCTTTATAGTTGCAAAAGGGACAATTCATAGTAGTTACTTAGTTACATAGTTAATTAGTCGCGTAGAATTTTTTTATTGAGGTGTTGTTTTTTAAAACCTGACCAACTGCTCAACTATGCAACTAATCAACTAATTATACTATATATAGTGTACTATGGCTTCATTATACCACAATTAAAAAATCCGCCAAATATTCCCAATGAAGCGGATTTTGAGCCAAAAAATTTTCAGTTATCCACAGGTCACAAAATTATTATTAAATTATAAACTTGAAGAATAAGACAAAGATTTAATATAGTTTTCCATATTTTTATTTTACTATTTTTTTCCAACTGTCAAAAATCTCTTCAAAAATATCATCATAAACATACTTTGGCGGAAATAAAGGGATTAGAATGTTTTTTAATCTATCGCCTTTAGGTTTTCTGCCATAAGAGAATTTGTATCTATTATTTGAAATGCAAAGGGCATAATAAATTTTTTCTTGCACAGACATTTTTCTTTTTGGCATTAACACGGAGACATTACTATTTGGAATAAACTCAAAAGAAGAAACATAAGAATAGGTATGACTACCTTGCCCATCCGTAGAAACATACAAGGTATTATCAGAATAAATATATTTATCATCTATAAACGTCTTATCAACATATCCAGCTATACTTCCTTCATAAGTTTGAGATGGTCTAATATAACTGATATCAGAATGTCCTTCTGGTGATTCCCGAACTTCAACATTTGAAGATGCTAATCCGTTTTTTACATTAAAAATTTCATTTAATGGAACAAGCTTATCTTCCTCTTTTGGTTTGGTAGGTTTGTCAATTTTAAAGTCAAGCAGGTTATGAAGTAGGCGAAAAGCTAAATATTTTTGTATTTTATCTTTAAATTTATTTTCAGTAATTTCATTGTAATCAAATGTTAGATATGCCTCTATGCACCACTCATCTTGTGGTTTTAATTCTCTTGTTAAACTAATATCTTTTTTTGTTTCTCTATTAAAATATAATGTCAGCCATTCTTTTTTAATTTCTTCCCAAGTACCCAATAAATCAATGCGCCCTTTATCTTTGGTTTTTACAAAATTATCATTTCTAAAATACCCTAACCATGTTTTTTTACCAATAGGGTGGGGTTTATGAGCCATAAAAACAACCACTACAGAAACAGGCGAAACTTTTGAATTATGAAACAGATCTTCTGGCATTGATAAAACAGCTTCCAGTGTATGTTTTTGTAGCAATTTTTCTTTTAATTGTAATTTAATACCATTTTTTGCAATAACTGAACTTATGGGAATAATAGCTACACATGTTCCACCATCAACTAGACAATCTAAGTTATTTAAAATAAATTCTAATTCTTCCGTGTCTCCTTTTTTATCTTTGTAAGGTGGATTTAAAAAACCAGCTGTTGGCTTTTTCGCTTTTACTTCTGCAATAACTTCTTCATCAAAACAACTGCCATTTATGATATTTGTTTTTCCGTCTTGGTGGATATACATGTTTGAAACCGCCAAAGCGAAAATATGCGATTGATATTCCGTTCCAATAAGCTGTTTTGATTTTATTTCCTTGATTTTTGATTCATCGCCTTTGGCATCTGCAATCATTTTTTTCATAGCACTAATCAAAAATCCACCTGTTCCAGTACAATTATCATAAGCAATAGAGTTTTTATTAACTTGTGCCAAATCAGCAAAAAGTTCTGTAATGTGTGGAGGTGTTAAAACAATTCCCAAACCTTTGTCGCTATTTGCATATCTCAAAAATTCAATATAAAGCTGACCTAAAACATCAAAATATCTGTGAGTTTTAATAAAAGCGTTTATGTTTTTGTCAATCTCGTCAATAATTTCTTTCAAAACATTTTCCTTTTTAGACAAAGAAGTATCTGTTTTGATAAAGCTAAATTGAGTATTTAGATTTTCTAATTTTTTGCCTGTAATATTTGCACTTTCCAATTCATCAGAAACTGTTTGAATAAGAGAAACTGCAAGGTTTTCAGGTTTTTTATGCGAAGCATAAGATCTTTTAAAAGCAGTATTTTCTAAAGCAATTAAAATTGAGCTAATAAGCAAGCTTCTTTGACTTTCAAGAATTTTATAAGTATGTAGTTTCTCGTTAAGTTGTTTTGTAAAATCTAAAAGAGAATTATAGTCTTGTCTAAATTTTTCAGGACTTTTTAAATATCCGTTCAAGT
>CAYLWX010000009.1:40883-42441 GCA_964387895.1 uncultured Bdellovibrionales bacterium | reverse complement strand
AGATAGTCGCCACTTGCGCGATTTCCGATTGAGAGTTAATAGTCTTGGAATTTTTTTGAAGCGCTTTAATAACTTCATTTTTGGCTGATTCCATGCCGCGTCTAATTTCAATCGGGTTCATCCCTGTTTCTACAAACTTAACGCCTTCCCGCATTAGCGCCTGGGCGATTACTACCGAAGTAGTGGTTCCGTCTCCGGCCACGTCATTAGTCTTGTTGGCAACTTCTTTGATCAGTTCCGCGCCGATATTTTCAAATTTGTCTTCCAGTTCTATTTCTTTGGCGATAGAAACGCCGTCATTGGTAATAGTCGGAGAACCGAATCCTTTGTCCAGGATCACGTTTCTCCCTCGTGGCCCCAACGTAATTTTCACCGTATCAGCCACCTTATCGATCCCCTCCTTGATCTTCCCTCTGGCCGCGGTGCCTAATTGTATCACTTTGCTGCTCATAGAATTTTGGAATTAAGTAATTAAAAAATTAGCAATCTACCTCAACGGTTGCTAATATAGTATTGCAAAATTTTTGAAGACAGTCAAGTGAACCCCTGCCTTTGCAAGTAAATTTTGTCAGGAAAATAGTCAATTCCGCCAAGCTCTTTTATCGGTGATGTATATGCTTTTCTTTGATTTGCAAATACAAATCACTCTTAAAAAGAATTCAATTTTTTAAAATTTTTAATTACTGATTCACAAATATCAGAAAAAGTTTTCGCCCAGTATCCATCAATATCTGATCCTTCTTTAAGTTCTTTGTGCAAGTGAACATAGTTACGCAGATCTCTAATTACCTGGATTTTGAAATAATCTTTTTTGGTTATTAATTTTTTGTCTATTGCTATTTCTAGTGCATCATTATACGAGCTAGATTTTAGACTAAATTCTATTATTACAGCTTCGATAATACTACCATAAAGAATTATGCAAGGCTTCCATAGTTTATATTTTAAACATTCCTTCGCAGATCGATAATCTCTCTGAAGTAAGGATTTTAGCTTTTTATTTTTTATAAAATTAAAAGTTCTGTTACCTTTATTCATTCTATATTTATCATCATTTTTGTATAAAGATTTTTGTATTTTACTTTGTAACTCTCTTGCTTGATCAGAAATTAATTTTGTGTCTGGAAATCTTTTTCTATATTCTTCCTTGGTTACACCATGCTCTTTTTCAATATGGCCACCTGCTAATCTTTTAAAATATCTATCTTTAGTACAAAGCAAGCACTTTACTTTTGATTTATTGCTAATATCCATTTAAATTATTTAAGAAAGAAATTAATAACTCTCCCATCCCCCTCATAAAAAACAAAATTGAATTCTTTTGGGACTTACGCGCTTGTCATCCCCGCAAAAGTGGGGATCCAGGATTCAATGGAAAAAACAATATATATAATTACAGCTAATGTAGTTTCTTTTGCGGGAATGACAATAGGAAGTCAAATGCGTAGGTCCTATGAGTATATAATAACGTACCCAAATATGAGAAGTTTTTGTCCGCTTCCTTATTATATTATAAATGAAGAAAAGGACAAAAATTTGGTTAAAAAATGAAATTCAA
>CAYLWX010000009.1:10292-40762 GCA_964387895.1 uncultured Bdellovibrionales bacterium | reverse complement strand
GAAATTCAAGTCCAAAACATATCAAAATGAATTTCTTTTTTCCTTATATTCGGTGTTGCACGATGTTTTGCTTGGGCGTATGTATTTATTTGGATGAGTATATAAGAAATAGTACTATAGCGGCAATGGCAAGTGCAATCAATGGCCAAACAGCAGCAATGATGCAGGCGCCAATTATTGCAGGAAGCCACCCTATGGCTAGCCCAATCAAAAATCCCCATTCTGAAAACGCATAAATCCAAAGGATAAGAAAAGCAATAACTCCTGTAATAACTGCGCCTTTGATATACCACGAATCACTGTCCATAATTTTAAATTAATGAATTATTTATAAGAATTTTATTGTCTAGCCCAAGCAAAATTTCGTCTCAACTCGTTATTATACGAAATATTTACCATTAAATAAGTACCACGTAGTTCATATTTCCGGCATATCGAAAACCGGAATCTCGTAATTTTCGTAGCGCCACACTCGCTGGCTTTCATTGGGGGCCGGTACAAAAGTGTTGTCAATTGACGACGCGCTTGATTTAGGATCGATATAAACACCGTCGCCGCAATTGGTGATAGTATTATTTTTAATAAGCTGCGACCCGGCCATTGACGCGATACCAGTGTGGCAATCATCGATAAAATTTCCGATAACTTCTTGATCGCCGTTAAATTTAAGATCAATCCCCTCGTGCCCCGCGTCTGATAAATGATTGTTTATGATTTTAATATTTGAATTAGCCGCGGATATCGCCCCCCACATTGTATGGCGGGATATTGTATTTTGAATAACGCTGTTGGGTTGTTTGCCTATAGGGTTAAGCCCGTTTCGGTTATACTCAACAGTGATATTATCCGCAACACTCCCGTCACCGCGAAAGACAACCGCTTCCCAATCGGCTAAATTTGGTTTTGGCGCCGCGGAAGTAAAAATGATGGGCCGGTCTTGCTCGCCTTTGGCGATGAATTTTCCCATCACAAAAAGACCTGAATGAGTGGTCGTGTATGATTTGAGCCGTGTCGGATCTTTATCGTTAAAACCATCCGGCGGCACCTCGTCTCCCCTGTGGCGATCGTCTCCGACCGAGAACTTCACTGTTGTTCCCGGCAAGACAGTCAGGTTCCCTAAAATCTCAACATCGCCGGTAATATTAATATCGCCGCTCCAAATTTGATTACCAATAAACCACCCGCTTATCGAGATGTTGGATTTTTGAGTTGTTGAAAAATATTTATAGCCAACAAAAACAACAGCTATAATTACGATTATTCCTAAAATGTAAAAAGTCTTTTTCATTTTATAATTGTTTTCATATTATTTTTTTACATTTTTTCTTTTCCTGTTTTTTAATTGTTTGACCACTCGATCAAAATCGGAAATATAGTTTTTATCCTGAATGACGCGATATTTTTCGTATTCTTTAAGCGCCAGCGCCTCGGCAACCTCGTGGCTGATTTTTCCGGCTCCGGCCAATATATCATGCTCATTGAATTTTAAAAAAGCGTCCAGTTTTTCCACCCAATTTTTCATATACATAGCCACTCCCTTTTTTGCCTGCATTTCCGCGTAATCAAGATACATTGTTACGATTCTGTTCAAATGATCAAGCTCTTTTTCATTTAAATAATTTTTGGCGATTATTACATCTGTTTCTCTAATATCTCCCCCTGGCGAGTTTTTCCAAATGGTAAGCCCCATATTTGTTTTCGCGCTATCCACCCTCTCGCTTATTATTTCCGCCGCAGTTTTTCCGGTAATCGCAAAGTGAAGTTTATTTTGCACTGTCGCAAAAAATTGTTTGGTTATGTCGCTCTCAGGAGAATAATCCGCGCTACATTGCGCGTAGATATCGGTAACTTTCTGATACATTCTTCTTTCGCTTGATCGGATATTTCTAATTCTCGCAAGCTGTTCTTCAAAATAATCTTTCCCAAAGATATTATATGGATCTTTGAGCTTTTCATCATTCATAGTGTAACCTTTGATGATATACTCCCGCAACCGCTCTGTCGACCATATTCTGAATCTGGTGGCGGTGGCGCTATTTACTCGGTATCCAACAGAGATGATAGCGTCAAGATTGTAAAACTTGGTTTGATAGGTTTTGCCATCCCCCGCAGTATGTGCAAAATTTGCACATACTGCGCTCTCCGACAATTCGCCATCCGTGAATATATTTTTCAAATGTTTTGTAACGACACTCCTCTCCACACCAAAAAGCTCGGCTATTTTTTCTTGAGTAAGCCAAATATTTTCATCTTTCAAAAAAATCTCCACCTTCACTTTTCCATTCGGATCCGTGTATAACAAAAACTCGGTGAAAGTATTGTTTTTAATAATTTTTTTAGATTTTTTCATGTTGTTTTTTACTTTTTTAATAAAAACTTTGTCATATATTCTTTTAACATTTTTTTTACATCTCAACAAAAATTTCTCCCATTGAAGTGAGAAAATTTTGATTTCTTTTTGTGCAAGGATTGTCTTCGATAGAAATTTCAGGGTGCCGGTTCGTGCTGTTTAATGGTTTATGTTTATTCATATTTCTCTATATTATACGATGCTCTCCTTATTGGCATTTAGTTTAAACCTTGCTTCCAGTATCTATTTTATGTTGTAACCTAAATAAGCGCAAAGATTTACGCACCATCTACCCA
Organism: uncultured Bdellovibrionales bacterium; assembly: GCA_964387895.1. Taxonomy (GTDB): domain Bacteria; phylum Patescibacteriota; class Minisyncoccia; order Moranbacterales; family UBA2206; genus CAYLWX01. The sequence goes on along the minus strand of CAYLWX010000009.1, from coordinate 38,116 downwards.
GCCAGCTTCTCCCCTACCACCACCAAATTTCTCCCCGCTTTCTTGTTAGTCAAAATCTTAAACCCTGCTTGTTGGAAAATATAAGATAATTCCCCCTGAGTAAACGCGTGATGATATCTCTGAAATATTATGCCTTTATTGTCAGTAAACGAGATATAGGTGTCGTTCCAATCCATCTGGCTTTTGCCCAAAATTTTATCTAACCAGTTTTTAAAAATTAAAAACATATATTTTTTCTGCCAAAGATTCCAGACCGTAATCACGCACCTGCCTCCTGGTTTTGTCACGCGGTAAATTTCTTTCGCCCATCGCAGCTGGTACTCCCGGCCGGGGAAATGATGGAACACCGCGATTGCGTAGGTTGCGTTGAAAAAATTGTCTTCAAATGATAGACTGGGTGAACTGGATATTTTCCGGAAAGCAACATGGTTTCCCTGGTATTTCTGCTTCGCGATTTCTATTAATTTCCCCGAAATATCCACGCCGTTGTACTCTATATTTTTATTCCCGATAATCTCCAGCAGCCTCCCGTTGCCGCACCCGAAATCCAGAACTCTGTCACCGTCCCGGATGTATTTTTTTACATATCCAAGATCCCGCCAGAAGCGGAAACGAGTTTGGGAAAATTTATCGGACACAAGATCATAGCCAGACTCGATTTCATGCAATATTCTTTTTAATTCGTTTTGATTCATGAAGATAAACATTGTTAAATTGTTACATTGCTAAATTGCCAGAAATAACAATGTAGCAATTTAGCAATGTAACAATGCAATTTCAAATGAAACCATCAAATTCCCTGGACAATTTCATTCTCTCATCCATAGAGTCCAATCCTCAAACCACCGAGGAATTTTTAGCGTTGAAAAAGAAACTGTCCAAACAACTTCGCATTCCTCTCCCCACCAACGCCGACATTCGGGAGCACTATGACGAAATGGTAGCGGAAAAGAAGATTGCGCGCAATAAGAGCTTTGAAACGGTATTACGAAGCCGTAATATTAGAACCCAGTCAGGAGTGGCAGTGGTAGCCGTTCTTACCAAACCGTATCCTTGTCCCGGGAAATGCCTCTACTGCCCCACGGAAAAAGATATGCCCAAAAGTTACCTTTCCAACGAGCCGGCCGTGATGCGCGCCATTGCCTGCGAGTTTGATCCCTATAAACAAGTCAGAAGTCGATTGCGTTCTTTGGAGCTTAACGGCCACGAAACTGATAAAATCGAACTTATCGTCATGGGAGGAACGTTTTCGTATCTGCCAAAACCATACCAGAAAAAGTTTATAAGCGAATGTTTCAGGGCGTGTAACGAAGGAAAATGTAAAATGCAAAAATCAAAATGGAAAATTAAGGAAGGACTTTTTGTTCAGCAAAAGAAGAATGAGACGTCCAGTCATAGAATTATAGGGATTACACTGGAGACACGGCCGGACTATATAGATGAAGAAGAAGTATTGAATTTTCGAAGGCTGGGATGTACGCGAGTGGAGTTAGGCGTGCAAAGCGTGTATGATTCAGTGCTGGAAAAAAACAAGCGGGAACACACGGCTTCGGAAGTGGCGCGAGCGACAAAATTATTGAAAGATGCCGGATTCAAAGTCGGTTATCATATTATGCCCGGACTTCCCGGTTCTACTCTGGAAAAAGATTACAAGATGTTTCAAATATTATTCCAAAACCCGGACTTCCAGCCTGATTTGCTGAAAATTTACCCCACAGTCGTGATAAAAAACAGCGCCTTGTACACTCTTTGGAAAAATGGAAAGTACGCCGCGTTGACGGATGAAGAATTTAAAACACTGGTGTGCAAAGTAAAACAGCATCTTATTCCCCCTTATACCCGTATCTCCCGCCTGGTGCGTGACGTGCCGTCAGTATCCATCATCGCCGGTCCGACCGTATCTAACTTGCGGCAACTTATCGCCCGCCGCGTGCAATGCCCATGTATCCGCTGTCGGGAAGTACGGGAAAATTATCATGACCGGGAAGAAATAGTTTTACAAAGGATTGAATATGACTCAAGCGACGGGAAAGAAATATTTTTGCAATACGTTTCTCCCGACGCGAAAAAACTTTTTGCCCTGTTGCGTCTTCGAATACCGGAACATAACAATGCCCGGCACTATATTCCGGATTTGCGAAACGCGGCGTTAATCCGCGAAGTACACACTTACGGGAAACTTGCTAAACTCCACACCCATACAAAAGAATCCCCCCAACACATTGGACTTGGAAGGAAACTTTTGGAAGAAGCAGAGAGAATTACCCGCGAAGAATTCAGCCTCAAAAAAATAGCGGTTATTTCGGGCGTAGGGGTGAGGGATTATTATAGAAAGTTGGGATACAGGTTGAGGGATGGATATATGTTAAAAAATTTAAAATTAAATTGCTAAATTGCTACACTGTTACATTGTTAAATTAAATTATTTTTAACAATATAGCAATGTAACAATTTAACAATGCAGTATCGCAACAATTTGAACTTTTAGATATTCCATGTACAATAAAGCCACAATCATTAATATATACCTATGAAAATCATCAACCATGTTATAAATCTAAAGACCACCGCGACACTGGATTTTATTGATATCACTGAAAAAATCAAGAGAAAATTAAAAGAAGCGAAAGTGAAGAACGGGGTGATTAATATTCAAAGCCTGCATACTACTATGGCTATCATCGTCAATGAAGCCGAACCGCTTCTTATCACCGACATGAAAAAATTGCTGGAAAAACTGGCGCCCAGGACATATAAATACGCCCATGACAATTTTGAAATACGCACGGTTAACATGTGCGACGGAGAATGTGCCAACGGGCACTCCCATAGCAAAGCCATCCATCTTCCCACTTCCGTGATACTCAACGTGCTTAAAAATAATCTTCAACTCGGCACCTGGCAAAGAATTTTTGCCATTGAACTGGATCGGTCAAGACCAAGAAAAATCGCGTTGCAGATTATGGGAAATTAATTATTCTACTGTTACACTCTTAGCCAGATTTCTCGGTTTATCCACGTCATAGCCTCTCCCCACTCCGACATAATAGGCGAAAAGCTGGAGAGGAATAACGGAAAGAAGTGGAGTGAGCATCTCCAGAGTTTTTGGAATATATATCACGTCATCAGCAATCTTTTTTATTTCTTCATCTCCAACAGTCGCAATCGCGATTATTTTTCCTTTACGCGCTTTAATTTCCTGCATCCCGGAGATATTTTTTTCGTAAACACTGTCTTGCGGAACAATAAACATAGAAGGGAACTTTTCATCAATTAGCGCGATGGGACCGTGTTTCATTTCTCCCGTCGGATACCCTTCCGCGTGGACATAAGATATTTCCTTGATTTTCAAAGCCCCTTCCACCGCGATAGGCATATTATATTTTCTTCCCATATACAAAAAATTATTGTAAGATAAATATTTTTTAGCTATTTTATTTATTTCTTCCGTCTGTTTCAAAATACTTTCAATAAGCTTAGGAATTTTGTCCATTTCTTTAGCAATTCTTTGACCCATGACAAAAGACATGCCTCTTTGACGGCCAAGTTGCAGCGTAAGAAGCGCTAATATGCTCAATTGCGAAGTAAATGCCTTGGTGGAAGCCACTCCGATTTCCGGACCAGCATGGTTGTACACTCCCGCGTCAGTCTCGCGGGCAATCGTTGATCCGACGGAATTTACCACACCCAAAGTCAGCGCGCCCCGCTCTTTGGCCTCCCGAATCGCCGCCAGCGTGTCCGCCGTTTCTCCGGATTGAGAAATCGCGAGCACCGCGACGCGTTCATCCAGAAGTTGCTTTCGATAACGAAACTCGGAGGCGTATTCAACCTCTACCGGAATTCCGGCGTATTCTTCCAGCATACATTCGCCCACCAGCCCGGCGTAATAGGAAGTGCCGCAACTTACAATAATTATTTTTTCTAATTTTCTTAAACGCTGTTTCACGTCTTTCAATCCTCCTAAATTAGCTTTGCCTTCAGACACTACCAGTCTTCCACGAATAGCATTGCGTACAGTTTCAGGCTGTTCAAAAATTTCCTTGAGCATAAAATGAGGGAATCCTTCTTTTTGCGCTTTTTCCGTAGTCCAATCTAATGTCGCCACTTCTTTATTGATTGACTTTTGCTTATTTTTCAAAGAAAAAATTTCATAATTATTTTTTTCTACCACTGCCATTTCTCCTTCTTCCAGATACACTACCCGACTTGTATACCTCACAACCGCTGAAGCGTCCGAAGCAATAACATACTCTCCATTTCCCACTCCCAAAATAAGCGGGCTTCCTAATCTCGCGATAATAATTTTATCCAACTCTTTTTTGTGAAGTATAGCTAATCCATACGTTCCCTTTATCCTTTTCAACGCTTCCCGCACCGAATCTTTAAAGTCTAATTTTTTTCCAAACTCCTCAATGAGATGCGCGATTACTTCACTGTCCGTATCCGAACGGAACGTGTGACCTTTCTTTTGGAGACTGGTTTTGAGTTCTTGATAATTTTCCACGATACCGTTATGCACAAGCCAGATATTTCCCTTGCAATCTCCGTGCGGATGAGAATTTGTATCATTTGGCTCTCCATGAGTCGCCCACCGCGTATGGGCAATCCCGATCGTACCAATTAATTTATTCCCGTTAATTTTATTCTCCAGTTCTAAAACTTTTCCCGTCGACTTCCACACAGAAATTTTATTTTTTTCTACTATCGCCAAACCAGCGGAATCATATCCGCGATATTCTAATCTTTTCAGACCCTCTATGAGAATAGGAATTACTTTTTTTGTTCCTATGTAACCCACGATTCCACACATAAATTTAAAAAACAATTATTACTTTTTTAAATTTTTCTTTTTGCCCGCCTGCTCGCCTGTCCGCCAGAGCTTTAGCAACGAATGAGGCTTTGCCCGTAAAACTTTTCGGTGGGATATTATATTCCTTGCATTAAATTTATAAGTGCTTTTAATTCTGAAACGCTATCTTTCTGACCATTTAAAATTTGCTTTGAAAAAACTTTCTTGTATTCTTCCAATTCTGTTCGTTTCTTCTTGTCCATATATTTTGATTCAAATTCACTTTTACACCACGCTGATTTTTTGGTAGAAAAATTTTGTTTGGGGCGAAGTATAGAAAGCAGTGTCGCTTCCAAACAAGGTGAATTTTCAAGTATCTTCACGCCTTTCTTTTCAGCCTCAGCGCGGGCCTGATCCATTTCTTTCTTATCTTTGTCGTTGTCTAAAATTACAACCCTCTTTTCAAAATCACCAGGTTCGTTTGAGGCATTTATGATAATGTTTTTTGGATTTCCTCCTTTTCCATTTCTAATTGTTACCGACACGCCACTATTGTAGGCATACAACGATCGCAAATGCTTTAAAAATATTTCTTCGCCCAATCCTTCGCCATACATCAGGAGAGTTCGCTTGGCACTTCGGCGTTTTTTCTTGTATGGGTTCGTTCTTGACATACTTTTGACAATTAAATTTTAGGAACGGCTCCATACGCGCCGGCGAGATATTTTGAATAATAATTTTCATCAGATCGCACATCGGACATTTCATCCAACCGCCACGCCTCACTTACACCATTTTCATTTTTTTCGACCAAAACAATTTGATATTTATCAAGCTTGCTGAGCAGGATATGGCTGTGAGTGCTCATAAATAACTGAGCATTCTTAGGATTTGTTTCAGGTTGAACAAACAAATCATACAAAGCTATGACCATTTCAGGATGAAGATTTACATCAAACTCATCAACAACTGCAATACTCCCTTTTTCAAGCGCGACGAGAATACTTTTTAAAAGCACAAACAGTTGTTTTGTTCCAGATGATTCGTATTGCACCGGCAAATACTGTTTCTGTCCATTAAACAAATGCGCCGCACGCACATTCAATGAAAAACCATTCTCTTTTTTCTCTTTTTTAATTTCAAATCCGCTTAATCCCAAGTCAAAACGGCACAGCAATTTTTCAGCTTCTGCCTTAAGGGCGCTATTTTCACTAAAAAAATCAAATGCTTCACCTAGTTGAGCGATTGAGTTTGGCAATAAATGATCTCCGACCCATCCAGCCTCAACAACGTTGGTTTCAATTTGCCCCCAATATTTTGCGATTATTTGGCTTTCGACATGATTAAGACGGGCAGCAGTACCAATTACGCTTGCATTTGTGCGCAAAATATTTTCAAATCCTTTGGGCAATTCAAAGTTTTCTCCGTAAAAGTCATAGCGATTTTCTATTTTGTTCCACACACGAGAAAAGATTTTTTTGGTTGATTTTTTTTCTTTAGCAAAACTGGTCAGTTTCAATTCTTCATTTAGAATCTTCTCTTTAGTTATAACAAATTCATAGGTATAAACTTTTCCGTCAACTTCAAAAACCACCGATAAATTTGTCGGTTCGCTTTTTGCTTCGCCAAAGGCGAAAGGCTGAACAACAATCGGATCTTCCGGCTTTGCGTTAAATGAATCAATAATCAACCATTTCAGAAACGGCAAAATTTTAAGGAGATTTGTCTTGCCCGAAGCGTTCGGGCCAATAACGGTTTCCACTTTTGAAAGACGATTGCCCGATAGCGCGGTAAAATAACCGTTATTTTCGGGCGCATTATTGTTTACCACAAAATTGAGGATGGTTTCCTCGCTAAAGGAATAAAAATTTTTACAAGTAAATGAGTGAATCATATTTTTATTAAACCTTTAATATAATTATTCGACATTTCTACCTTAGCAGGTATCTACAAAAATTGCAATGTTTTATACAAAATATCGTATAAAGTAGAGAAATATAGACATTTTAAGGCTATTCCAGCTCCTCCAGTCATCTTTTTCCTTAGTTATGCGCAGACTATATTTCTGCCAAGACTTGGCCAATTTTTTGCTCCATCAGCTCAATTAAGCGGCGACTGGAGACGATGATTTCTTCTTCCTTTTCCGCTTCGGCAACAAGCTGCTTTGGATTTTATTTTTTATTTTTAACATTCTGAACAATATTTTCGGTCAACTGTTTAATCTTGTTTTCATAATCGTTCAACAATTTGTCAAACCCTCTTTGCTACATTAGTCAATCCAGCTAGTTCAAGCTTTTCTGGCAAAAATAATTTACTCTATATTTTCAATCTGAATAATTTTGGCCATACTCATGAACTCTATAATCGCAGGATCAATAATAATATCTTCCGTCATTATTCCCCTTTTGAGATAAAGCGTCTCAAATGCTCTGCATCTGCTCAATGCGACATAAGTTTGACCATGAGCAAAAGCTCCATCTCCCATATCAACAGCGACTGATCCATAAGTTTGTCCCTGGGATTTATGAACCGTGATAGCCCAAGCCAGCCTTAATGGGTATTGATTAAATGAACTGGCTACCTCTTCTTCAATTTTTCGCTCCTGCTGGTTGTAGTAATATCTGATCTTATTCCAAGTTTCTTTAGGAACGGAATAAACAATCCCGTCAATATCGACTTTCACTTCATTTTTAGAAAGAGATTTGACGAAGCCCATCGTACCATTCACCCATCTTTTTTCTTTATCATTTTTCAAAAACATCACTTGCGCTCCTTCTTTTAGTTCCAAAAATTCCTCAGTTGGAAAAGAAGTTTTTTCCAATTCTCCCTCAATGTAAGCTCTGTAAGTGAAAAGCTTCCCTGTTAATTGAGAAAGGCGAAAAGAGTTTATTGCACTAACGGCATTATTAGTTGTTGTCAAAGTAATCACTCCATCATCTGGAGCTTGAAAATTTGTCCGCTGATTGAGCTCATTGAGTAATACCTCGGTAATGCTACCTCGCCTAATTTTGTTAAGTATATTTTTAAAATTCTCATCCCTTTGCCTGAATATTTGCGTAAGTTCATATATTTCCATTGAGATATTTTTCCAAACGTGAGCATTGAAAAAATAATGACCGCCACGATTATGAGCAAAATATTTATGAAGCTCTGGATCGCTAACAACTGGAGGTAATTGATAAAGGTCTCCAAACATAACTATTTGAACTCCCCCAAATGGCAAGTTGTTTGCCCTAGCTGTTCTTAACCTATAATCGATGGCATCCAACAAATCAGCTCTTACCATAGAAATTTCATCAATTACAACCGTATCAATATTTCTCAAAAGAAAAGCCATCTTGGGTCGAAGCGTAAGCTGCTCCAGTCTTTCTTGAGACAAGAAAGCAGGAGGGAATCCAAAAAGAGAATGGATTGTTTGGCCTCCGACGTTTAAAGCGGCTATGCCTGTTGGAGCAACAACAACCAAACGCTTTTTTGATTTATATTTGAAATACTGCAAGAGAGCTGATTTTCCTGTTCCTGCCTTGCCTGTAATGAAAATGTGGCCATTTTTATTTTCAATAATATCAAATACAGCTTGCTGTTCTTGGCTAAGCTTTAGATTTTCAACCTCGACTTGCTTTTCATTCAGCTTCTTTGGAGGACGAGTATAAGGCTTGTAATAATTGTTGTGGTTACTATAGGTCTTATTGGAGGATTTTCCACTTTTGGAAAAGTATATAATCGCACCTATAATTCCTACCAATACTAATAGTTCCATTCCAATTCTTTATAGGATTAGTTATTTTTTTGACTATTTCGCAAATTATTTTGATATTTCAATAATACTCCTGAGCAACTATACCGTAAAGCAAAACAGCTTCGATTTTTCTTGTAACCCGTTTTACCCGTATCCTTCCAAAAATTCCAGCATTTCTTTTTGTTCGGTGATGGCTTCGAATTTCAAGAATTAAATCTTTAAATCATCCTATAAAACTTTTATTCTTCACCCAAGAAAATAAAAATACCCCGACACCACAATCGCCGCCCCCATAAAAAATACTCCCGCCCATCCGAAAAACTTTACCCACGCAGGATGTGTTTCGATTCCCATAATTTTTCTGTCATTTCCCACCACCATGATAGCCGCCAAAAGAGGCAGTGAGATTATGCCGTTCAAAAAGGCTGAATAATACAGCGCCTTAACTGGATTGACGTGAAAAATATTAAGCGCCAACCCGAGAAAAACTGAAGCTATGATTACTATGTAAAACCCCTTTGCCCGGCTGAATTTAACTTCCAGCCCTTCTCTCCATTTCATAATCTCCGCCAGGGCGTACGCCCCGGAACTGGCCAGTACCGGAATAGCCAGAAGCCCGGTGCCTATAATCCCCAGAGCAAAAAGCGTGTAGGCATATTCTCCGCCAAGAGGGCGCAGCGCGAGCGCTGCCTGCTCCACAGTTTCAATAGAACGCAAGCCGCTAGCAAAGAGGGTCTGCGAAGCAGTGACAATAATAAAGAAAAAAACTATATTAGCCAGGATCATGCCTGTCGCCACATCAGTCCGCATATGTCTGATCCTATGACGGAGAAAATTCTTTCTTTCAAGCGACTTGCTGTGATTGTAATTATACGCGGGACGCGAAGAAGCATGCTTTATTTTTTCCCGTTGCTCAAGGCGGAATATTTTATTTTCCTCGACTTCTTCCGAAGCCTGCCAGAAAAAAAGATACGGCGTGATAGTAGTTCCGAAAATAGCTACCATGGCGAAAAGATATTCTTTATCAAAACGTATTTCCGGAATAAAGGTCCGCGAAAATATTTCTTTCCAGTCAGGGTGAACTATAAATCCGGCGATAACATAGGCAAATACAGAGAGAGTCATCCATTTTAAAATTTTCATGTAAAGACGATATTCCACGAATATTTCTATTGACACGATAAGAACAGCAAAAAACAACGCTCCCGCGTAGAAATTCACGTTCGCAAGCATGGAAAGTGAAGCTGCCATCGCTCCTAAATCCGCTCCGATATTGATAATATTCGCCCCGATCAAAAGAATTACGGCAGCTGCCACGAATTTTTTCCTGTAATGCTTCAATAATACTCCCGCCAATCCTTTGTTGGTCACAATTCCTATCCGGGCGCACGCTTCCTGCACCGCTAGCATCACTGGCAACAGCCATAACGCCATCCACAAAAGAGAAAGCCCGAATCTGGCTCCCACGGAAGAATAAGTCCCAATGCCGGAAGGATCATCATCAGAAGCTCCGGTCACTACGCCTGGCCCCAGCGCTTTTATAAAAAACGAAACCCTCTCCCGAGGATTTTGTAAAAGCGTTTTTATTTTCTGCACTTCCGATTCCGCGATTTGAAGCGTTCCATCAAGCGCTTTTATCGCCTCCACCTCGCCAAACACAACCAACTTTTTCACTAAAATAAGAGGCAACCCCACCTCGCGGCGGAATTCGGAAAGAGTGAATAGTTTGTGGGGGGGGTTAGTTTGCATTTGTTTCGTCTGAACCTTGATTTTATTGATTAAATGATTTTTATGATTGGATACTCAAGATAATCATTTAATCCATGTAAGCGAAGTTAAGATTATAACTTTTTTGATATCAATTAATAGATAGAAAGGGGTTACAAATTTTCTCCATCTTTTTCAGTTGTCCGCTTTTTCAGGACAACTGAAATTCCCTGTTTATTCATGATTTTTTATCTTTGGAAATTTCTATTAACTTAACTACCTCATTTACTGCTTCCCTTGCTGTTTTCGCAGTAGAAAAATATTGATATTCAGGATTTAATTTTTTAAAGATGTCTTCAATAACTTCAGCACAACACCCTGTCCCCTCTATCGCAACAATCGGCTTCATTTCACCTTCTCCGATAGCAATCTCACTCAAGGTTCCAAAATTACCATTAATAATAATCATTCCATCGCAGGTTCTCACACTAATCACATTTCTCCCTTTATACCCCATGCCTGTGTGGATTATATAATCGATATTTTCAAAAGAAACGTTATACGTCTCTTTTTCTGAATCATTCAGTGTCGGGCTTATCCCTATAACACTGCCTCCTTCCAGCTTTGCTCCTTCCGCCGCATAACGGCTCACTCCCTGAGCCGCCCCAGTTACGAGAATATTTCCTGTTTTTGCGATTTCAACTCCTGTCTCTTCTGCAATTTTATATACTTCACCATCAAGATTTTCTCTGGCAGAACCAAAAACCGCTATCTTGTATTTTCTGTGCGTACTCACTTGGGTAATTTATTAGAATATTTCATTTTTTTATGGTGAGTTTTAAACACACGGTGAATTTCATCGTCAACTCTTTTCAGATCATCTTCCAGTGAAGTTTTAAAATCATCAGGGATAATATGCAGGAATTCTTTTCTTCGATCATTGGTTTCAACTCCGCACGCAACATCTGAACGCCCGATAAATTGAATCCTGGTTATATTAAATCCCATTTCATTGAGGATTTTTATCTTGTCTCTGTTATTAGTAAGAGCAATAATCGGCTTTTCAACACAAAAATAATCAAGAATTACTGCTGGAATTTTATACCCCGCATGGTCATTTAGCTTCCTGGGATCAGGAGATATTCCAAGAGCGGTAAATCCGCCAGCTAATGAAACGTTATGTACCTGTTCGGCAGTATACTCTCCTCGATGGCGCATATATGCGGTAGCAGTCATATCTTCCGTAAAATGCCCTTCAGTCGCCCCACTTCCCATGCCATTTTGGGTTGCCATATGAAGAAAAATAAATCCCCTTCCTTTATCTTTCGGGATAGGCACATTATTTTTATCCGGTTTAAAATAGTCAGCAATAAAATGTTCAAATTTATCTGGATCAGTAGTCTTGGGCAACTCAATGGGATTATGATACACTGCTAATTCCCGCACAAGATTCCATTGATCATGGCAGTTGCACCTTTGCGATCCAATGATGAAACCGGGCGCACAGGCAGATTCCGGCCTCAGAATAATAAAATCTCCCTGGGTAATATCTCCCGCTATTCCCACATCTACAAGTTCTATTCCATGCTGGGGCATATAAATGGAAAAACCGAGATGAGCCGCCCCATAGTATCGATCGCTCTTCGGAGCACGAGCCAAAAGGTATGCCCCTTTATTGCATACAAACATTGCTCCTGTTTTTTTATGAAACCCCGCGTCATAAATTGTTTCCAAAGGGACCTCTGCATCTTCCTGGCTTAATCTCGGAGGAACATTTTTTATAATATCCAAAAAGAGCTTCCCTTTTGCGAGAAAAACAGAATCATTTTTCTGCACGATTTCCGAGCTGCCATTAGTCGCACTGTCGTATAATTTTTGATAAATTTTTCTTTCGTTGTCCATATGGTTGGAGATTAGCCTTTTTTAGCTAGTATATAATAATATTTAGAATCTTTGATATATTGAGATGAAATATCACAGAAAGATACCGACCCGATCAATGAAACCAGTTTTTCTCTGCTCCAGATATAATTCTTCCATGCAGTAGAGTATCTTCCGTCATGCTGTAGCAGTTGAACCAAAACAGGAGATCCTTCATTAAAATCTTCCACCAAAGTATGTTTTACATAATCTCCTTCATGGAAATTAATATTAATATCCGCATTAGTAAGAAAAAGACTTCCTGATTTTTTCAAAGAATCATATATATTCTTCAGAAAGTCAATTAATTTTTCTTCATCTTCTATGTTGCATACCACCATATTGCAAAAAACTGAACCATACTTGTCCCTACCCAAACCTGAATCTCTCGCTATTTCAAAATTTATACCAGGATATAATCTTTTTGCATCTTCTATTTTTTTCGGATCAATATCAACACCTTCGATGTCACAGCCTTTTTCTTTGAAATAATTTGAAAAGTACCCTGCGCCACAACCCATGTCCAATACTTTACTTCCTGGATTAAAAATATTCAATGAGGAGTCAATATTTTTTATTTCCTGGCGCAAAAATGTAACCGGAACCAACTCATCATAATTTTCCGGAAAGGAAACTTTTTCAGACTTAATGTCTTGTTGCAATGTTTTTTCTTTCATCTCGTATATGCTTTAGTCTTGATTGCCATATCATTAAATCATAGTTAGAGCTATTTTTTAATTCTTCCCTTTTCTTAGCATATTTCATTACAAGGCGTTGTTCGTGTTCTGCCTGCCACATCTCCGCCATCCCTGGCATCTTTCTTGAGTAAGTTAAAGTCCTTGGAATTTCGGTCGCGATGAAGTTTTGTAGTCGTTGCTTCACCCAGCATAGTCAGAATTATTTCAATATCATCCATGTGATCACGAAGATTTTCTTTGGTAAGACCCTTGAATTTCTTATATTCATCGGCAGTCATATCAAACGCGCCCTTCAAAATTTCATTCGTAAGAATCGCAAATTCAATATTTTCTTTTGCGCCTCTTGTTTTCCATTCATTGGTAAGCGTTTCCCTTACCTCAATACCCCTCATTCTCTTTTCTATCCACGATTCCGGATAACCTTTAGCTCGATAAATCGCTCTGGCTCTTTGGGCAGCCAACTCTGGATCTTCAATTTCCCTTATTCGCTCATACCCTACTTTCGCCAGCCACTCTTTAAAAGGTTCGGCTTTAGGAGATGGAATAGACTGAATAATCCTCAACATAGTTTCAGTATTGGCGCAGTCAGTCTCATAATATTTTCCGTCAGTAGAGCGTAATTTCAGTTGTCCGATTTTTTCGGACAACTGAAAATATCCTTCTTCCACAATCTTTTTCTTTAAATCATTCCAGTATTTCCTCGGCCGTTCATTTTCTATCAAGACTTCCACCACATCAATAATTGAAAACCACCATTCATTGTTATGGATTATTCTTCTGACTTGTTTTCCTTTGAAAATGGCTATTTTGTTCATTATTTTGGTGTTATGTTTACATTATGCTCACATGTTCTTTTTTACAATCAGAAAATCTAAATAAGGTCTGGCTATACCATCAAATTTTCCAGCAATATAATCTTCGAACACTTTCCAATTTTTATGATACACAGAGACAACCTTTTCTGCTTTAAGATAAGAAGGTGCAAATTCTAAAAATGCAAGTTCCGAAAGTAGATAATGCGCCGCGATACTGGTAGATTTTTCTACATCCTGAAAATCTTTTTTTGAACTTTTCAACACTTCTTGTGAGGCAGAATTTACTGACTTATGAAACGCCACATTGTTTCTATAGAGATCATAAATTCTATTGTATTGTTTTTTGTATTCAGAATCATTATCTACTTCCATTTTCCAGTCAAAAATCCTTACCGTATCATTCGTATATCCCAATATTTTCATCGCACGAATAACTAAATTTCTAAGCGCGTTTCCTTTTGGTATTGCCTTGTCACGCCTCGCTCGATTTTCAGGATACCCCAACGCTATGTACGTTGATATTGCTGGAATGTCCGGAATAAGCACGGCCGCACGCCCAAATCTTTCAACCACAGTCTTAAGAAGATACCCTACTGTTTCGTCTTTGAAATAACTGTTGCCGGGGCTCATGCCTATAATGGGGTAAATTTTTGAGTTAAATTCTTTCATTCTTTTTTTCACTATTAGTCACGAATTTAGTTGGTGGCAAATTGTCACCAACTCACTTCCCTCTTTTTAAACCCTTCTTTCTTTATATGTCATTCCCGCGTAGGCGGGAATCCAGAATCATGCCACATAGTTATCCAATAATAATCCATGTATAGATTAAACAGAATCAAAATTAGTCCCTACTGTGTGTTTAGCCTTGTCCGTTGGACCCTGGATCCCCGCCTACGCGGGGATGACACATGCGTAAGTTCTGATTGTTATCAAACAAAAAACCTCTCCAGCACTCCCTCCGCTTTTTCTAAATCTTCCGGCTTTCCAATTGGGCACCATTCTTTGGCGCGAAGAATTTTAACCGGGTGATCCCTGGCCACGGTCACGAGGGTTTGGGGAAGGCCAAATTCATTATTGCCGATAGGCACCAGATTGTAGTCAAAGAATCTTTTGTCCAATGTATACGCCGCCGCGTTGATGAGGCGATGTTCAAGGGTTTCCGGTTTTTCCACAATGTCTACCAGGTGCCCTTCTTCATCAATTCGAAAAACGCCAAAAGGACGGGGATCTTCCACTTCGTAGGCTAATACTGCCAGATCATGGCGCGCAATCTCCTCCAGATCATCCCGATGGTATAAATCATCTCCCATCACGACCAGAAATTTATCGCGGAGCACATCCTTGCAACTATGCAAAGCTCCCCCCGTGCCGTTCAGTTCTTCCTGAAATACATAGGTGATCTTTCTGCCGATGTATTCGTCTTTGAAATAATCTGTAATATGTTTTCCCAGATAATTTATCACTATCACGATTTCCGTGACAGAGTCCGGCAAAAAACTTAAGGTATATTCCAGTACCGGCCTTCCCTTGAGCAAGAGCATAGGCTTGGGAATATCATAGGTTAACGGACGCATCCTGGTTCCGCGTCCCGCGGCGAGAATTACTGCTTGCATAATTACACGACAATATTTATCAATCTCCCCCCCACAAAAATCACTCTCCGAACTTCTTTGCCCGCCAAAAATTTTTTGATCTTTTCACTGGAAAGCGCGAGTTTTTTAGCCTCTTCTTCTGAAATATCAGGGCGCGCGCTGACGCGGTCGCGAAGCTTTCCGTTGATTTGGATAATAAGTTCTACTTCTTCTTCCGTAATTATACTTGAGTCGTACATCGGCCAGGATTCTGAAGTGATATTACCGCCCTTCTCGATCTGACTGAATAATTCCGAAGCAATATGCGGCGCGAATGGATAGAGCAGTATGATATATTTCTTTATTGCTTCCATATCAATTTCTTTCTCTTCATTTACAAAATCTCTTTCATTGAGATATACCATAAGAGAACTGATGGCAGTGTTAAGCCGAAGTTTTTCTATATCCTCAGTTATCTTCTTTACCGTTTTATGAATAAGCCGGGATTTTTCGGGGACGTCTTCCAGTAATCCTTTGTTAAACTTTTCAATATATTCTCCCAATACCATCCACACTCTTTCCAAAAATCTTCTCGACCCCATAATGCTTTTCGTATTCCACGGCTTCATGTCTTCCAGCGGCCCCATAAACATTTCAAAAAGACGAAGCGTGTCCGCGCCGTATTCTGCCACCACGTCATCCGGATTGATCACATTTCCCAGCGATTTTGACATTTTTCTTCCATCTTCAGCTATAATTATTCCCTGATGGCGCATCCTGGAAAACGGTTCATCGAAGTCAATATAGCCGAGTTTATGGAGAACCTTCGTGAAAAAACGGGAATAGAGAAGATGCAGCACACTGTGCTCCGCGCCGCCGACATATAAATCAACCGGCAGCCATTTTTGGATTTTTTCTTTATCCGCGAACGCTTCGCTATTTTTTGGATCAGCGTAGCGAAAGTAATACCACGAAGAACACACGAACGTATCCATCGTGTCCGATTCTCTCCGCGCTTTCTTCCCGCATTGGGGACACACCGCATCGTGGAATTTTTTAGAATATACTAGTGGGGATTCACCGGTCGGCTTGAAATCCACGTCATCCGGCAATATAACCGGCAAATCTTTTTCCGGCACCGGCACCATACCGCATTGTTCGCAGTAGATAATAGGAATTGGCGCGCCCCAATACCGCTGGCGAGATACCAGCCAGTCCCGAATCCTATAATTCACCCTTCTTTCACCCATATTTCTTTCTTTCAACCACTCGGTTAGTTTCTCTCTGGCTTCTTCAGACTTTAAGCCGCTAAATTGTTTTGAATTAACCAGAACACCATCTTCAGTATGAATAAGAAGATCATGGTAAAAATGATCCTTAGAAATCCATGAATGCCAGGAGTAAACATTATCTGGATTTTTGGGAGCCTTCCCTCCATTAAACGTCGAGCCATAAGTGTCGATTAAGTCGTTCGTTTTTTCATTTAAATTCATTTCTTCTATGCGGCCGTCTTTATGCTTGAATATAAAGTAAAAACCATCAGGCGTGCTAAATTCATTCCAAAAACCCGGTCGTAACGCTTCCTTTATGAAAACTTTATAATCTTCTAATTTTTCAGGGGGAATCAAAATCTTAAAAGACCCTTCATCAGTTTTTTCCAAAATTGAAATTCCAATACCCTTGAGTCTTTCCTCATCCACGCCCATAACAAAACTGCGACTTTTATTTTCCTGTTTAAAAACAACAGGTCTTACAGGTAGGTTGTACTTTTCTGCAAATTCTAAATCCCGCATGTCATGCGCCGGCACACCCATGACCGCTCCGGTTCCATACGACCCCAATACATAATCCGCTACAAATACAGGAATTTTTTCTCCAGTAAAAGGATTAACCGCACTGACCCCTTTAAGTTCTGCTCCAGTCTTTTCCCTCTCTTCTATCCTTTGCAAATCAGATTTATTTTTCGTGTCTTCCAGATACTGATTCACTTCTTCCCAGTTTTCTATTGTATCTTTTAATTCATATATCAAACCATGCTCCGGCGCCACTACGCAATATGTACAGCCAAAAATAGTATCCAGACGGGTAGTAAAAACTTCGATAAATAATTCCGAATTTTGGTCACTTGGAAATTGGGAATTGGAAATTGAGAATTTTATTGTAGCTCCTCCACTCTTCCCGATCCAGTTCTTCTGCGCCATTTTGGTAGATTCCGGCCAGTCAACTTTGTCTAATCCTGAAATTAATCCGGAAGTAGTGCCGTTATTCTCAATGAAATCAGTAATCTTGAAAAACCATTGTTCCAAATCTTTTTGCACTACCGGATTTTTGCATCGTTCGCAGATGCCGCCTTCCGCCTGTTCGTTGGCCAGCACTGTCTTGCAATTTTCGCACCAGTTTACTTTTGCTTTGGCTTTATAGGCTAGTCCGTTTTTATAGAGAAGCAGAAAAAACCACTGGGTCCATTTGTAATATTCAGGGTCAGAGGAATTAAGTTCCCTCGACCAGTCGTAGGAAAATCCCATTCTCTTCATCTGGCTCTTGAAATTGGCAATGGCTTTTTGCGTGGTAATTTTCGGATGCGTGCCGGTTTTGATGGCGTAATTCTCCGCCGGAAGACCGAAGGCATCCCATCCTTGCGGATGCAGTACATTGTTCCCGTTCAAGCGTAAATACCGCGACATAATGTCCGTCGCGGTGTACGATTCTACATGTCCCACATGGAGACCTTCTCCGGAAGGATATGGAAACATGTCCAGAATAAACTTCTTTTCCTTTGCCGAATCATCATCCGCCGCAAAAAACTCCGTGTGTTCCTCCCAGTAGTTCTGCCACTTGGATTCAATTTTCTTTGGATCGTATTTTTCCATAGAGAAAAAGAGAGGGGCTAAGTCCCCTATAGGGGACTTAGCCCCTCAAGCTTCTTTTACTGTAGCGCATTTTGCAGTTTTTTTCAAATGCAAATATAAAAGCTCGAATTTAATCGAGCGGATAATTTCAATATGTTTTCCCAGGACTAATACTCCAGTTTTACTCCCAGTTTTTCCGCCATAACGTGCAACCACTTTTCATGGCGATCAATTTTGTGGGATAGCATTACCATTTCCTGGAAATACGCGTCCGCTTTCACCGCGTATCTTTCAATAGCAGACTGAATGTCTGAGTAATATTCCCTTATTTCATCCTTAAAGCTTTCCAGATCTTCTTTGGTAGCAAACATTTTCTGATTGGCTTTTACTATTTTTTGTATATCTTCTTCTGTAAGCATAGCTCAATTATACATACTAAACTGATGATTGTCCATTTTGTATACTTCCCTGTTCTCCCAAAAACAATTCAAGGGAGCTGTAATTTCCAGCTCCCTTGTTAATTCTCAGGATCCGTTCCGGATTATCCTTTTTCTCTTTTGAGAAATCAGATAGCCTATTACCTTAACAGCTATCATAAATAAAACAGCATCTACAATACCCATAACTACTCCTTCATTAAGGGTGCGACCAGAAAAGGGAAAATACAATGAATTAGAAGCAACTAACGCCATCACTAACCACCATGCAATTATCATCAATCCTCCCTTTTATCTATAGGCCTATTGTCATACAACCTATTTGTTCCCTTCTTTGCTGGTAAAGCTCAACTAACCTCTTGTTATAATCTACCACCTCCCGATTAAAATATTTTATTTTATCATCCGGCACTTCAGGCAAGGCGTCCGCTAATTCCTGGCGATTTACTATCATGCCATCTTCCACATATCTTCGATCCCCAACAACCACCCCCTTCACGATTGCGCCGAATCCTATGTAGCAATTCCTCCCCACCCTGGAATTATGCACGATAGACTTAAAGCCTACAAAGGTTTTTTTGCCGATTTCCGCGGGACCATGGATTAGCGCTCCGTGCGCGATGGAACAATGCGAACCTATGTAGATAGAATATTTTTTTCCTTTCACTTCCACGTATTGATCCAAGAGCCCGTGCATATGTACCCCATCTTGTATGTTTGTCCCCTTGCGAATCAGGAACGGACTTCCTTCATCCGCCCGAAGAGAAGATCCGGGAGCAATTATCACGTTTTCCTCAATAATAATTCTTCCGATAAGCACCGCATGTTCGCTTACAAAACTGTTTTCATGCACCTCAGGATTTCCGAAGATTAAATCATTGAATCCATTAAACACGACATACCCCTTTCCTACTGATTGTTAAACAACCACAAAACAACAAAAAACAAACTGGAAAATTCCAGCTTGTCCCGATACAATCAATCAAAGATCATTCCCTGAATACGACAAATCAAAACTCTTGTTGATCAAGGGAAAATCCGGCACTACGTTGCCTTTGCCGGCGTGCCCCAATGCCATCCAGTTCGGAAATGACGGATCGCGCACGTCTACGCGGGTAATATTTCCATCAGAATCAGTCGCTACGAAATATAAAATATCTCCCCGCCATCCCTCTACCACTCCCAGCGCGTAAGCATTTTTTCTGAAAGAAATTTCTCCCGCAGGCAGGGCGATTTTTTCCTGGGGAAGTTTTTGTAACGCTTTTTTAATAAGCTCCGCGGAAGTGTGTATTTCTTTTACCCGGACATGAAATCTGGCATACACATCACCGGAATATTTTTGGGCGATTTTTACTTTCAGCGATCCATATGCCGCGTATGGATATTCCACACGGGCGTCAATGGGAAGGCCCAGTGCTCTTGCGGCAACGCCGACTACCGAATGGTCCTCGGCCACTTTCAATGTCATTGTGCCGGTCCCCTTCAATCGATTAGCCAGAGAATCGCTACGTTCTGATATTTCAATCACTTCTGAAAAATCTTTCACTATCGCGTCAAGATCCCGCAACAATTTATTTTTATCCTGTTCAGAAATATCTTTCATCACTCCTCCGATGGTGTTTACTCCCCGCAGAAAACGGCTTCCCGTCAAACGTTCGTGCCATTGCATGATCATTTCGCGAAGCCTTCCGCCGTTACTGCCACCGAAACTGAATCCCGTATCAAGCATGATGAAACCAATGTCATTAAAATGATTAGCCATCCGTTCCAGTTCCGCGTATACCACCCGTAAATACTTTGCTCTTTCTGAAACTTCCACCTCACCCAGTGATTCCAGCGCCTGGCAAAATGACAGGGAATGACTGAAGGAACTGTCGCCGGATATTCTCTCAGAAAGTTTTATTTTCTTCTCCAAAGGCAGCACTTCAAAAAGTTTTTCACTTCCCTTATGCACGTAGCCAAGACGAGGGCTAAGCAAAATAATTTCCTCTCCGGCCACACTGAAACGAAAATGTCCCGGCTCGATAATACCGGCATGCACCGGACCGACCGGAATTTCATAAATACCGTTTCCTTCTACCTTCTGGAACGTGTAGGGTAAATTTCCTTCCTGTGGCCGGGTATTCCACTGGAAATCTTTTCTCAAGGGGAAGACTCCTTCCGGCCAATTCTCGTGAAGAATAATAGATTGGGGATCAAAGTGATTCTTTGGCTGGAGCCCGAAGAATGTCTTTATTTTCCGCTCATAAATAGAAGCGCCATGAATTACATTACATACAGATGGAAATTCGGAAGTATCTTTTAACTCTATATACGGCGCCAAAAACGCGTGTTCATGGGGAATACCGAATATATATAAGATCCTGAACGCGCCTCGTTCTTTGCGATCATCAATAGCTGTCATCATCTTGAATGGAAGATTGTGCGCCGAATAAAGATCAGTACACGTGTTTACTATCTCTTCCGCTCTCACTTCATACATTACCATGTTCCCCTGAACCTGGGTTTGGACATCGGAAGTAATATATTTTTCTCGAATCTTGTCTTTATTCATAAAAGCGTATTAATTACTTTATCCCCGTATTCGCCGCGCCAGAATACATGGAAGCGACTGAATGTAATAGCGTATCAAGAGGGGCTGGAATAAAAAATCCCAACAAAATTAAAAATATTACCAGAACCGCGAGCGGCGCCAGCGTGCCAATCCCAAATTCTCCTGACGGAATTTCCGCGTCCTTTTTGCTTAATACCATCGCGTGTATATGTTTTAAAAATCCGGAAAATACCAGCACCAAAGCAAGGAGCGCCAAACTCACCAGCACTGGATGTTCTGCCATTCCCGCCAGCAAAATATATGTTTCCGTAAGAAACAACCCGAAAGGCGGCACGCCGGTAATCGCCAGAAACCCAATCAGAAACGCCACGCTGGTCATCGGCAACGCGGAAAGAGCGCCCCGCACGTTGACTATTTTGGTAGAGCTGTATTTCAAGAATATATTTCCCGCTGACAAAAACAGAATAGATTTTGCCAGGGAATGATAGATCATATGCAGTAGCGAAGCAAAAACTCCAATGCCGCCAAAACCAAATCCCAGCGCCATAATTCCCATGTGTTCGATGCTGGAATACGCCAGAAGGCGCTTGTAGTTTTTCTGGATGAAAATAATAAAGGCGGCGACTATAATGGAAACTAATCCGAAAAATATGAGCAGATTCTGGGAAAATGCCGCCCCTGTAGCATGGTCAGTAATAAGCTTGAAACGGAGGATGGCCAGAAAGGCTACATTAAGCAACACGCCGGAAAGCAAGCTGCTGATCGGCACGGGAGCCTTGCTGTGGGCGTCGGGAAGCCAGGTGTGCATCGGGACTAATCCCATCTTAGTGCCATACCCTACCAGGATGAAAATAAAGGCTACCTTAGACAGGAAAGGATTAAAACTACCCGCGCTGGCCAGCATAGTGTCCCAGCGTACCACCTCTGCTCCGTGCAATGAGAGCACTGGAGTAAAAAAGAGAAGCGTGCCAAAAAAACCAAGCATGAGCCCGACCGAGTTGATAATCAAATATTTCCATGCCGCTTCCATGGCGGAAGCTTTATTATAGAAGCTGATAAGAAACGCCGTGGAAAGCGTGGTTGCTTCCACCGCGATCCACATCATGATCGGGTTTGTTGACATCACCGCGAAAAACATCGCCAAAAGAAACAAGTGCAGTAATACAAAATACTGCCGCACGCGGTGAAAACCGATGATTTCTTTTATTACTTCCTGGCGTAAATAACTTATGGAATAAAAAGAAACACATAATCCCACCGTGGCTATAATCAACAGTACTATCGCGCCTAACGGATCTACGCGGAAATAGTCGCTGGCAACATAATCACCCGTGTCTGCCACGCGTAACACGATAGAAATTACTGATATAAATTCTATTAAAACAGCCGCTGCCGTCACACATTCTAATACAATAGTCTTCTTTTTTACCAAAAGAGAACTGATTGCGGCAAGAATAGGAACAATAATGAGAAATGATACCAGCATATAAATGAAGCTACTCTTTTAAATTTTTCATAACGGTTACGTCCAGGGACCCGAATTTCTTATACACCATAGAGGTAAATACCCCCGCGATAACAATCCACACTAAAATATCAAACGTTACGCCCAGTTGAAGGCCCGGCGTTTGTTCCAATCCCGCCAACGTCGCGAAAGAAACAATGCCATTCTCCAGGGAAAGAATTCCAATCATTTGGGAAAGCGCGCTTTTTTGGTTGATGATCAAGAAGAGAGAAATTAGGATAGTTGAGATTGCCAGCAAAAGCGGATTTTCATTGGAAGCGCTAAAGAATACCAAAGACTTGGAAAAATGAGAATGGGCAATTGCGGTCAAAACGATAAGCACCAGAAGAGTGAGCGGCACATTGAGATAACTGCTGGTGGAAAAATAGAGCTGTTTTCGCTCGATCAGTTTAGAGAAAAAATATGGAGCGATGATTACTTTAACGATAAAAATAAGAACCGCCACCATAAGAAGACCCGGGGAGAAATCTTTCAAAGAAGAAAGAAACAAAAGCAGAGTGGTAATGGCTGACTGCGCCGTATAGAGCAACACCAGCGACATTCTCTTCTTGGAAAGATGCATGAAAATCACGCAAGTGAATATCAACACTTCCATGAAAAACAAAAACTGGGGCGAAGTATAATTCATACTGTTAGATAATCAATCCTATGCCAATTACGCTTAGGATAAACGAGGTAAACAATAAGTCAGGCAATCTGAAATAGCGGAATTTCGCGATGCTGGATTCAAGCACCGCGATCGCGACGCAAAATAGTATGATCTTTATTAAAAATACCGCAAGCGACGCAATAATTCCCGATACGCTTCCTGAGTATGATACACCCAAAGGAAGGAACAGGTTAGCTCCCAGGGCAATAAAGATGAGTAATTTATTCGCCGCGGCCCATTCCATAAGCGCCAGTTTTTTTCCGGAATATTCCAAAATCATTGCTTCGTGGATCATAGTAAGTTCCAGATGCGTCGCCGGATTATCAAAAGGAAACCGCCCGTTTTCCGCGAGAAGCACAATAATAAATCCCAGAAATGCCAGTCCGATCGGTACGAGCGCCATCCACGACAAAGAGGAAACAGATTGAACGATGGAAAATAAATCAGTAGTACCCGCGGAAAGCGCCACGGTTAAAAACGCGAATATCAATCCTCCTTCCGCGAGCGAAGACACCATCATTTCCCGGCTGGACCCAAATCCGCCAAAAGCGCTGCCTGTATCCATTCCAGAAAGCGCCAGAAAGAAAGTTCCCAGCGCCAGGAGATATATAATCAACAAAAAATCTCCTATAACACCGCCCCCAAACGAAAAAATAAAAAGAGGAATACTGGCGCCAACTACCAGCGTGACCGCGAATACTATATAAGGAGCCGCTCGAAATACCCAGGAAGCGTCTTCACTGACCACTTCATCCTTGTGAAAAAGTTTCCACAGATCCCGGTATGGCTGTACCACGCTTGCTCCCTGGCGATTTTGCATCCTGGCTTTTATCTTCCGTATGATGCCAATTAAAAGAGGGGAAACTACTGGAACGAAGAGTAATTGAATTGTCCAAATTAATACTGGCATAGAAATATTTTATTACAGCGCCGCGAATATCAATAACCCGATAAGCGCGATTAATATATACAGCACGTACACATTTACATTTCCTGTTTGAATCCTCTTTATATTTCGGGCAATTTTCACGATACCGTTTTGAAGAGGACGATAAAAATATTCCCGGTAAATATCTCTCGTATAATCAGTAACATTTATTCTGGAAAAATATCGCATATTGGCGTCTTTGTATTCCACTTCCGTCTGTTCAGTCGGTTTTAATATGCCACCGAATATGGTAAGGAGCGCGCGCGAAAATCCAAGGGATGTAATTTCCATTCTGGAATTGGGCGCAGTACCGCAGTCCCATGTTTTTCCTATTTTAACTTTTCTTTCCTGGGTAAAGAAGTAAACCACAAGCGCCGTAACCAAAGTTACTAAAAGAAGACTAAATAACACTGCCGGCATGGAAACCACGGAAAAATCTCCCCGCACAACCACGTGGCCGTATCGAGCGCTTACTGCCGCTGTGTCCTGTACGAATCCGCTTTTTTCCACCACCGAAGAAAGTATTCTGGTGATATTTGAAGAAAATACTCCGGCCACAAGCGCCAGCGCCGCGAATACTCCCATCCCCGCTTGAAGCAGTACAGACGGATCCTGTGTTTTTTTTATTTCCTCGCTTCGCGGTCTTGCCAGAAAAATAATGCCAAACGCCTTCACAAAACACGCGGCCGCCAGTCCTCCGGTAATTGCCAGCGAAGAGGCCGCAAACACAAATATCCATTTCGTAAACATGCCAAAGGACCCAATGCCGCTAAAAAGCGATTGAAACGTCATCCATTCACTAAAAAAACCATTAAAAGGAGGGAGCGCGGAAATGGCTAAAGAACCAATCAGAAACAAAAACGCGGTGCGGGGCATATATCGAATCAATCCTCCGTACTTTTCCATATCCAGCGTGTGGGTTTTCGAAATAACAGCCCCCGCTCCCAGGAAGAGCAAGGACTTGAAAAGAGAATGATTCAACACGTGATACAGCGAAGCAACCAGCCCTGTCGTTGCGAGCATCGGTATGTCTAATGCGAAGAATGTAAGCGCGGAACCAAGGCCCAATAAAATAATACCGATATTTTCTATACTGGAATAGGCTAGCAATTTTTTTATATCACTTTCTGAAATAGCATAAAGAATTCCCAACACCGCCGACACGGATCCCAGAATCATCAGCAACAACCCCCACCAAAGAGGCACATCAGAGAAGAGATCCAGAGATATTCGCATAAACATATAAATACCGGTTTTTATCATAACGCCGGACATAAGGGCGGATACATGAGAAGGAGCAGACGGATGGGCGCCGGGAAGCCAGATATGAAAAGGTATGATTCCCGCTTTCGTACCGAATCCCACCAGCGCTAAAAGAAGCGCTGCCGTTTTTAAGGCAGGTGGCATAACCATTGCCTGTTCCCTAATCGCAGAAAATTCAAAAGAACCGGTTATATAATATAACACCAGGAATAATCCCATAATAAAGGCGGTGCCCAAATGAGTCATCACAAAATATACATACCCCGCCCGCACATTTTCTTCTTTGTCACGTTCGAAGATAACGAGAAAATAAGAAGCCAACGACATAAGCTCCCATGCGATAAGAAAAAAGATCGCGTTACTTGCCATTGCTACCATTATCATTCCCAAGATAAAAAGATTATAGAAAAAGCCAAGCGCGCCAAGGCTGTATTTATGGTAAAAATGCTTCACATATCCAATGGCATAGAGCGAGCATATCACTCCGGAAAGAGAAATGATAAAAATAAAAAACGCGGAGAGATGGTCAATCCGCAAGGAGAAAGAAAGAAAGGGAAAAGAAGTCGGCAAGGTGTATACGAATGTCTGATCCTGCAATAATACAAGAGCTGAAGTAATAAGACCAAATACTGAACCGGTAAACGCGCACACATTTCCCCACCAGTTCGCGGCTTCTTCCTTATTTCGCAAAAGCAACGATCCGACCGCGCCAATCACAAAAGACAACATTGCAATACTTATACTCATGGAAGTGGAAATGATATCTGTCATACTTATTAATATTTCTTCGGGAGTGATTTTTCCTCAACAGCTTCCAATATCTTAAGAAGCGAGCAAATGATAGTTTTTGGAGAAGGAGGATCTCCGGGAATATGGTAATCTACCGGAATTACCTTATCCACTCCGTCCAGCACCGCGTAAGAACCCTTAAAAATTCCCCCGTCAATCGCGTCATCCCCTACAGCTACTACAATTTTTGGCTCCGGAGTCGCTTCATACGTTCGGATCAATGCTTCCTTCATGTTTCGGGACACCGGACCGGTTACCATAAGCATGTCCGCGTGACGGGGAGAAGCTACAAAATGAACTCCGAACCGCTCAACGTCATAAAACGCGTTCCCCAATGCCACCAATTCCTGTTCTTCCGCGTTAGTGGATCCCGCGTCTACTTCCCGAATAGCCAGCGACCCTCGAAACAGCTTTTTCACTTTTTCCCCAATCTTTTGCCCCACTGCCTGAATATCCACCTCACAGTCAAATGACTTCAAATCAATCACCGTTTTGGGAGTGGTCAGAATTTTAGAATAAAATTTCAGCATACCTTCATAAGGTTTGTAATAAGATAATTCTCTGCCTGTTTTTTATTTTTGTCAATAAGTGAAAAAATTACGCAGAAGGGTACTCCCTTCTGCCATGTATAACTCACGTATCTTTTGGTTATACTTTTATCTTTACTTTTACCTTGGCCATATCCCGTTCTAAATGCGCGATTCTTTTTTCCAGTCTTTTATGAATCACAATATCCACAGTGTTTTCTTCTTTTAAATCTTCCATGTCTTTCATCATTTTATCCTGGTTATTCAGTACGTCAGTCATCTGATCTTCCATCCTATCCAATCTCCCTTCTACTTTTTCAAATCTTTCATTCATTTCAACACGCATCTTATCGAACTCACCTTTCATTTCAAGAAACCCCCGCTGTACCATAAGCGCCAGTTTGTCATCTCTGGCATCAAGCTGGTCTTTTTCAATTTTTTTCTTCTCTTGTTTCATACATGTATTATAGTACTCCTCGTCAATATTCCAGTCAACGTACAATGCATTCTGTGTCTTTACTCCACTTTTATCCCGCCCCTTGAGTGGTGTTTTCTCGCCACTTTAATTCTCGCCGATTCCCGTTCAATCGCCGCGGCCACTCGGGCGTATTCCGTTTCATCCATGGAAATTTTTTCTTCTTTCAACTTTTCCGCGTTGGCTTTGGCAATTTCCGCTTTTTGCAAATCAATTTCCTCGGCGTATTCAGCCATATCCGAAAGCACCGTGAGATTATTCTTATCAAATTCAATAAAGCCCCCCGAAATAGCCAGGTTTTTTTCTTTCTCTCCCATTTTCAACACCACCTCGCCAGATTTCAATGACGCGATATAAGGAATGTGGTTGGGTAAAATAGTAACTTCCCCATTCACCACCGGAAGCGTAGCCTGATCGACTTCACCGTCATAGAGAGTCCTCTCTGGAGTAACTAACTTAAATTTAATTTTTAGTAAAGACATAAGGTATAAACAGAAGACATGCAAGATATTAATAGTTTTTAATTTCCAATTTCCAAATCCCAATATCCAACAAATGTCCAATGAC
The DNA here is from genome assembly GCA_964387895.1 of uncultured Bdellovibrionales bacterium. Taxonomy (GTDB): domain Bacteria; phylum Patescibacteriota; class Minisyncoccia; order Moranbacterales; family UBA2206; genus CAYLWX01. The sequence continues at coordinate 10,314 of CAYLWX010000009.1, read as the reverse complement.
CAAATTGAAAAAAATTTGAAAA
>CAYLWX010000009.1:9294-10282 GCA_964387895.1 uncultured Bdellovibrionales bacterium | reverse complement strand
CATCACGCTTTTTTCACCTCATCTATACTTCCCTTCATGTAAAACTCCTGTTCCGCGATATCGTCCATTTCTCCTTCCAAAATCATCTTAAACCCCTTCACCGTATCTTCCAGTTTTACGTATTTTCCCGGAGTGCCAGTGAATTGTTCGGCGACGAAAAATGGTTGGGACAGAAATTTTTGTATTTTTCGGGCGCGGGTTACCGTGATTTTATCTTCGTCGGAAAGTTCTTCCATTCCTAAAATTGCGATAATATCCTGTAAATCTTTATAACGCTGCAACACTTTTTGCACGCCTCTCGCGACCAGATAATGTTCCTGTCCGATAATTTTTGGATCCAGAATTGTGGAGCTGGAATCGAGCGGATCCACCGCGGGATAAACTCCCAGTTCCGCGAGACTTCTGGCAAGCACCACCGTGGAATCAAGATGGCCGAATGTAGTCGCCGGAGCCGGATCAGTCAAATCGTCAGCTGGAACATACACCGCTTGCACGGAAGTAATGGATCCTTTATTGGTCGACGTGATTCTTTCCTGAAGCTGTCCCATTTCTTCCGCCAGTGTCGGCTGGTAGCCGACCGCCGAAGGGATTCTTCCCAGGAGCGCGGAAACTTCCGAACCGGCCTGAGTGAAACGAAAGATATTGTCAATAAAAAGCAAAACGTCTTTGGATTCATCATCTCGAAAATATTCCGCCATAGTCAACGCCGAAAGCGCCACTCGCTGTCTGGCTCCCGGCGGTTCATTCATTTGTCCAAATACCAGCGCGGTTTTATCCAATACGCCTGATTCTTTCATTTCGTGATATAAGTCATTTCCCTCGCGGGTTCGTTCTCCCACGCCGGCAAAAATACTGTAACCTCCGTGCTCCTGCGCGATGTTGCGAATGAGTTCCTGGATAATCACCGTTTTTCCTACTCCCGCGCCGCCGAACAATCCTACTTTTCCTCCTTTGATAAATGGACAAATCAAATCAATGACTTTGATTC
>CAYLWX010000009.1:5578-9284 GCA_964387895.1 uncultured Bdellovibrionales bacterium | reverse complement strand
TGAACGCTTCTTTTCCGTCAATAGGTTGACCCAGAAGATTAAACATTCTTCCCAATGTCTGCGGACCAACTGGCACTTCGATGGGAGAACCGGTGCTGACCGCTTCCATTCCTCTTTGTAATCCATCCGTTGATCCCATGGCCACCGCCCGCACTTTACTGCTTCCTAAATGCTGGTGTGTTTCCAGCACTAATTTTTCTTTTTCGTTTAAAGTGATTTCCAGCGCGTGATAAATTTCCGGAAGGGAGTCCGAAAATTCAACGTCCACCACGGGACCGATAACCTGGGATATTTTGCCTTTCATTATATTGGTCAGTTAACGAGTTAACAAAAAATTTTATCCTTCCAGCGCCGCTCTTCCGGCGGAGATTTCCGCGATCTCCTGGGTAATTTTCATTTGACGGATCTGATTGTATACAAACGTGAAATCGTCCACCATTTCCAGCGCCGCTTCAGTCGCGTTTTTCATGGCCATCATGCGGGCCGATTCTTCCGACGCGTTCGATTCCAGAATGGCATGGTACACCTGCATTTCCAGAAGCCTTGGCACGATATGTTCCAGCACTTCTTTGGGGCTGGGTTCTATTTTATACTCTACAGTCTGATTCTCAATTCCGTAAACTTTAGCCAGCTCATCCATCTCTTGTGTCTGTTTTTCAATATCAATTCTTGAGATTGGCAGAAGCTGCCGGATTTTGGTTTTTTGGGAAAGCGTGGAAATATAATCCGTATAGACTACCGCTACTTTATCGTATTTTTTGTTTTTATAGTCGTCTAAAATAATTTTTACCAGCGGTCGGATACTTTCAATACCTGGCAGGTGACTTACGTCGGAAAACGTCGCCACAATATCCTTTCCCATCTTTCTTGTCATCATTTCCGCTTTTTTTCCGATGGTAATAAAATCAATTTTCAGTTTATCGTTGGGAACACGACTTTCTAATTTCTTTCCGCCGTCTCTTTGAACTTTCAATCTTTCAGGATTGCTCACTTCTTCCCTGATGGTTTTATAAATTTGAGAATTAAACGCTCCGCACAATCCCCTGTTGGAAGCCACTAACACTATGAGTATATTTTTCACTTCCCTGATTTCCAACAACCCGCTTTGTTTTTTGGAGGTCGCCACAGACAAATTTGTAAGCACTTTCCAGGCGCTGTGCGCGTACGGACGAATTTGTAACACGCTCTGCACCGCTTTCCTCATCCTGGCAGACGAAACCATCTCCATCGCATGGGTAATTTTGCTGGTATTTTTGATAGACTTTATCCGGCGACGAATATCGCGAGTACTGGCCATAATTTGTCAGAACCACTGATTCGCACATGATTACACGGATTGCACTGATACTTTTTATATACATCTGTGAAATCAGTGTAATCAGTGATAATCAGTGGTTCAGACTTTTAAACTCTTTAATAGCTCCTTCCAACGCGGCAACCACTTTCTCCGTCAATTCTTTCTTTTCCGCGATCATACCCACTACTTCTTTTTTACTCGACCATAAATATTTATGAAACTCGCTTTCCCATTCTTTAATCTTTTCTACTGACACGTCATCCAAAAATCCATTGATAAGCGCGTAAATAATCGCCACTTGGTATTCCATCGGCATTGGTTCGTATTGGTCTTGCTTCAAAACTTCAATGGTTCGTTTGCCTCGTTCGATTTGTTTTTTAGTGGTCTCGTCCAAATCTGATCCAAACTGCGCAAATGATTCAAGTTCCCGGAACTGGGCGAGATCCAGTCGCAATTTTCCGGCTACTTTTTTCATCGCTTTCGTTTGAGCTGCCGATCCGACTCGGGACACGCTTAATCCTACATTTAACGCCGGACGAATACCTTTATAGAACAAATCTGATTCCAAATAAATCTGGCCATCGGTAATTGATATAACATTGGTCGGAATATACGCAGACACATCTCCCGCCTGGGTTTCAATAATAGGCAACGCGGTCAAAGATCCTCCGCCGAATTCATCAGAAAGTTTCGCGCTTCGCTCAAGAAGTCGTGAATGAAGATAAAAAATATCTCCTGGATACGCTTCCCGCCCGGGGGGTCGTTTTAAAATCAATGATATCTGGCGATATGCCCACGCGTGCTTGCTTAAATCATCATATACTACCAGCACATCCTTTCCCTGATCCATAAAATATTCTCCCATAGCGCATCCCGCGTACGGCGCGATAAAAGAAAGAGCCGAAGGATCAGACGCGCCGGCCAACACTACCATAGTATATTCCATCGCCCCTCTTTTTTCCAATTCCGCCACAATTCGCGCTATCTTGGATTCCTTTTGTCCTATCGCCACATACACGCAAAACATATTCTGTCCTTTCTGATTAATAATCGCGTCGATAGCGATCGCGGTTTTTCCAGTTTGCCTGTCGCCAATGACAAGCTCGCGCTGGCCTCTTCCAATCGGGATCATGGCGTCAATCGCTTTAATGCCGGTTTGCACCGGCTGGTGGACTGACTTTCGGGTAATCACCCCGGGAGCAATCTTTTCCACCGGGTAAAATTTATCAGACTTTATTTCTCCTTTCCCGTCCAATGCCTGTCCTAAAGGATTTACTACCCTGCCAATAAGATTTTCTGACACGGGAACGGAAAGAATCTTTCCGGTGGATTTCACCTCGTCTCCTTCTTTAATATTTTTATAATCCCCCAGAATCATCGCGCCCACCCGGTCTTCTTCAAGATTCAACGCCACGCCGAACACTCCGCCCGGAAATTCCAACATTTCACTGGCCATTACCTCGGAAAGTCCTGAAACTCTCGCCACGCCGTCACCTATTTCAATCACATGACCAACTTTTTCCCGATATGCCCGGGTTTCGAATTGCTCTATCTGTTGGCGAAGCTGGTTAATGATGTAGTCTTTGTTCATAAATATACGTCAGAACCACTGATTCGCACATGATTACACAGATTACACTGATACTTTTTATATAAATCTGTGAAATCAGTGTAATCAGTGATAATCAGTGGTTCAGACAAAAAAATTTCATTATTTTTTCAACCTCTTCCTCAACTCCTCCAACTGCCTCCTCACGCTCCCGTCCCATACTTCGTCTCCCACTCTTACCACTACTCCGCCTTTGACATGCTCATCTATCTTACTTTCCAACACCACTTCTTTGGCATTATAATGGCGGGAAATAAAACTCTGTATCTTTTTATTCGATTCAAGGGAAAGCGGTTTAGCTGTTTCCACCCGTGCTGTTACTATTCCATGATCTTTATCCCAGATTTCACTGAATTTTTTAATAATCCCGGGAAACAAAAAAATGCTATGCGTATCACTCAACACTTTCACAAAGTTTGCCACGGATACATTTATCTCCTCTTGAGATTTATCCCTCACTGATTGATACAACGCCTCCGCGTATTGATTGACAGTTATTTTCATATCTTTTTTACCTCCGACCCCTCACCCTTAATCCCTCTCCCCACCGCGGCGGCGGGGAGAGGGAGAATATGGAAGGACTATTTTATTCCACCATCTGCTTCACTAACTCTTTTTCCTTATCATTATTAATTTTCTCTTTCAAAATCTTCTCCGCCGTCGTTATAGCCAAATCCGCTACTTCTGATTTTATTTCCAACAGCATCTTATTTTTTTCTTCTTCATTTTTTTTGCGAGCGTCTTCCAGAATTTTTTCCGACTGCGTTTTGGCTTCGGAAATAATTTCTTCCTTATTATTC
>CAYLWX010000009.1:0-5568 GCA_964387895.1 uncultured Bdellovibrionales bacterium | reverse complement strand
GATTATCTTCTGCTCTTTCTTCGCAAGTTCTGCTAACTTATCCTCCATATCTTCCGCGTGTTTTATGCCTTCTTCTATTTTTTGAGTTCTGGCGTTAAGTGTTTTTAAAATCGGCTTATAGGCGAATTTATACAATACAACCAATACCAGCGCGAAATTAACAACTTGCGCCAGCAATATTTTCAGGTCAATATGAAATGTTTTGATAAGTTCTTCCATAAATATTGTCGTGAAATAATAGCTTTTGGAAACTCCGCGAATCATAATCGCGGAATCTGAAAAACTGCTATTTGATCGAAAACGCGATTACCAGCGCGTAAATTGCCACTGCTTCCGCGAACGCGGCCGCCAGCAACATAGGCACTAAAATCTTTCCGGCTGATTCCGGGTTTCTTCCGATTGATTCCATCGCCTTGGCTCCGATTTTTCCAATCGCCAAAGCCGGCCCGATTGATCCGATTCCGATTGCCAACGCTTTGGCAAGCATGGTGAGATCCATAATTGTTTTATACTCCATATCGCCGAGTCGACGGTAGTGTAAATATATTTAACGTCGCTGGAGATACGGGTAAATTAAAAAATTAATTGTCTGAACCACTGATTAACTTGTTACATAAAATAATCAGTGTAATCATGATAATCATGTGCGAATCAGTGGTTCTGATCAGTTGTCGCAATCGTCATAAACACCATCGTCAGTATCGCGAAAATCAGTGCCTGGATAATGCCGACGATTATTTCCAAAAACATGAATGGCAGGGGGACGACATAGGCAAACAGCGCGGTCATGGAGGCCAGCAGCACTTCTCCGGCGAAAATGTTACCGAACAACCGGAAAGAAAGCGAGGCTACTTTGGCGGCTTCTCCCACTATTTCAATCAGTCCCACAAACGCCTTGATTGGATTTACCAGCACAATCGTTACGTCTTTGGTAATCTTTTTGGGAATATCCAGGAAAGATTGTATATTAATAAATTTATTGGCATGCTTCACCACTCCAATGGCCAGCACTCCCATTATATGCGACGCGACTACCGCGAACAACCCCAGCGCCAGCGTCGTGTTTAAATCGGCGGTTGATCCCCGGAAAAGAGGAACAAACACCTTACGCGCTCCTTCGGTTTCTATAAATCCTATGGATCCGACTCCCGGAATAAGCCCCAGCCAGTTATTCACCAACACAAACAAAAACAGAGCCAGAGACAAAGGCAAAAATTTCTCGGACTTTTTCCGGTTTCCAGTAACGCTATCCGCCAATTTCAACGCTTCTTCTAAAATAAGCTCAAACATATTTTGAACTCCCCGCGGAATTTTCCGTATTTTTTTTCCTACAGCCAGAAAGAACAAGACTAAAATTATCACCGTAATCCAGCCGTTGAGCAACGAATTTGTAACCGTAAAATTTCCAATGTTAAATATTGGCTCCGCGAAAAGAGTAATCTCATGCTGGACCTCCTGTTGAGTTTGGGTGGTATTGGACGCGGACATTCTTATTTCTTATCTTTATCTTTTTTATTCTCATCTTCGATTCTTTTCATCTCCTTCAACGACTCCCGCACAATGCCTATGGTGGAAAACAAAAACGCTATGCCTACGATCAACAGAAACAGCCAGGGATCTGTATGATATTTTTTGTCCAACCACCTTCCTATAAAGACTCCCGCTATAATCGGCCCGGCAATCCATCCGCTCAACTTTACAAACAAAACCAAGCCCGGCTGCCACCACAGGTCTTTCGGGTTTTTGTTATCAGGTACCATAAAAATATGTACAAAATTATTTTCTCTTATTTTTGGGAAAAAGTCAATTTGGAAACACGAATCACTTGGCGCATTTTCAATTCTTTCAATTTTTTTCATGAACCGATGATTTTTTTGTGCCAATTTCTGCGCCAGAATCTATTGTTATTTTATAAGCTGGTTTCCGAGCTTCCGAAAAATCCTGAACATCAGTTATTTTCCCCACTCTTATATATAGTTTTTGAAAGTCCAATATCGTCGCCATATTGTTAAAATAAATTACTTTTTATAACCCCAACTTATCGCTAATTCCCTGCAAAGCCACAAGTCCCAACTCAAGGAATTCATCAATTGAAATTCCAGCTTTTTCGCATTCCATTATCAATTCTCTATTGCAGCGCGCTACAAAGCCCTTGTTTTTGAATTTTTTCCTTAAGGATGGCAATTGCACGCTTGCCAATTTTTTGTCCGGCTGCATCAATGCAGACGCAAAAATAAGTCCAGTTAAAGTTTCGGCGGCGACCAAGCAATACTGGATTTTTGTTTCCCGCTTTTTATTTTGCAACGCCGGGATCATCTCATTTTCATAGCCATGCGATTGAATTGTTTCAATCAAGAAATCAGTGCCACCGGCTTGTTTAAAAATTTCCTGACACTTGATGCAATGATTCATTTGATCATTTTTTGTCAGCTCCCAATCAATATCATGCAATAAACCAATGATGCCCCAATTTTCTTCATCTTCACCTGATCTCTTGGCCAAGGCACGCATAATCGCCTCGGATTCAAGCAGGTGCAGTTTTGTGACAGGATCTTCAATATATTCATCGACTAATTTATCCGCTTGTTCTTTTGTGATTCCTGAATTTTCCATATGATTTTTTTAATTATTTATTTTCTTTTAATAACCAACATCAAATTCTGATGTTTGTTTCTGCCATAAAGAAGCATAACGGCCGCCCAAACCCAATAATTCGTCATGACATCCAGATTCCACTATTTTTCCTTCATGCATAACAATTATACGATCAAGTCCTGCAACAGTACTAAGTCTGTGCGCTATTACTATCGCAGTTTGCTTTCCAATAATCTCAGGTAGCGCACGCTGTATAATTTGCTCGCTTTCACTGTCAAGCGCACTAGTGGCTTCATCAAAAATCATAATTGGTGCTTTTTTGAGCACAGCACGAGCAATTGCTACTCTTTGTTTTTGACCACCGCTCAACTTGACACCCCTTTCTCCGACAATTGTGTCATATCCATCAGGCAATCTCTCTATAAAATCATGTGCATGAGTAGCTTTAGCGGCAAGAATAATTTCCGCATCATTTACTTCATTATTGTAATAAGCGATATTTTCTTTGATGCTTCTATGAAACAGTAAGGGCTCTTGCGGGACATAGGCTATTTTTTGCCGCAATTCACTTTGTTTTACATCATGGATATTAACTCCATCAATGCTTATTGATCCGCTATCCACTTCATCGAATCGAAGTAATAGACTTACCAGCGTGCTCTTGCCTGAGCCACTCAATCCAACAATTCCCACTTGCTCTCCACCTGCTATATTTATCGTAAGACTATCAAAAACAGGTATCCTTGCGTTTTTACGAGAGCGAGACGAATAACCGAAACTAACTTTTTCAATAACTATCGAACCATCTTTTATTAAAAGTTTTTTAGGTTTTAAAGGGTCGCGTATCTCCTCATGTTCATCGCCTAAATATTTTAGAGTGGGATAGACCTTGGTTATTAAATCATCATGGGTCACTATCAAAGATGGTAAAACATCTACACTGCGAATTATCTGAAACATATAGGTAAGCGTAAGCACAACTAAGCCTAGAGACTGAGGATCAGTAGCAGAAGATTTTGATATGATAACATAAACGGCAGCTGCAATTCCGCAAGCCGTTATTATGTTTCTCGGCAAATCGAGCAAGGCAGTTGTTTTACGACGAAGCCCGAAGGCAGCTGTTTCTTGTTTTGCTAATTCTGCCATATGAGCTCTGGATCTATCTTCTACCCCTCCTGATTTGAAAGCAATAATATTAGTTATCACATCTGAAACTTCACCTGTTATCCTACGATATATTTCATGGGAAAGTTTGCGATATTTGTTTGATTTCGATGAGGACCATATGACATAAATAAATTGAGCCAAAACAATTAGGAATGCAATTATACCAACTTCAGGAGATGCAATAAATAAAACTACCGGAGGCACAACAAGGGAAATAAACGCTCCCAAAGCTTCACCTCGCAACATACGAACCAACAGCATCATTCCATCCAAATACTGTCTATATACGCTCGCCAGATATCCAGTCTGATTGTCACGATAAAATGAAATATCCTTGCCAACTAACTTTTGATAGAACGTCATCATTAGCTCTCCATATTGTCGATTCTCTACATGTGCGGAAAGTATTTCTCCAAGTGTTCCTATAATAGATGCAGCGACATAGGCAATGAAAAAATAGAGAGTGTATTGCTTGGCGGCTTCAAAATTTCCTGATGCAATATTGGCCGTAACTTGGGCTATCGCAATGACCACATAAACCCTCATGACAAATATGCGAAATACTTCTACAAGCAAACCTACCCATTGCCACAAGTTACGTCCATAGGTGTGCATTATATGTTTGTAAACTTCCTTATTCATTTAATTTTCTAATGAATAAATATCTAACACCACCTCTTCATAGGGGTGGACTTTTTTAACTGCTTTGATTATGGAGGAAGTCAATACCAACTGCTATTTTGTTACACCCCAAAAACCCTCCTCGCGTTCTTTGTTGTTTTTTTCTCCACTTCTGAAATACCCACTCCCCTTACCTCCGCGATTTTTTGGGCGACATATTTTACATAAATTGGTTCGTTTCTTTTTCCCCGATGGGGCTTGGGAGTGAGATAGGGACAATCGGTTTCCAGAATAAAGTGCTCCAGATCAATTTCCCGCAACAAGCCGTCATATTGATTGGAAAAAGTGATGATTCCGTTTACTCCCAAAAGAAACCCCATGCCAATATACGCTTGCGCCTCAGACATTCCCACGGAAAATCCGGAAGCAAAACCATGAATGACTCCGCGGAGCGTGTCGCCGTATTTTTTCTTTTCTTCTGAAAGTATGGCGATCAGATCCGGATGCGCGTCGCGGCAATGGACCATGAGCGGCAGGTTTAATTCAGAGGCAAGCGCGATATGCGCGCGAAATACTTCTGCCTGTTTTACTTTACTTTCCGGATTATGAAAATAATCTAACCCAGTTTCTCCAATGGCCACTACTTTTGAATTTTGCGCCAGTTTTTTATATTTTTCCGCGTCAAATGTTTCTCCGGTCGCGCGAAACTTTATTTCTTCGTTTTCGAACGTGTCGTGAAACTCGGAAGCGCTAAGATGAATGGGATGTAACCCAATCGCCGCGTATACGCCTTCTGAATATTTTCCGGCTATTTCTACCGCCCGCTGACTGGTTGAGTATTGCGAACCGACATTAATCATCCATACCGAAGAATCCAGCGACCTCTTGATCACTTCTTCACTATCATCTTTGAACGCGTTGAAATTTACATGAGCGTGGGTATCGATGAACATAAATCAAAATGTAAAAATCAAAAATAAAAATGACAAATAAAAATTAAAAATTATAGGACTTACGCGTTTGACTTTCTTTCATGTCATTCCCGCGTAGGCGGGAATCCAGGAGCATACCACGAGTTATCCAATAATAATCCAGGTATAGAGCAAAAAGAGTCAAAGTTAGTCCCATTGTATATTTCACCTCGCCCATTGAATCCTGGATCCCCGCCTTCGCGGGGATGACAAA
>CAYLWX010000008.1:0-47434 GCA_964387895.1 uncultured Bdellovibrionales bacterium | reverse complement strand
TTTTGTTTTCCTTCTTTATATGAAGGATTCGGAGTGCCCATACTGGAGTCTATGGCAACAGGGACTCCCGTAGTGGCATCCCAAATTTTTGTGCACAAAGAAATCGCTGGTAATGCGGCCCTTCTTTTTGATCCTGCTTCGCTACGGGATTTGGAAAAAAAACTCTACCAAGTCTGTGTAGATAAAAAAATAAGGAACACGCTTAAAGAGAATGGGGAAAACCAGGTACGAAAATTTTCCTGGGAGAAAACCGCTAAAAATATGGCACAATGGTATCAGGATGTAGCGGAATGACTTATTCACATAAGACGAATTGACAATCCGTGAAAAAAAAGTAAAATTGTATTATGCTCGCATACGTGCGAGCGAGTGTGTAATTGAGTAAGATAACCTCATGGCATATATAAAGTATGAAGAGTCTAATGAAGCAGCACGTTTAAAAAGAGAAAAAGGAAAGGTAAGGTTTTATTCAAAAAAATGGTTCAAAATAGCCGCTTCCTGCGCGGGGGTAGTAATAATTATTGGAGCAATTTTCGCCTGGAAAACAGGAAGTGTGTTGAATAAAATTTCAAAAGGGGGAATATTTAATAGCTTAATTCATACTCTACCCGGGGTAAAGGATGAATTAAAAGGAGAAGATGAAGACAGAATTAATGTGGTAGTGCTGGGAATGAGAGGAGAAAATTTGCCCGGAGGAGGGTTGCTTTCTGATACCATCATCCTCGCGAGCATAAAACCGAAAGAAAATAAGGCGGCTATGATTTCCATCCCCCGTGATTTATATGTTACCGTGCCAGGGACTGAGGATAAGCAAAAAATAAACGCGGTACACGCGTATGGAGAACAAAAGGAAGAAGGCCAGGGTCTGGAAGATATGAAAACTATAGTAGGAGAAGTAGCAGGATTGCCGGTTCACTATGCCGCCAGTATTAATTTTGCCGGATTTAAACAACTTATTGACGCGGTGGGAGGAGTTGAAGTTACTCTGGACGCTCCCTTTTCCGAGCCGCTCCAATTCAGAGAGCCTCGCGTGTGCGATCCTAATGTGTTTACCGTACCGACAGGGGAGTATGAATATAAAAAAGATAAGAAAGGCAAAGTAGTTGCCCAGTATCCTCTCTGCATCAATCCTAATAACAATGAATGCGGAGGAGATTTTCAATTACCGGGGGGGAAACAAACACTCAATGGGGATAAGGCATTGTGTTTTGTAAGATCCCGGAAAACTTCCAGTGACTTTGAAAGAGCCAAGAGGCAGCAGCTTATTATTAAATTACTCAAAGAAAAGCTTACTAGCGCGGGAACCTTAACTGACTTCGGGAAAATAAACAAGATTCTGGACAGTCTGGGAGACAATGTTCGAAGCGACATGCAACCGTGGGAAATGGCGAGATTATTTGACTTGTACAAGCAGATGCAAAGCGCTAAAATAAGCCAGAGAGTTCTTGAGAACAGCGAAGAAGGGCTTTTATATCATCCGGAAAACAGTAATGGAGCAGGGTATATTCTTCTTCCCGCGGGAGACAACTACGATAAAATTCACGAAATGGCAAAGAATATCTTTGATTTGCCGGAGCAATCTGATATCAAGCCTCGATAACTTCGCTCGATCAAACTGACGCTTATTCATGGAGCTTTCTATTATCATTACCAGTTATAAAAACCCGGAGCTTCTTAAGATTTGCATAGAGTCAGTACGTAAATATTTTATTCCATTGAAGGAACAGAGGTATGAGATTATTGTAGCGGACAGTGATACTGAAGAAAGTACCGCGATGATGATGAGGGAAGACTTTTCTGATATCATATTCATTCCTTCATACAAAAACGCGGGGTTTCAGTTCCTGGTGAAAAAAGGATACGAAGCAAGCTGCGGACGCTATCTCCTGGTTCTTAATGGCGATATTATAGTAAAAAATAATTCTATCAATAAACTTCTTGAATTCATAAAATCCCATCCGAAAGTGGGTATCGCTGGTCCGAAACTTTTGAATTTTAATGAGACATTGCAATATTCATGCTGCCGTTTTTATTCCCCGCTTACTATCGTGTATCGCAGGACCTTTCTTGGAAATTTCCCCTTTGCTAAAAAGCATTTGAATAGATTTCTCATGAAAGACTTTGACCATAAGAGCATAAAAGAGGTGGACTGGTTGATGGGATCGGCGCTGATGACTTCCCGCGAGGCGGTAGAAAGGGTGGGTCTTATGGATGAACGTTTTACCATGTACATGGAAGATGTCGACTGGTGCCGGAGATTTTGGGAGCAAAATTACAAAGTTATCTATTTTCCGGAAGCGGAGATGTATCATTATCACGGACGCGGTTCTGCTAATAAAAACGCGCTTCTGTCCTTAATTTCTAACAGGCTTGCCTGGATCCATATTGCCAGCGCGATAAAATATTTTTGGAAACACGCCGGCAAAAACCTTCCGGCGCATAATTAAATGGAAGAAAAACCAAGCGTATCTCTCACGCCTCAAAATGAATCATCTATGCCTCAATCGCGAGCAAGGTTCTTGTGCGGGGCTTTTTTTTCTTTTTTACTTATTCTTCTTGTTTTGGGAAGCTTCTGGTTGGGATACTCGCGAGGGAAAAAAGATCAACCTGTTCAAAATGAAAGCTTTCCTTTTTTGAGTACTAAAGTAGAAAATAAGCTTCCTGTCGAAGGGCAACAGGTAGATTTTGCTCTGTTCTGGAGAGTATGGGACCTCCTTAAAGAGAGATACGTAGATAAAGAGTCTTTGGATACCCAACGCATGGTATACGGGGCTATTAAGGGCCTTATAAAATCTACTAATGATCCTTATTCTTCTTTTTTTGATCCCCAGGAAACCAGGGATTTTTCAGAAGATATAGAAGGAAGTTTTGAAGGCATTGGAGCGGAATTAGGAATAAAGGACGATGTATTGACGGTAGTAGCTCCACTGGAGAAATCTCCCGCCGAAAAAGCGGGGTTGCTTCCGGGAGATAAAATTTTGAAGATTAACGACGAGTCTACATTGGATATGACTATTGATGAAGCGGTAAAGCGCATCAGGGGAAAGAAAGGGACGGAAGTGAAACTCGTAATCCTGCATCCGGAAGCGAAAGAGACAAAAGAAGTTTCTATTACCCGGGACACTATTGAAATAAAAAGCGTGAAGTTGGAGCTTAAAGATTCCATTGCGTATCTCAAGATAAATAAATTTTCTGAAGATACGAATAAGGAGTTTTCTATTGCCGCGCAATCCGTTGCCGCGTTTAACGCGAAGGGAGTTATATTGGACTTAAGAAATAATCCAGGAGGCCTTCTGGAAAAATCCCTGCAGGTAGCCAATCGAATGATCCCTAAAGATAAAGTATTCGTAATAGAGGAAAATAATACGGGAAAAAGAGAGGAGCTTCGTACGCAAGGGGGAGATAAATTAAGCAATATCCATACCGTAGTATTAATCAACGAAGGTTCTGCCAGCGCCTCTGAAATCCTGGCCAGCGCCCTGCGGGATAATCAGGGGATTACTTTGATAGGAGAAAAGTCTTTCGGCAAAGGATCGGTCCAGGAATTTATCCCTCTCCCCGGCAATGCCAGCGTGAAAATAACCATAGCGAAATGGCTGACTCCCAAAGGAGAGTACATCATGGACAAGGGTATTACTCCGGATATAGAAGTAAAGATGACACTGGAAGACTTCAATCAAAAAAAGGATCCGCAATTGGATAAGGCGAGGGAGGTGGTGGGGGAGAAGGTGAAATAGGAATTTTTTTTATTCTTAAAGTGCTATGAGAAAAAAAGAATTTTTAGGCTTTGATGATATTTCCTCTGTAGCAGTAGAGAAAGAGCTTATCAGGGAAACAGAAAAAGGCGAAGTGGAGAAGGAACAATCAGAAGAAACACCGGAACAAAAAAGAGAACGTGAGATTCTAGAAAATATAGAAGCGCTTCATTGTAGAGCTGAAGAGTATGTAAAACAGGAAAAGGTAAAAAATATTACCCAAGCGTTAAAAGAAGGAACGCCGGTTTTTGATATTAAGGAAAGTATACAAAATAATAGCGAAAGACCTGAAATGGTTGACAATTTTTTAACCAATAAGGAGCTATTGCAACTTGTAGAAAAAGCATCAATCCTTTTAGGGCTGAATGTGTCAGCAGATGACCAATATTTATGGAATGAACTCAAGGAAAACCCCATTTCTTTGGCGTTTTTTGAGTTATTACGGGAAGAGAACGTTAAAATAAAAACAGACGAGAAACATATTACACTTAAATTAAACAGCATTTTACCGAATAAAAAAACTGAAGAAATGATTTTTCATCCAGAATTTCAAAAATCCATAACCGAATTTCGAAATACATTGCAATACAATCCCTGTGCAGAAGATTTCCTGAATAAATGGGAATATAGAAGTGAAGACGAAAGCGAGAGTTCTGAAATAATTTTTATGCACAAAAATAGAAAACGGTTGTTATCAGAAGAAGGAGTTGATCTTATCGAATACCTTGGTGGTTATAAAAATACCCACGCAAAAGGTTATGTAGATCTTTTAAATGTGCCTCAACCAAAAGAAATATTACAAGAGCTGCAAAAAGTCTACGACTATGAACCGAGTGATGTGATAAATTCCGGTCATTATTTTATTGAAGACGTTAGTAGATATAAAGAAAAAGTTTTTTCTCCTCTCGTTGTTGAATTTTTCAATCAGTTGCGAAAAGATTACGGAATAAAATTTCAATTAAACGATATAGCCACTTTAATTCTTGCTGCCGATGAAAGAGATATCGAATTATTTTTTACCCCCGAGCAAATTGAAGATTTCGACCAGAAAGAAAAAGATGAGTTTGAAAGAATAAAAAACCTTAAAACTCGTCTCTCAGACGAGAAAACAAAAGAATTTATTAAAACAACCTTTGCTGACACTTCTTCATTTAGCGAGCTTCAGGAAATAGCCTACATAAAAGAGGAAAACTTTCCTTTTATAAGAGCTCTTTCGGAGCGATTTGGATACAAATTTAAAAGAGGGGATCTATGGAATGATGATCAAATTTTAGATTTTTTCAGTGCGAATCCTCAGGCGCAGGAAAAACTTTTTTCGCACAATAAAGAAGAACTTGCGAGCATGGAAAATAGATTGGTAAGTATTACCGGAAACGAAAGAGCAGTGAAAGAACATCCTTTTCGAGTATTTGAAGTTATTGCCAACGACTCTCTTAAATTTTTAGAGAGTATCAAGGAGGAACTGCCTAATACCGCGAGACTTGTATTTAATAATCCCGACGCGCTTCGTTATATTCCAAAAGGAGCCAACAAAAAATTTGAAAATATTAAAACATTTATTACTCCGAAAGTTTGCGAGGATTTTTTATACAGTGGAAATTTGGCTCACGAAGCACTGGAAGAAATAAAAGAAAAAGACCTCATCACTGTTCAGACTTACAACCGTTTATACGCGGCAAGAAGGAGGTATACAGGATATAATTCTTATGCGTATCACCCCAAAGAAGGAGAAATTTATCCCGCTATAAACGTGAGTGATTATGCAAACGATCTTGGAGAGAAAGAAAATGAAAAAAATAAATTGGAAGTGGATACTACTTTAGATTCTAATGGATTTTTAGATGGAAATATCGGTTATCAGGAAAGGCTGAAAATATATCCGGAAACGTATGCCTCATACCAGGCAACAAAGGAAAAATTTAACTTGCTTACTAACGAAGAAAAGGGAAAGTTTCTTGAACAGTTTAGCTGGTATTCTCCTCCTAAAAAATACGAAAAAGATCCCGAGTATGAATTATTAGTAAATAATGTATTGTCGCTTGGTATTGCTGAAAACGGTCACGCGCACTTTTATGCTACTCCTTTTGGCATTATTTCCGGATGTGTAAGTGAGTTTCCCGAAAGCAGTGGAATCTTTGATAAGAACCACCTCGCTGCAAAGGGTATTGGACGCATAACAGGTCATCGAGAAATGCTTCTTGATTATATAGCGCGCCATAGAGATAAAAATTATTCTTATAAAGAGGAAGCAAAGAACATTCCAGAAAGTGCCTTAACAATAGAATTTGAAAATATGAATTTATCGAAAGAATTACAGGAAATGGTCTTGCCTTCTGGCATTCCATTAAGCGAGGTTTTTACAAATCTTCATTTAGAGCAATATTTGCATAATACTATTACCCCTGACAAATATTTATTGGATATGCTGGGTAATAACTTAAGAACAGGAAAAATGTTGGCTATGATTGACAATAAAGAAATTGCTTTGAATGATATTATTCCTCAAGGATCGAAAATTATCTTGAAGGGCTTGCAAAAAGGCTGATTTGCAATGCTTGTCCATTTTCTGATATAATCTACCTATGAAAATAGTCCTCCTTAAAGACGTGCCGAGCCTTGGAAGGAAAGGTGAAGTAAAAGAAGTTTCTGACGGATACGCCAGAAATTTTTTGTTGGCCAGAAAACTCGCGGAAGCGGCCACGGACGCGGCGCGGAAAAGAGTGGCGCGGGAAAAAGATAAGTCTGCCAGGGAAGAGGAGCGGGATTTGGAAGAAACTAAAAAAATTGCCGGAGCATTGCGGAAAAAAGAGATTGTCATCAAAGCCAAAGCCAAAGAAGGAAAGCTGTTTGGTTCCATTACTGCTAAAGATATATCCGCGGAATTAAGTAAAGACGGAATTAAGGTAAGGGATAAAGAAATTATAGTACCAGACAATCACATTAAAACTATTGGGAGATATCAAATAGACATCCAGCTTCACCATGGAATCAAATCGTCTCTACGAATAATCATAGAAGAAGAAAAATAAGTTTTATACTGCTTTAACATATTTATTCTATTGCAATCGCGGGGGAATCCTGCGGTTTTCTCTTGGGGTAAAAAATAATTTATCTATATGAAGAATAGAAAATATATTTTCGTGGTTGGGGGAGTGATGAGCGGGGTAGGGAAGGGGATAAGCGCTTCATCGATCGGGACTATTTTGTCCGCGAGAGGGTTTAACGTTACCGCCTTAAAAATAGATCCCTACATAAACATAGACGCGGGTACTATGAATCCCACGGAACACGGTGAAGTGTTTGTGTTGGACGATGGCGATGAAACGGATCAGGATATGGGTAATTATGAAAGATTTATGAATATTACCCTGACTCGGGATAATTACATGACTACGGGAAGAGTATACGAAACAGTTATTCACAAAGAAAGAAATCTGGAATATGAGGGAAAGTGCGTCCAGGTAGTGCCGCATATTCCAATGGAAGTGATCCACAGAATTCAAAAAACATCCCAAAAAACAGACGCTGAGATCGTGATAGTTGAAATAGGAGGAACGGTGGGAGAATATGAAAATATACTTTTTCTGGAAGCTTTGCGTCTTATGAAAATAAAACACCCCGAAGATGTCATTACAGTCATGGTAAGCTATGTTCCTATTCCATCCAAAGTAGGAGAAATGAAAACAAAACCGACTCAGCATGCGGTGCGCACGCTCAATGGAACCGGGATTCAGCCGGATATTATTATTGCCCGCAGTGAAACTGATTTGGACAAAAAAAGAAAAGAAAAAATATCCATGTTTTGCAATGTTCCGGAAGATTGTGTTGTTTCTGCTCCGGACATAGAAAGTATTTACGAAGTACCGCTAAACTTTGAAAAAGACAATCTGAGCCAGCTTATTCTTAAAAAATTACATCTCAAATCCAAAAAAACTGACCTAAAAGAATGGCGGGAAATGGTTGAAAATATTAAACATCCCAAGGGTAAAGTCAAAATAGGCATTGTGGGAAAGTATTTTGGCACGGGAGATTTTGTGCTTTCTGACGCGTATATAAGCGTTATAGAAGCAGTAAAGCACGCGGCCTACGCGTGTAAAGTAAAGCCGGAGATTGACTGGATTAACAGTGAAGTTTATGAGAAAGATCCGGCAAAATTAAAAGAATTAAAGGGATATGACGGAGTGGTGATTCCCGGGGGATTCGGATCGAGAGGCGTGGAAGGGAAAATAAAAGCCATACAATTTCTTCGGGAACATAAGATTCCGTATCTCGGGTTATGCTACGGCATGCAGCTGGCGGTAATTGAATTTGCGCGCAACGTGCTTGGCCTCGCGGATGCTAATACGACTGAAATAGACAGAAATACCGGCAATCCGGTGGTGGACATTATGCCAGAACAGAAGAAGAAACTGGAAGACAAAAATTACGGCGCTACTATGCGCCTGGGAGCATATCCGGCAGTGTTAGAAATCAGTACTATCGCGCGGAAAGCTTATGGCGCGACTACTATTTCCGAACGCCACCGTCACCGATGGGAAGTGAATCCTTCGTATATCGAGCAACTTCAAAAAGCCGGGTTGGTTTTTTCAGGAAAATCACCGGATGGAAAACTGATGGAAATCGCGGAACTTCCGCGGGAAACTCATCCTTTTTTCCTTGGCACGCAGTTTCATCCGGAGTTCAAATCTAATCCATTGCACGCGCATCCTTTGTTTTTGGAGTTTATAAAAGCAGCAACAAAGAAGTAGTTCATATATAAAAACAGCCTTCACTGGCTGTTTTTTTGCATACAAAGTTCTTATTATTCTACAGAAACAAACCTTCTTGTTTCCAATTTGCCGGTAAAAAGTTTTACTTTTTTACGGGTGAATTTAACTAATCCGTCTTTGAGCGCGAAAAGAGTATCATCCTCTCCTCGTTTGACGTTTTTTCCAGGACGGAATTTAGTTCCTCTCTGGCGGATAATAATCTGTCCCGTGGCAACGGGCTGACTGCCAAAAATCTTAACTCCCAGTCTCTTGGAGATGGAATCCCGTCCAAGGTGGGTAGATCCGCCGGCTTTTCTATGGGCCATATAAGTAAGTTATTTGCGATTAATTCAACTAAAAAACAGTATAGCATAGTGTGATATAATGTCAACGGCAACAAAAATTCTCCTCCTCTCCCTAAGGTGAGAAATGAGAAGGAGGGGAGGTTACAAAAAATGTCATGATGCAATTAACGAAAAAATTCCTAAAGGAAAGGGAGCAGACTATTATCACTATCTTCGGCTTTATTCTCATCGCCATCATCTCATTTGAAGCCGGTTATCTGAGAGGGCAGCGTTTCAAAGAGAGTCCCCTGGTAATTGAAAAACCCGCGATAGAAGCAAAAGAAACTCCAGCCGAAGTTGTGCCAGCAGAAAGTAACACAGAAACCTTACCAAAAAATCCTCCTGCTGAATCTCCCGCGTCTTCGTCTCTATCAATGAAAAATTGTCCTTTTGTGGGAAGCAAAAATTCGGATAAATACTATCCGCCGGATTGCCAGTGGGCCAAGCGAATCAAGTCGGAAAATTTAGTCTGTTTTTCTTCCGCGGAAGATGCCCGTCAAAAAGGATACCAGCCAGCCAAGGGTTGCGCTAAATAGAAGAGACTGCTAGTATGGAAATTGAAAATTACATTAATAATAAATGATATGTCAAAAAAAATAATCGTGATTTCACTGGGAGGATCATTGATTGTCCCTGATGAAATAGACTGGGAGTTTCTACAAAAATTCAAAATTCTTGTAGAAAAGCAAATAAAACGAGGGTATAAGTTTGTTATTATTACCGGAGGAGGAAGGATAAGCCGAAAGTACCAGGAAGCTGCTTCTAAAATTACAAAATTGACCAATGAAGACAGGGATTGGCTCGGAGTACACGCGACCCGTATGAATGCCCAGTTTATACGAACTATTTTTCGGCGGCACGCGCATCAAAGAATTAATACAAATCCTCATGATATGGAGGATTTTTATAATTTTAAGGAGGATATTTTAGTAGCAGCCGGATGGAGGCCCGGGTTTTCTACGGACTATGACGCGGTGGTGCTGGCAAAGTATCTGAAAATCCGCAAAATAATTAATTTTTCAAATATTGATTATGTATTTAATAAAGATCCCGGCAAGTTTCCTGACGCGCAAAAAATAGAACGGATTGATTGGAGTAATTTTCGTAAAATAGTGGGAGATAAATGGAGCCCGGGAATGAATGTTCCATTCGATCCAATTGCTTCCAAGCTAGCCCAGGATCTTAAGCTTGAGGTGGTGGTTATGAATGGAAAAAATTTAAGGAACCTGGAAAATTATTTGGACGGAAAAATATTTCAAGGCACGGTAATCAAGTAATCCATTTGCGGAGGGACGGGAATGATTCATGAGGTATGATAGTTAAACTTTCTCAGTTATCAAAACTTCGAGAAGATTTAAAAAACAAAAAAATAATATTTGCCGGCGGTACTTTTGATTTATTTCATAGAGGCCACGTAGAATATCTTAAGCATCTTCGAACATTAGGAGACATATTGGTAGTTGCTGTTTCCTCGGACAAGCGCGTCAGACAAAGGAAGGGACCAGGTCGTCCAGTTTTACTCCAAAAAGATCGTCTCGCGCTTGTTGATTCAGTTCGATATGTTGATTACGCGTTTCTTGCCCCGGAACCTTCTAAAAGTTCCCCAATTCCAACTATGAAGATCATAGCCATGCTTAAACCCGACATCTTCGTAACTTGCGATAATAGATGGGCGCCATTTCAAAAAGATATCGCGATACTGGGTAGCAGACTTAAACTTATTCCAAGAATACATATTACTTCTACAACCAGCATCATACATCGTATCATTACGCGACATTGTGTAATAAAAAAATGTATTCATTATCGCTCTCAAACAAGAAGAGACCACTAGGCGGGACAAACAATTACTTTTCTTTCTTAACCACCAAACTCTCCGTCTCTTTCTCCAACTTTTTCGTTTCCTCTATAGCCCGTTTTACTTCATAAGGCAATGAAGTAAAAATATTTTTCAGCGCAGTACCGTCTATTTTTAGAACCGTTTCCCATTTACCAAGCGGAGCCAAAATAGATCTTAATTGCTCGCGGTCATATCCGTAAGTTTTCCGCAGCGCCTTGGCGATAATGCCGTTAGGAGAAAAAACTCGGTCTACTCCTTCCTGCTTCATGTAGTCTCTGATAATTTCCTGAAGTTCTCCCAGGCGGGCTTTAGTCAAAGACACCGCGGATTGAAGGTCGATATATTCTCCGATCGCCTGGTTCACTTCTTCCGTATTAATATGCCGAAGTTCCTTGAATTTATGTTTCCACATAGGACACATTTTTTGGTATCCGCACCAGTCGCAAAGAGGAGATACTACCGGCTCGAAGTTTCCTGTTTGTTTTTTTTCCTCAATCTCCTGGATGGTAGTCAGAAATACTTCTTCGCTTTTTGCTAACTGTTCGGCGGTTCGACGGGAAGAAAGTTTTACTCCGTGTTTGAGAAAATATAAGCTTACTTTCAAAGTGTCCAGATGACCGAGCTCTTCCGGATAGCGGGTTAAAAATGCTTTTAGATAAATCGATAGCTGGAGATCAGCATGTACCTTTTCCTGGGAAGGCATTTTTTTCGCGGTTTTGTAATCAATGATTTCATATCCTCCATCCGTTTTGTCAATACGGTCAATTCTTCCGGAAACAATATGCGGGTTATCCTTTTCACCGATTTCAATTTGAAAATATGATTCCAGATCAACAATGTTGGCGGCGGCAATATTATTTTTTTTATAATATTCCTGGATCATTCGTACCCCTTGTGAAAAAGCCGACCGCTCCTCATCTTCATTCTCAAATACTGAACTGTTCCACGCGTTGGAAAAAAACTCCAGAGCCTGTTCAAGAGCAGGAGAGAGAATACCGGGAGTATGAATAAATTTCATAGTGCTATGGATAGTCGAGCCAAACACCGCCTCTTTTGATTTAGGGGCCCGTATTTTGTCTATTTCCTGAAACTTGTATTTAAGAGGACAGGATTGATAGGCTTCGAGAGAGGAGTAAGATATGCGCATAAGAGTAGTACTATGATAGCAGAATTGAGAATATTATGGAAGTATTGAATTTCTAATATCCAATTTATAATTCCCAATAAATGTCCGATGTCAAAAATTTAGACATTTGAGCTTGGGATTTTATTGGAAATTGGATATTGGGAATTGGAAATTTAAGTACTTCACTATTGGCGGTATCTTGCGATACCCGCTCAAAAATTGACAGCTCTACATGGTATGTACTATACTGTAAAAGCCTACTATTTCAGTAGGAATTAATTCATAATCCAGTCTTATGCCAACACCAACACAAATACTTACCGAAGAACACGAGTGCATATCAAAAGTAATCGAAGCGCTGAAAAAAGAATGTTACGGGATCCAGAAAGGGAAGAAGCTGGACAAATTATTCTTTAAGCAGGCGGTTGATTTTATCAAACACTACGCCGACTCGTTCCATCACGCGAAAGAAGAAGATATTCTATTCACTTATATGAGAGAACACCTTAATGAGTTGCGTTGTAATCCGATTGAGCAAATGCTTATCGAGCACAAATTGGGAAGAGAGTATATAAAAAAACTAAGCGATGGAATAAAAGAGAGAAAAAAGGACAAGATAGCACGAAACACACTGGGATACTGTGAATTACTGCAGGATCATATTTTCAAAGAAGACAATGTATTATATCCGATGGCTGACGAGGTATTGAATAAAAAAGAACAAAAACTCATGCGGGACAAGTTTTATGAGGTAACACAACAAAAGGAATTTTCCGCCTTAAACCTTAAAAAATATCTTGACTTCGCTAATCTCGCGGAGAAGAGACATAAGTAATTTTATGAAAAAGTGGAAAGATATAAAAACCATTATCGAGTATCCAGCAAACGGAATTTTAAGTAAAGAGATAGTAAAAACGGAAAAAATGGAAGTGTCTCTTTTCTGCATGCCCGAAAATTCCAACCTGAGCGAGCACACTTCTACCCGGGAAGGTATCGTACAAGTAGTGGAAGGAGAAGGAGTATTTACCCTGGAAAACGAAGAAATCACTATGAAAGAAGGCGTGCTTATTCATATGAAACCCAACACGGCGCATTCCTTAAAAACAAATAAAAATACCGCGTTTTTATTGTTTTTGTTTAACTAAAAATAATGAAATTTTCTACTCGAGCCGAATATGGATTAAAAGCTATGGTCAATCTGGCAGAAAGTTATCCTTCCCAAAAAGCTTTAAAGGATATCGCGCGAGAAGAAAATATTTCGGTAAAGTATTTAGAAAATTTAATTGCCAGATTAAAGCGAAGCAACCTGGTAGGAAGCCAGAGAGGAAAGAACGGAGGATATATCCTTTCAGGAAAGCCCGAACAATTATCCGTAGGGAGAATCATAGAAGTTTTGGAAGGACCTATCGCGCCCATGAAATGCGCAAGCAAAGCCTGTACCCAGAAAGGTAAATGCGCTTCAAGAGTAGTGTGGAAAAAACTGGAAGAACAGATCAGAAAGACTCTATATAGTATGAAGTTGGGAGATTTAATATAATGGATTTATAATTTCGTGCTTCAAATTTTATAATAGTATGCCAAAAAAAATATATCTCGATTATGCCGCGACCACCCCTCTTGCCGGAGAAGTACTCGAGGAAATGTTGCCTTATTTTAATGAAAAATTCGGCAACGCTATGTCAGTACACAGTTTCGGGCAGGAAGCATGGGCAGCAGTGGACAAAGTTCGTATAAGAGTGGCATGGTTTTTAGGATGCTCGCCACGAGAGGTTATTTTTACTTCCGGCGCTACAGAAAGCAATAATTTAGCTATAAAGGGCGTAGTACGATCATATTACGCCCAAAACAACAAGCAAAGCCAAAAGCCGCATATTATCACCACGCAATTTGAACATCATTGCGTGTTGCACGCGTGCCAGAAATTAGAAAAAGATAGTCTGGCAGAAGTAATGTATCTTCCTGTCTCTCGAGAGGGGATTGTGGCACTTTCAGAAGTGAAGAAAGCTATTCGTACTAATACCATTCTTATTTCAGTCATGTATGTCAATAATGAAATTGGCACCGTTCAGCCGATAGGAGAGATAGGCGGGATGGTGAAAAAAGAAAATGAAAATCGCCTGAAAGAAGGGAATCAAAAAATTATATTTCATACCGACGCCACGCAAGCAGTAAATTATTTTAATTGCAACACAGAAAGATTGGGGGTAGACTTGCTTTCTTTTTCCGGCCATAAGATATACGGACCTAAGGGAGTAGGGGTGTTGTACGTAAGAAAAAACACTTCTATTAAAGCTGTCCAGGACGGGGGAGACCAGGAATATAAATTACGAGCTGGCACGCATAACGTGCCAGGAATTGTCGGACTGGGAAAATCAATTGAATTAGTGCAAAAAAATCAGAAGAAGGAAACTCAAAAGATTACTGTGTTGCGCGAGTATCTCATAGACAGAATATTCAAAGAAATTCCCCGCGCTATGCTTAACGGATCACGACAACGTCGCTCTCCTAATAACGCCAATTTTTCATTCCAGGACGTGGAAGGGGAGGGATTGCTTCTGGCTCTGGATATGGAAGGCGTGGCTTGCTCAACTGGTTCTGCTTGTTCTTCGGGGTCACTTTCTCCGTCTCATGTACTTCTCTCACTCGGTCTCAAACCGGAAGAAGCGCACGGTTCACTTCGAATGACGCTGGGACGATATACCACCAAAAAAGATATTGACACGGCGGTGGGGAAGTTAAAGAGGACAGTGGAAAGATTGAGAAAGATTTCGGGAAATGTGCTGGCGGATTTTAAAACTCTAGAGAAAGTTAATTATACTAATAAATAAATTACTCCTCTCCTCAGGGAGGAGGGGATTGAGGGGTGGTAAATATTGCCTCGTCTTACCAATGACCCCTCACCCTTAATCCCTCTCCCCACCGCCGCGGTGGGGAGAGGGAGAACAAGGAAGGACTATTTTATGCAATACTCACAAAAAGTTATCGAGCATTTTCGCAAACCGCGCAACCAGGGGACTATGAAAGATCCTTCCGGTGTTGGTATTGCCGGCAATCCTGTGTGCGGGGATTTAATGAAAGTGTATATTAAAGTGGTAAAAGATAAAAAGAAGGGGGAAATTATCAAGGATATTAAATTCGAAACTCTGGGCTGCGCCTCCGCGATCGCGACTTCTTCCATGATTACAGAATTGGCTAAAGGGAAAACACTGGAAGAGGCGATTAAAATTACACGGGGAGAGGTAGCCGACGCGCTGGAAGGATTGCCGCCCATCAAAATGCATTGCTCTAACTTAGCTGACGAAGGATTACACAAAGCGATAGAGGATTATTTAGGGAAGAAAAAATCCAGCATCTGATTTTTTAACAGGGGAGCAGATAGAGATTATTTATATAACGTCGCATAATGTATGTTATACGACATCTAGTATATTTATTTCTTATAAATAATCATCTGATCCACTACGGTACTACTTTTGTCTCCGATAGTTCCCATTAATGCTCTTGTGGTGTTCAAGTAGATGTTAGATCCGAAATATGGATCATGAACCACGTAATCAGTTTTATCTTTATTATGTATCACTACATAATGTCCTCCTTTGCCGTTGGTTTTTCTGATATTTACGACGACAGGAATTTTGCTTGCAATCATTTTATCTACTACGCTCCAGTTGATATTTCCATGGGAACTTCCATACACGGAATCGACTGCCATAGCAGTACTACTCCATCCCCCAAGATTCCACTTGATAAGATCAAACGCGTAAATGGGTTGTTTAGCTAAGATATTAGGGGATATTCTATTTCCGTAAAACGTGGAAACCATGGCGACAGAAGTTACCGCGCATCCCCAGTCTTTTAAATTACTTTTAGAATTTCCAATAAAGTTCTCCCCCCACCGCGGATCTCTCTGGGAATAGTACCATGATTCAGAAGCCCAATACTCAAGTTTTGGCTTCGGATAATTATTCACGCTTGCGATTACTTCGGCCAGGTTTCCTGCTTCGCTAAAATTAAAAAGTTCCTGCTTTTGTTCTTCTACCCGCGTGAGAAGTTTCCGATAGCGCTCCTCTTCTCCTTTGGTTTGGGTCAATAACACCTGCTTCTGAATTTCATTTGCTTCCAATGTTTTTTTTCTAGTTTCCAATTGATCTTTTAAGTCTTCTATTTCTTTCCTTTTTTCCTCTAACTGACTCTGCTCCCCTTCCAACGCTTCCTTAGTTTTTACAATCTCCTGGAGAATCTCTGAAAGTTTTATACTTGATTGTCCTACATAATCAGCATGGTCCAGAATATCTGAAAAGTCCTCGTTAATCAACACAATATTCAAAAGCCCCTGCTGGTAATTTTCATAGTAGGAACGCATGAGTCCCGCAAGCATTGACTTTCTGTACTTCAAATCACTTTTCTTATTATCTATCTCTCGTTCTAATTCCTGAATTTGGCTGCCCAGCTCGTCAGTTTTCAAACCCGTATCCTGCAGATCCGTCTTGTTTTTCTCCTGTTCCTTATCCAAAAGCTCCATTTGTTTTTGAAGTGTTTGCTGTTGCTTGTCTTTAATGTTAATTAAATTTCTGTATGCCTCCGCTTTTTTTTCCAGCTCCTGGCATTTCAGTTTATCATCCCCCGCCAACTGGTCGCACTCGGAACCTTTCGCGGTATAAAAAAAGAATGCCCCGAAGAGAATGACACAAGCAAAAAGACTTATACATAAAGTGACGGCAGAGTATATTTTTGTTTTCCGCATAAATAAAATAGTGCCTTATTCCAGCACTTACTATTTTACCATACTATAGATAATTTCGGTACTAAGAATATTTACTTTTCGATAGCCATTCTTATTCTCTTCAAACTCTCATCTTTTCCCAATACCCACGCCACTTCAAACGGTGATGGAGATTTCAATTCTCCAGTAAGCGCGACGCGAAGAGGCCAGAGCAACTCCCCTCTCTTGTCACCGGCGGTTTCCAGGAGAATAGTCTTGAGATGCTCCGTGTTCCAATTTTCTTCCTCAACTTCTTCCAGTATTTCGAATGATTGGGAGAGATAGTTGCCTGTATCTTCATCACTTGCCTGTTTCCATCGCAATAGTTCTTTATTATATCCCGGATCCTTAAAAAAGAATTGGTTCTGTTCCCCTGCTTCGTTCAATATTGCCAGGCGTTCCTGTTCGATAGTTAATACTTTTTTTACATATTCCGCGCGCTGTCGATCTGAAGGAGCGTTCTGGTAAAATTTTTTCTGCTCTAAAAATATCAACGCTTTTTCATAGAGATCATCTATGGACAACTTTTTGATATACTGCGAATTAATCCAGTCTAATTTTTTTAAGTCAAACACCGCGCCGGCCTTATGCACGTGCGCGAAATCAAATTTTTCAATTAATTCTTCCAGAGTAAAAAGCTCCCGAGTCTCCCCTTCTCCGGGATGCCAACCTAAAAGGGCGGTAAAATTAATGATTGCTTCTTTTAAGTAGCCTTTCTTAATATATTCTTCAACTGCCACATCCCCCTGTCGCTTGGAAAGTTTGGTGCGGTCTGGATTAAGCAGTAATGGCAAATGAGCAAACTTTGGGGTTTCCCAACCAAAATAACGGTATAATAAAAGATGCTTGGGTGCGCTTGGCAGCCACTCTTCCCCCCGAATGACGTGGGTAATTTTCAAATCATGATCGTCTATCACGTTAGCTAAATGATAGGTCGGGTAGCCATCTGATTTAAGAAGCACCTGGTCATCCACGATATTTGTACTGAATTTTACCTCGCCTCGAATCATGTCATGAAGTATAATATTCTCATCTTCAGGAACTTTTAACCGTATCACGTACGGTTTTTTTTCTTCCAGGTTTTTTTGTAGCTCGTCAGCGCTCACGTTTTTCAAGCAATGCCGGTCATAAATCGGCGGTTGTTTTTTCGCAATTTGTTCCTGGCGCATTGTTTCCAGTCTTTTTACGTCACAAAAGCAATAATACGCGTGCCCTGCTTCTATCATGTGTTGCGCGTACTTTTGATACACTTCCAGCTTCTCCGATTGGATATACGGCCCATACTCCCCTACTTCGATAATGCTTTGGTAGTTTTTAGATTCAACTACTGTTTGATCAGAAAATTGTTGCTCGTGTTCTTTTAGAAAAACTCCTTCATCACGCGAAAGTCCCGCCCAATCGAGTGACTTCACTAAATTTTCTACTGCTCCCGGAACAAAACGTTTTTGGTCGGTGTCTTCTATTTTCAGGATAAATTTCCCGCCTTGTTTTCTGGCAAACAGAAAATCATAAAGCGCGGTCCGTAATCCTCCGACATGCAAGTATCCGGTTGGTGATGGCGCAAAACGCACGCGAACCATAGTTATTTTTTAGTATTTAAATTGGAGAAAATAAATTTTGTTGGAAAAATCACTGTTGCCCTTAAAATTCTTTTTATTCTCCATGGTTGTATGAAAAGCCGCCACAACCACTCCAGTCCGATTATTCCTGCTATGCGAGGCGCACGAGGAATTTTTCCAGTAAAATAATCAAAACTTCCCCCTACTCCCATATACAGCTTTATTCTATCACCATTAAGTCTTGTGGCAAACTTTTCCTGATATGGAGCTCCAAAATTGCAAAACGCAATGTTTGATTGTAACATATCCGGCGGAATTTTTTTTCCACTCTTTTTCATATTTGCTCCGCTCACCTTAAGTGTTGGAAATAATTTTTTTATCGCGTCGCGCGTTTCTTTCCATGTGCTTAATCCCTTATTATTAGCCGCCAGAAATACTTGTAATTGATCGCGCTCAGCTATGGCCAAAATTTCTCGCATTAAATCCGCGCCAGGCATTCGAGCGTGAAGCCAGATGCCTTTCGCAAGTAGCGCGAATCGTATACCTATTCCGTCCGCCACTCGCAAATCGGCAGCATTAAGAATATTTTGAAATTCCAGATCTTTTTGCGCTTCTATAATAAACTCTGGATTTATTGTCACAATCTGGTGAAATTTTTCTTCAGTAAGAAAATGCTCTACTTTGTTGAGAATTTGTTTTTTGGTGAGGTTATCAATGGTGATTCCGAGGATGTTTGGCATAATGTCATAATATGATATAACCTCCCCTCCTCCCTGAGGAGGGGCCGGGGGTGGTGTTGGAGACTTTCCATATCACCCGGCCTTCCCCATAGTCACCACCCCTCCTCATTCCTCCTCTCAGGGAGGGGAGGAGGATTGGTTATTTATAGTAGTGTACAACTCTCCACCACAAAATACTCCACCCCCCGTTTGGTAACTTCACTGGCCATCACGTCAATAGTCTCTACGGGAACAGACGCGAAGAAATCTTTTTTTATCACCGGTTTTTCCGGCAAGTGTTCCCATCGGATTCTTTTTATACGGCCAAGAGTAATATGGGGACGAAAACCCTTTGGTGACTTTTTAAATACTCCTAATTCTTTTTCTATTTCTTCGCGCAATGCTTCAAGTTCTTCACTCGCATCAGCTTGCAGCCACACCATTCGCGGATTATCCGGATCAGGAGCAAGTTCGATGGAATTGAATTCTATTTCAAATGAATCAAACTGTCGCGCCAGCTCGCGCACATGCTCGCAAATTTCCACTACTTTTTCATCAGTGATATAGCCGATAAAATGCAACGTAAGATGGTACTGCTCTTCTTTTGCCCACCGCATCGGCAAATGCCGCCATTTTTCAATAGCTTTCGAGATTTTCTTTTTTGTGTGGTCCGGCAAGTTGATAGCGATGAAGATTTTCCGTTTCATAAGTATTTGTATATTAACCCACAAAATTTTAAAAGTAAACAAATAATGCTATCCTTAACACATGACCCAAAAACCTCTCTATGTCACCGATGTAGTCCCTCTAACCAGAATCCCCCTTTCTCGTAATCAGGCGTTTTCCTATTCCGCATCAGAAGAACTGCCGCCAGGCACCCTGGTATCTATTCCTCTTTTCCACCGAACTATCAAAGGAGTAGTGATCGCGTGTTACCCTTACAAGCAGTGGACCAGAAAATTTTTTCTTAAACCAGTTCGATCCATACTCGCAAAGTCATTCCTGACTCCTCATCAACTGGAACTCGCCAAATTTATTTCAGAATATTACTTGTGCCCCCTTGGCATTGTCCTCAAATCTTTCGTCCCCAAAAAAGTAAAAGCCAGAAAAAAACAAGAAAAAAATAGTATCGCGCCAAAAGCAAAAAAAATAACTCTTACTCCCGCGCAAAAGCAAGCTATAAAAAAAATCAAAAATTCTAAATTCAAAATTCTAAATTCAAAATTCTATTTATACGGTCCTTCCGGATCCGGTAAAACTGAAGTCTATATTGAAGCCATAAAAAATCTAAAGCCCGGGCAGCAAGCCCTGGTGTTGCTGCCTGATCTTACGCTTACTCCCCAGGCAATTGAGCGCTATAGCGCTTATTTTAGCCAGGATAAAATCTCAATATTACACAGCAAAATTTCCAAAGGGGAATTTTATCAAAATTGGGAAAAAATACGATCAGGAGAAACAAAAATAATTATCGGGTCGCGTATGGCGCTATTCGCTCCATTCAAAGATTTGGGGTTAATCGTATTAGACGAAGAACATGACATTTCATTTAAGCAGTGGGATATGAACCCCAGATATGACGCGCGTAAAGTAGCGGAAGAAATGAGCGCGCGCTACCAATGCCCGCTGGTACGCGGTTCGTCTACTCCTGCAATTTCTTCCTGGTACTTTGCCACGGAAAAAAATACTTATACCCTTCTCACTCTTCCTGATCTTCCTGTGAACCGGCATACCGTGATTGAGCTGGTTGATATGAAAAAAGAACGGTGGATAAAAAATTACTCCCCTATCTCAAAAAAACTGGAATCGGAAATCACGTACGCGTTGAAACACTCGTTACAAGTCATTCTTTTCGTGAACCGCCAGGGAATGAGCAGCTTTTCCGTATGCAGAGAGTGTAAAACAGTGCTTCGGTGCCCCACGTGCGATCGGGCGCTTATCTATGACCGCCAGGGATTTTTCTACTGCCTGCACTGCTCCTATCGCTCCGATATCACTCCGCATTGTGCCGCGTGTAACGGAATAGAGTTTAGAAACATAGGGATAGGCACTCAAAAAGTAGAAAAAGAAGTGGCGCGCTTTTTTCCTTCCGCCCGCATAGCGCGGGCGGACAGCCAGTCCGCAAAAAGCGCGAAGCAAAAAGAAACACTTTATCAGGAATTCAAAAATAAATCAATTGATATTCTCGTTGGCACCCAGATGATTTCGATGGGATGGGATTTGCCAAACGTGGCGGTCGTTGGTATTATAGACGCAGATAATATGCTTTCTACGCCTGATTTTGGCACCACCGAACGCGCGTACCAGCATATACTGCAGGCGGCAGGACGAGTAAACCGTCCGGGAGCTAAATTTCCCGGTCGCGTGCTCCTTCAAACTTTTCATCCTGATCAAAAATTATTTAAAATGATAAGGGAAAAAGATTTCCGGACTTTTTATGAAGAAGAAGTAAAAGAAAGAAAACCATTGCGCCTCCCTCCTTTTTTCCGGCTTATAAAGTTGCTATTCCAGGATGCCAATCTTAAAAAAGTCTTAAAGGAAACACAACTGGTTTATGAGCGCATAACCCATAAATCATCCCATAAAAAAATAGTACTATTTCCACCCCACGATCCCTTTGTTCCTAAGGTGAGAGGACGATTTAGAAAGCAAATTCTCATGAAAATACCGGCCGACACTCCATTGCCTGGAGAAATCAGAGATGTGATATACGCGTTGCCGACAGGATGGATTGTGGATGTTGATCCGATTGGAATTATATAATGAAGTTTAAAATGCAAAGAACGCAATCAAAAAATTTTTATGTCCATCCTTCCCATTTTCACTTACCCCAACTCTGTCCTCGAAAGAAAGGCTAAGCAAATCAAAGATCCTAATGATTCCGTGATTCAGGAACTTATTTTAGATATGCTGGAAACCATGGAGCATAGCAATGGTGTGGGGCTGGCTGCTCCCCAGGTAGGCTATTCATTGCAATTAGCAACGATGAAGGTAGATGAAACTACGTATGTGTTAATCAACCCGAAAATCCGGTCCAAATCATGGAAAAAAAATGTCGCGGAAGAAGGATGCCTTTCGTTTCCAGGACAATTTTTTCCCGTGAAACGGCACGCAAAAATAGAAGTAGAAGCGCTGGACCGAAAAGGAAAAAGAATTATTATAAAAGGAGAACATTTCCTGGCGAGAGTGCTGCAGCATGAGTTAGATCATCTGAACGGAGTGTTATTTACCAAAAGAAGAGTGAAGGCGGCATTACAGGAAACAAATAAAAAAGCGGCAATTGATAATAAAAAATAAACTAATAACCCTACGCGCATGAGTTCAGAACCAATTACTTTGCGAATCATTTTTATGGGATCATCCTTTTTCGCGGAAAGGATCTTATATTCTCTCATTGAGGGACACTACAATGTAATATCCGTATATACCCAACCGGATAAGAAAAGCGGAAAAGATAAAGAGCCCAGGAAGGGTTTAGTAAAATCCCTCGCGGAAAAACACCATATCCCTGTATTTCAACCCGACCGACTCGACGAAGCGGCAGTACTGGAGATAAAAAACCAGAAACCGGATATAATTGTGGCAGCCTCTTATGGAAAAATTCTGCCCAAGGCAGTACTGGAGATACCCGGATTTAAGTGTATCAATGTGCATCCCTCGCTTCTTCCTAAATGGAGAGGCCCTTCTCCTGTCCAAAACTCGCTCCTTGCGGGCGAGAAAGAAACCGGCACTACGATCATGGTTATGGATGAAAAAGTAGATACCGGGGATATGTTAAGCCAGAGAAGTGTTTTGATTGAAAAAAATGAAACTGCCCTCGAGTTGACCAAAAAATTAGCTTCGGAATCGGCCAGTTTGCTTCTTGAAACATTGCCACTTTGGGTAGAAGGCAAACTTACTTCCCAAAAGCAAGATAATTCTCAAGCAACCATGTGCCAGCTTATTGAGCGGTCAGACGGAAAGATAATCTGGTCTCAGGATGCTGAAGCGATCTATAGTCAATATCGCGCGTTTAACCCCTGGCCGGGTATATTTACCTTTTGGGAACGCGATGATTCTATAAAAAGAATAAAGCTTAACAGGGTAACTCTTATTAAAAATAATCCGGAAATAAAACATCATACCGGAGAAGTGTTCCAAATCGGAGAAAAAATAGGGGTGCAGGCTAATAATGGAGTGATTATTCTGGAAGAAGTTCAGATGGAAGGAAAAAAGAGCATGTCTGTGGAAGAATTTATCAGAGGGTATAATGATTTTGCGGGTAGTATTTTGAAGTAAATAAAGAGGAATAGAAGTAATGTATATGCCACAATCTGCCAATAAAAACTTTACCGCGATACTAGCTGGTTTTTTTCTTATCCTGGCGGTGGGAGCCATTACGCTTTTCAACAACGATAATACCTCCGGAGAAGAATCTGCAGCCAGCTCCTCCTCTCCTCAACCTTCTGAAGATTTCAAAAAAAATAGAAAAATTTCTCCTGAAGAATTATCAAAAAAAATAAGAATCAAAAAAGAGATAACAGTAATTGATGCAAGAAATGAAGAAGAATATAAAAAAAGACACATTTTGGATTCTGTGTACATTCCCCTGACCTTTCTCGAGCAGGAATTGGCGCGCATGAATAGAAACCAGGACTACGCTATAGTGGATTCCGACGGCTCCAACCAGGTTATCTCTTTTCTGGAATCTATCACAAAAAGACTCGGCCTGGAACGCGTATGGTATCTGGAAGGCGGCTTGCAAGGGTGGGTAGAATCCTACCAGTCCGTCATATCGGAAGGTGACCCTGGCTCATTTGTGGACCAATCAAAAGTAACCTATCTCTCAAGCAACGAATTAAAAGAAATTTTATCCGGAAAACAGAATGTGCTTCTCATTGATGTTCGAAAAGACGGGCAGTTTCATGAAGGACATCTGCGTGGAGCGATGAATATATTTTTAGAAGACCTGGAACAAAGAAGGAACGAAATAGGAGCGGGGAAAAAAATCATTCTTTATGATAATGACGGTCTTTGGGCTTTTCAGGGAGCAGTACGACTTTTTGACATGGGGTATCTCAATGTGCTTGCTTTATCCGATGGGTTAGATGCATGGAAGGAAAAAGGTTTTGAAGTAGTAAAATAAAATATCTATCTTTTCTCCTTTACATTAAAAGCCCTTCGTGAAGGAAGGGCTTTTAATGTATAAAAGGATACCTTGTTTACTCAACTACCGCTAAAATATCCTCATTTTTTATAATAAGATATTCTTCGCCTTGCAGCTTGATTTCAGTGCCGCTGTATTTGGCAAAGATAACTGTTTGATTTTTCTTCACTTTTATATCCTTGCCGTCTCCCACAGCGATTACTTTTCCTTCCTGGGGACGGTCTTCCGACGCAGTTTCCGGAAGAAGAATTCCTGACTTGGTCTTCATGTCTTTCCTGACTGCTTTGACCAGCACATTCTCCCCCAATGGCCTGATAGTCGTTTTATTCATATTCTTATACCGCCAAAATGGAATTCTCTAATGAGAAAAGCCACTTTGGAGAAATTAGTTATTATCTTTCACGCTGTTGCTATGTGCTATATTTTTGTTTCTTTTGGAAAACACAAAAATATACAAAATTTCCAGTATCGCTACGGTATTGAGAAGCAGCAACACCACAAACCATACCCCCTGCCCCTGCCGTGCCGCCTTCCAGAGCGCAACTATTTTCCACGGAATTGTCCATACAACTATTATAATCATCACCCCAAAGAAGAACGTTTCTGAGTAATACGGATTATTCATATATATTTTTGTTATAAAGTATAACGGTTTATATTATAGCACTATAAAAAAATAATTCAATAGCTATACAGGAAAAAAGCTTTTCATCTTTTTGGCAAGAGACGCTACGCTATTTTTGTCGTGTATTGAAACTATTGCTATTTCCGCGTTAATCTTTTGCAATTTTTTTCTGATGCAATCGAGATGCTTTTCTTTGGAAAGATCGGATTTAGTAAGCACGATAACTTCAGGCTTTAGAAGCAACTCGGGATTATATGCTGCCAATTCCTTCCGTATTATTGCATACTCTTTAACGGGATCGGAGGATTCGGAGGAAATACAGTGGAACAGTATTTTGGTTCTCTGGATATGTTTTAAAAATTTTATTCCCAATCCTTTTCCTTTGGAAGCCCCTTCGATGATTCCCGGAATATCCGCGATGATAATATGATCCAGAACTCCCAGATTAGGTTCAAGTGTGGTAAAAAAATAGTTAGCCACTTTGGCGTCCGCGCGAGTTACCGCGTTTAATAAACTTGATTTTCCGGTGTTGGGAAGTCCTACGAGACCGATGTCCGCGATTAATCTTAATTCAATAAAAAATTCAAACTCTTCCCCCGGTTTTCCTTTCTCGCGTATCCTGGGAGTAGTATTGGCCGGTGAACGAAAATA
Source organism: uncultured Bdellovibrionales bacterium (assembly GCA_964387895.1). Taxonomy (GTDB): domain Bacteria; phylum Patescibacteriota; class Minisyncoccia; order Moranbacterales; family UBA2206; genus CAYLWX01. The sequence continues at coordinate 22,162 of CAYLWX010000008.1, read as the reverse complement.
AAAGTTGCCTCTTCCTCCCTTTCCTCCCCTGGCGGCAATAATTTTCTGGTCCGGCTTAAGAATATCAACGCATTCTTCCGTGTTCACGTTGCGCACTACTGACCCTATAGGCACCGTGAGAACCAGGTCTTCACCTTTATGCCCGGTAGATTTATCCCCTTTTCCATTTCGGCCGTCTGAAGCATGATAATCCTTTTTGCGTCTGTACTTATTGAGAGCGGTAAGATCTGAACTGCCCTGAAAAAAGACACATCCTCCATCACCTCCTCTTCCGCCGGTTGGACCCAGGCTCATCTTTATTTTACTAAAGGCTACTACTCCATCACCTCCCTTTCCGGCATGTACTTTTATCGCAATTTCATCAGTAATCATATATTCGGATGAATACACTTAATTAACAGGCTTATTCACCATACCTAATAAGCCGATAATTAGCAAGAAGACGTATAGTTTAGAATATATTTATTTGCTAAAAAAAGCTATTGCCAATATAATTAAAAATGTTCGAATCATTAATTGGTTATTGTGTTGCAATGCAGAAAAATATGCCGGCTGTTTGTGTTATAGGACTGGGATACGTAGGACTTCCCCTGGCCGTACGTTGCGCCGAGAAAGGATATACGGTATATGGCCTGGAAAAAAAGAAGAGTCATGTTGACCTGATCAATAGTGGCAAAAGCCCTTTTGAAGAAAAGTTCCTGAAAGAAAGAGTAGCCCGATTTAAAATTAACGCCACTGACGAACCGTCAGTTATTTCTAAAGCGGATATTATTTTAATCTGCGTTCCCACTCCCGTGGATGAAAAATATTACCCCGTGCTGGATCCCGTAATTGAAGCCTCGCAGTCTGCTGCCAGGAATATAAAAAAAGGATCTCTGGTTATCCTTGAGTCGACTGTCAACCCGGGAGTAAGCGAGGAGGTGGTAAAACCTATATTTGAGTCTGCCGGCCATACTGTTGGAAAAGATGTATATATTGCCCACTGCCCCGAGAGAATTAATCCGGGAGATCTTAAGTGGAATGTTACTAATATTCCACGGGTAGTCGGCTCATTTGACTCTACCGGACTAAAAAAAGCAGTCGAGTTCTATGAGAGTATAATAGAGGGAGAAATAAAACCAATGAAGTCTATCCGAGAAGCAGAAGCAGTAAAAATAGTGGAGAATTCGTTTCGGGATATCAACATTGCTTTTGTTAACGAGCTCGCGAAATCTTTCGATAAGCTGGGCATTGATGTAAAGGATGTTATCCTCGGAGCCTCCACGAAACCGTTCGCGTTTATGCCCCATTTTCCTTCCTGCGGCGTGGGAGGGCACTGTATCCCTGTTGATCCGTATTATTTAATAGAAAGAGCGAAGAAGTCCGGTTTTGATCATGAGTTCCTGAAAATTGCCCGAAAAATCAACAACTCTATGCCCGGCTATACCGTTGAATTGCTGCAGGACTGCCTCAATGAAATCAAACTTCCCATGAAGGGAACCGAAATAGGCGTATTAGGAGTAGCCTACAAGGCAAATGTGGATGATGTCCGGGAATCGCCCGCGTTAAAAGTGATTAAACTCATTGAAGAGCACGGGGCAAAGTGCCATGTGTATGATCCGCATATTCCAAAAAGTTCGACCGTACGAAACCTGGAAACACTTCTCCGAAAATCTACCGCGGTAGTTCTGGTTACCGATCATAAAGAATTCAGGGAAATATCCCCCGCCACTTTGAAGCAGCATGGCGTGAAAGTTTTCATTGACGGAAAAAATTGTTTCCGTAAAGATGATTTCAAAAAATCAGGCGTGCTTTATAAAGGAATCGGAAGATAATTATCGAAAATAAATAATAACTTTCTAAACAACGCTCAATATTGGATCACTGAAATTGATCGTTGCGATCTTCATACATGAAATTAGTCGTCAATCTTCCAGCATTTAACGAAGAAAGTGCCATTGCAAATACTATTAAAAAAATTCCGCGATCTTTGTCTGGCGTGCGCGAAGTGGTTATACAAGTAATTAATGACGGGTCTTCTGACCGGACTGCCGAAGTAGCCAAGGAAGCTGGAGCCGATGCGGTGTACTCTCACTCGACTAACCGCGGAATAGGCGTAGTATTTCGAACTTCCGTGGAAAAAGCCCTGGAACAAGGCGCGGATATTATGGTCAACATTGACGCCGACGGGCAGTTTGACCCCGGGGATATTCCAAAATTAATCCAACCGATACAAAAAGGAGAGGCCGATATGGTAAGCGCGGACAGGTTTACAGAGAATACCGCCGTGAACATCCCCTGGATCAAGAGTTTCCTTAATCGTTTCGCGGCATGGATTATTGGAAAATTCATGAATAAAAAAATCAATGACCTTACTTGCGGTTTTCGCGCGTATAACCGAGAAGTTATGCTTCGGCTCAATTTGCCCGGCGACTTCACCTATACGCAGGAAGTTATCATTGACGCGTTGGGAAAAAACCTCAAAATTAAATGGATCCCGGTGAAAGTGACTTATTTCAAGGAACGAAAATCCCGGGTAGTGAGAAGTATCTATCGCTACATCAATAATAGCTTTAAAATTATCTTAAAAGCGATCCGTGATGTCCGGCCTATGAAATTTTTCGGCATTCCGGGAATAGTGCTTATCCTGGTTTCTCTTCTAACTTTCTTGTTTTTTTTAATTCTCTATTTTCAGGAATTTAAGGTCTCTCCTTACCGGAACTACCTTCTGCTTTCCGTAACGCTGTTTTTAATAGGCATGCAATTTGTGATCTTCGCGCTTATTGCTGATATGATAAAATCCAACCGGCGCTTGACTGAAGACCAGATGTACTTATTTCGCAGGGAGAAATATAAGAAATAACTGAAACAGCGTATTCCTTTTCCATGGGAAACTTTATTCTTACTCAAATAACTTTTATTATTTCGCTTGCGGTTGTCCTGTTTTTTCCTGGTTATTTTTTGCTTCAAGCGGTGTTCGCGAAACAGAGAAGTCTTTCAATACTGGAGCATTTCATACTTTCCTTTGGCGTAAGTATCGTGCTTGTTGATTTTCTTTCTTTTGTCTACGATCGGCTTCATGTGCCTTTCACTCGACTATATCTCCTGTCGGGCATAGTCGCAATGATAATAATTTTCTTCGCTATATATAAAAAACGATCCGCGCGTAGAGAAAACGACGGAAAAAAAGAAAAAAGCGAATCTCCTCTCTTTGCATTTTCAAAAAACCAATACATCGCCATTATAGTGTTTTTGTTTCTCATGATATTTACTAAGACTGTTTATCTTTCTGACACGGTTATCCCCACTTCTACCGATATGGGGCACCATATGTACTGGGCGCAGTGGATGCGTGACAGCCAGCGACTTCCGGATTATGACGGGATGCCTGATTTCATTATTGGAGAACACATTGTATTTGGAGTTTTAGGAATTATCACAGGCTTAAGTTTTTTAAGCGCCTTCCCCGTGGCAGTACTCTATTTCATTAATCTCCTCAGCATTCTCGCGGTATTTATTTTTGTACTGCGAACATTTCAAAATAAAAATATCGCTATCCTTTCATTGATTTTCCTGGGCGTGTTGCATGCAGTTTCCTCTCCTCAAGCCAAGTTTGTAAGCGGAGGAGTTATAGGAAATATCATGGGAAATTTTCTCATGCCTCTCTCTTTTTATTTTTACGCGAGAGCGTTCGCGTTCTTGAAATCAGGAGAAAGTGCCGGGAGTATCAGTAAGGCGAAGATTTTTTTAAGCCTGGCAGTGTTCATTACTTTGGGACTTTTTTATACTCATCACCTGACTTCGTTTATTTTTCTGTTTATCATGGCCGGGATGGCAGTAATTTTTATTGGTTTGTACGGCAAAGGAATTCGCGTTTTTGTTCCGCAGGCAATAAAAACCGCGTTCTCTCCTTCCGTCCTGTCCGTATTGGTTGCCGGAATAATATTTCTTTTTGTCATTTTTCCTCCCGCCTACCTGCAATCCAACGCGGTAAATACCGCGCTGGGAACGCCTTCCAAGTCCACACGGGCCGGTCTGGATACAGGAGATTTACAATCCTCCCTGGGAGAAGAAAGATTAGTACTGGGCCTTATAGGTTTTATGTTTTTAATTTCTCAATATAAAAGAAGAAACCTGGGATATTCCATAGTGCTTTCCTGGACCGTTATGCTGATCATTATGTCCATGAAACCCCATCTTCTGTTTATAAATTTACCCAGTAACCGAATAGGTAGTTATCTTTCCTACCCTCTGGCTATTCTCAGTGCGTACACTACTTACTCTATATTTTTCAGTATAAAAAATTTCCGTGCTCATTTTCTTATGCAGGGAGGTTTAGCGGTAATAGTGACGTTCGTATTCATCAGTGGAATTTCAGACTCTGTCGCGGCGTTTAAAACGCAAGTGGATCACAACGGACTTTCCCAGACTTTTCATTCCACCGAATATTTACAAGAACGGATAGATGACAGTGACGTGCTCATTAAAGATCACAACTATATTATAGGAGATTCATGGATAAAACTCTTTTTTATGCGCGGATATAAGTATCCTCAATCAAGGGGTTATTTAAAACGCTATGAAGACGCCACAAAACCCAGAGAAATGTGCACGCTTCATATGATTTCAAATCCCGACAGTCCGGAGGCGCGACAATGTTTTAAAGAAACGCGTACAAATATGATCATAGTTAACCCTAAATTCGACAAAGCTCAGTTTGACAAGTTAAAGAACTTTGACCATATCTATTCTAGTCCGCAAATCTCGATATTTTACAGAAACAAGGATGAATAAGCATAAATTTCTTAGTCTATAGTAATGTTTTATGAATTTTAACTCGGGTAAACTTATTATATATATTATCCTCTTATTTATCGCCAGCTCAGCGTACTTATTCTGGTCCAGTGATACCTATATGGATCCTGGTTACAAGAAGACCTGGTGGGCAGTGTATTTTGATGATATAAAGAAACCAAGCGCTGATTTTTATATAGAAAATTACACCTCCCAGGAAAAATATTTCCGCTGGAAAATTATGTCCGGAAAGAAAAAAATCCAGGAGGGAGACGTAAAAGTATTGCCTGGAGAAAAAAGAGGAGTCGATATGAATGAAAATTTATTGGAAAATAAAAAAACCTCCGTAATAGTTTCGTCTGGCGCGGAAGAAAAGGAAATACATAAGTACGCGAATAAATAGATGAAAAAAATATTACTTATTACCAGACCGCTTACTCCCCCCTGGGACGAGGCTTCCAAAAATTTCGCCTATTATCTGGCTAAAAACGTATCCGGTTTTGAGTTTCATGTAATGGGCTGCGGTACAAGATTAGATATGCCGGAAACAGTGGTACAGGAGCCGGTGTATACCGGCGCCAATTTTAATTTGTACCAGAAGATTCGTTCGCTCCTTTACCAATATCATACGCGGAATACTTTCGACATAGCGCACTATTTTTTTACTCCCACGAAATTAAATTCTTTTTTGATTAAAAAATTTATTCAAACAGATAAAATAAAGTCTATCCAGACAATCGCCACCTTGCGAGAAGACATTTTTAAAGATGAGTCCATCAAAAAACTTATGTTCGGAGATTTGCTTATTACATACTCCAATCACGCTAAAGATAAACTGGAGACGTTGGGATTTTCAAATGTGGAACGAACATATCCAGGTATCGATCTTATACAATATTCCCCCGCGCCAAAAGACGAGTTGCTTATGAAACAGTGGGATATTGCCGCGGAAGATTTCATTGTTTCCTGGCCGGGGGAATACGTCCGGTTAGGAGCGACCAATGATATTGTAGACATGATTACTATGAATAAAAAAGTAATTAGAGCCAACAAGATAAAATTTATTTTCGCCTGCCGGGTCAAAAATTCCCAGGACGCGAAAAAAAAGGCTTATGTCATAGAAAGACTTCAGGCTAACAATATTTCTGATCATGTCATTTTTACTGATACATTCAAGGATATGGCAGCACTTTACAATCTTTCCGATATAGTGATATTTCCCGTGCGCGACATGAAAGGAAAGTTCGACGTGCCTCTGGCAGCTATTGAACCTATGGCTTGCGGAAAACCGGTGATAATTTCCGATCTCCCTATTCTGTGTGAATTCGCGAACAGTCAAAATGCTGTTACTATAGAAGCTGGTAATCCATCTCGACTTTGGGAGACGGTGTTTGATCTTCGATTTAATAAAGAAAAAAGAAATCAGCTGGGCCTGGCGGGAAGAAAATTTGTTGAAGAGAATTTTGATATCAGAAATATCGCCAGGCAATACGCGGATATTTATAATAAATTATAAAAAGAATATAAACCTCCCCTCACCCCAACCCTCTCCCCATCGCGGCGACGGGGCGAGGGAGAACAAGGAAAAGCTATGCTCACTAACATATCACTCCATAAACAACAACTCAAATCCCAAAGAATGAACGTACCGGCCGTATTTCATCTTTCCCAGGATTTGATGCCCAATGACGACACGATAAAGGAAATCGAAAATGTCGCGGCTTCCCCGTATCCGTTTCATCACCTGGCTATCATGAGTGACGTGCATAGCAAAAAAGGAAGAAAAAACCCTACGGGTACCGTGGTAGCCTCAGAGCATTATTTGCTGCCCCAAATCAATGATACCGCCCCCAATTGCGGTATGCGATTCTTAAAAACTAATCTTACTGATAAAGATTTGTCGGATGGAAATCTGGATAAGTTATTCCAGAGACTGGCAGAGGTCGTACCGACAAAAAAATATGTCGGCACCACGATACCCTTCCAACTGGTATTGGATATTTGCCGCAAAGGAGTTGAACCGGTAAAAAACTATTTTCACACCAGAACGCGACATGAAATTGAAAATACTTTTCAACAAGGAAATTTTTTCCAAAAAGAAGTAAGCGAACAGGATATTCGAAATGCCATTCCGGAATTGTTTCTTTATATTGGAAAATACCGCCTCGGTATTCTTGGCGCGGCCGGCAATCATTTTCTCGATCTCATGAAAATTACTGACATAAAGAATGACGAGATAGCCAAAAAACTGGGGGTATATGAAGGACAGTATATTTTTCTTTTGCATACCGGTTCAGGACTCATGGGGCAATACGCGTCCTATCTTTACACTCCTAAAAGAAAAGAACATACCAGCCAACGACTGGTTTTAAAATTAGGACAAGCCGCGTTTCGTTCGGAGTACAAAAAACAAATGAAACTTTTGACTCAAAAAATTGAGGAGTATAAAAATAAAGATAACTTCTTTGCCTATGACGACCGAAGTTTGGAAGGAAAAATGTTTATCCATTCCCACAATGCCTCTGCCAACCATGGATTTGCCAACCGCGTGATTCTCACGCATCACATTGATAACGCTATAGAAGAGACCCTGGGGAAAAATCCTGAACTTAATCTCCTCTATGACATGCCTCATGTCTACATTCACCAGGAACATCATTATGGCCATGACGTGTGGGTCCACCGCAACGGCACGGTCCGCGCTAACGGCCCGTCACACATGAAGGATCATCCCCTGTTTTCTATCACCGGAGAGCCGGTCTTTATCCCCTCTTCCATGAGCACGCCGGCTTATCTCGGCGTCGGCACTGATGAAAATGAATCCACTTTTTATTCCGCCAGCCACGGCACCGGACGAAGAAAAAGTCCGGAAAAAGACACACCAGAGACCAAAGACGCTCTTTTCCAAAAACTATCCACGCGAAAAGTAAAGTTATACAACGCCAAATCCAAAGGCGTCATCATGCAGGACAGCGCGTATTATAAAGATGTGGAAGAAGTGATCCGGGGAATGGAGGAGAATAAGATTGTGAAATTGGTAGCAAAGATGGAACCGGTGGCGGTTTTGATGTATTAAAAACGTAGTCCCCTTCTCCCCGCCTGCGGGGAGACGGGGAAATTAATTATATGATCAAACTAATAACCATCTCCGGCCTCGACGGTTCCGGAAAATCCACCCAGATAAAACTCCTGGGAGAACACCTGCAGTCACAAGGCAAAAAAGTTTTTTATTTCCACGCGGTGCAAAACGGCCTGGCGTCTAAAATATCGCGAGTATTTCACGGTGGAGATAAAAACCAGGAATCTAAAAGCGTGAGAAAAGCAAGCTGGATAAAAATACAGTTAAGAAAATTGTTTCTTGTGGCGGATATTTTTTTATTCAAACGATTATTAAATAACTTGGAAAAAGAGAATTATAATAATATCCTAAGTGACCGCTATTTTTTCGACAGTGTGATAAATATTCAGTTTTTGGAAAGAAGTAATAATTTCACAGAAAAGTTTATTCAGCCCGCAAAAGCTTTTTATCTTGACGTGGATCCAAAAGTGATTATGCAAAGAGAACGAGTGCCGGATCAGGGATTGGAATATCTGGAAAAAAAGCGAGAATTGTTTGAAAGTAAGATAAAAGAATGGAATATGGTTATGGTAAATGGTGATAAGAGTCAGAAAGATATTTTTGAGGAAATTTTAAAGGGACTGGATCAGTGATAGATTCAGTCCCTTTTTAGTGTTGCAAAGAAAAATTAAATCTTCAGAAAATCAAATGGACCGGGGTCCAGTCCACATGCCTTTCTGAAGTATGCTTTAAACCAGAAGAATAGCACAAGTGTTGTCAATGCAGTAACCGCTCCTCCAAGGTACTTTAGCTCAAAAGTAACAACCAAAAGGGTGTAAATGGAGAGCAAGACTGTCACTGAAAAAGCTGCGCGAAGAAGTACGCAAAGTTGAAAGTATCTGCTTCGCCTCTCTTCGTAATATCCGAAGAGAAATTCAAAACGATCAGAACTAAGCATTAAACAGACAGCCATTATGCCAACAGTTACACAAAACGATATGGCTGTTAAATACCACCATACAAGCGACCATTCATAGCGTTGCTTATACTCTACTCCTGCTAGAAAAAGTAAAATCAGATATGCCACTATCAAAGTCAGGTTTCCAATTATTCTCTTTCTTATAAGCCTTTTGTTTTCTGCATTATAATTGGTCGTAGCCATTGACCTGCCCCTTTCTTTATTTTAGGTTGAAGATGTTAAACAACTGCCCTCCGCCAACAAATATTTCTATCATACTTGGTTGTTCTTGTCAATCCAAGCAGCATATGATACCATAAAAACGCCAATTTAAGGGGAAAATTTGGAAATATAAACATTAATCAAAAAATATGGGCGAATTTCAGGAAGGTGCAGTAAAACTCACCAAAGAAGATCAAAAAATCCAGGAGCAGGAAAAAAGAAAGCAGGACAGAATTAAAGAATTAACCGGAGAGAAGTTTTTTTCTGAATGGGAAGGATTAAAAAAATCACTGCTCCAGTTCAGAGAACGATTTTGGGAAATGCGAGATGAATTAAAGAAGCAGCAGAATTGGAAAGATTGGATAACTGAGGGGTCGGAAAAAGGAGAAGTTAACCATTTTGGAGAAGTAATAACCATCCATGAAGCGATAAGAAGAATGAATGAAGCCAAAGGAGAACATATAAGCCCTCATAATAAAGAAAGGCTTCGACACGTCATTAGAAATGTAAATGACTTTTGTGAAAAATACGGGCTTGATTATGAGGTGACGGAAAAAACCTATATGGATGCTGATGAAATCAGCAAGGAAATTGAAAAAGCGTATTACGCGAAAATGTGGATGGTGCAGAATGACATCGAAGGGTTAGGACCTCATTTGCTGGCATAATTTATTTCAGATACTCCATACTTAAAGACATCGAATGTCCTATAGGACATTCGATGTCTTTAAGGAAGATTTTATGCGAAAAACCCACTTAGCCAAATCATTCATCTGGCTTACTATCTCTGAAATTATTTTCAATCTTTCCGGCTATGTGATTCATAGCGCCGTAGGGCGGATTTTAGGGCCGGCGGATTATGGTCGGTATGGGCTGGTCGTTACGCTAACCACCATGGTGATTATTCTGATTGGCAACGGAATTCCCACCGCCATGGCCAAATATATCAGTGAAATCTTTGAGACCAGACCCTCGCTCGTGAAAGTTATTAAACGCCAGGCCGCGATACTGCAAGCTGTTCTTGTCGGTTTCATAACATTACTCTTCTTTCTTCTCTCCCCTGCCCTCGCCAAAATTCTCGGTGATCCAAGCCTCACAGAACTCTTTCGAATTTCCACGCTTATTATCCCCTCTTTCGCACTGGCATCTTTTTATTTTTCCTACTATACAGGATTGCATAAATTTAAAATCCAGTCTTTTCTGAAAACATTCCGTTCACTGGTAAGGGTGGGAATTATCATAGGATTGGCATACCTCTACAGCGTAAAAGGTTCCGTAATTGGCTACGCGGCTGCTCCCCTTTTGGTTTTCGCGGTTGCCTGGAGTATTGACGTATTCAAAGTATCCAGAGAATTGGAACAAAAAGATGTTGACTTGTCACGCCGTAGTCCTGCTTTGCGGGACGAAGGCGGATTTGAATGGAGAAAACTTACTAATTACGCGGGACAGATCATTGTATTTTTTCTGGCTTACGAGCTTCTCATCAGCATTGATTTATATTTAGTCAAAGCGCTGTTAAAAGACGATTATATAACGGGAATTTATAACGCGGCGTTAACTGTCGGAAGAATTCCTTATTATCTATTTTACGCACTGACTATTATCCTTCTTCCGGCGATTTCCAAAAGTACCGCGGAACAGGATATTAAAAAAACCCGCCTGCTTATCACCTGGTCGCTTCGGCTCATGCTTTGGGTTTTGGTGCCGGCAGTAGTGCTTATGTCCCAATTTTCTTCTTCAATTATTGATTTGTTCTACGGCCAGGACTATATGGAAGCAGCACGATCCATGTCTATATTAGTATATGGTGTCGGATTTCTGACAGTGTTTTATGTCATGAGTTTCGTCATGAACGGAGCCGGAAAAACAAAAATTTCCATGAGTATTTCCATTATAGGGGTAGCCATAAACACCGCGCTTAATTATATATTCATTCAAAAATACGGCATTGTCGGATCCGCGATAGCAACCTCAATTGCTTCGACTATAGTGACCGTAATCATGCTCTATTATATTTATCAGAATTTCCAGACTTTCTTTTCACTAAGAAGTATTATCAAAGCATTCATCGGAGCTTTAATAATTTATGTTATCGCGCATTTTTTGCCGCAGGGAAGGTTGGTGTTTGTTCTATGGAGCGCGATTCTTGGAACTGTTTATTTAGCGGTGCTTTATTTGTTGGGAGAGATTAAGAAAGAGGACTTGTTAGTTTTGAAGGATATAAAAAAAGTTAAAGGTTAATCAAGATGCAGGAACTGAGGCGCAGGAACGGATTTGCAATCCGTTCCGTAAATTTTGGCGAACTTTAATAAAGGCTAAACTTATATTTATAGGACTTACGCGTTTGTCATCCCCGCGTAGGCGGGGATCCAGAATTCAGTTTGGAAAACGATATATACAATGACAGCTAATTTAGTTTATTTTTGCTTTATATATGGATTATTATAGGAGAGATACGTGGTATACTCCTGGATTCCCGCCTACGCGGGAATGACAATGGAAAGTCAAACGCGTAAGTCCTAATCGTGATGAACCTTGGATTTTTAAAAGACTACAGGTTTCCAGAAACCAAAAGTTCAGGCGAGACGCCTGAACTTGCAAAATTTATAAACTTAAAAAAATCAAGTTAATCCCTTAATCAAGAAAATCATGGTTCAAGACTTCAAAATCTTACCCTATACGCAACCAAATACTCATCCTCATACTTCTCCTCATACTTTATATATTTCTCAATAAAACTCATCGTCCTTTCCACGCGTATTTCTTTTAAAAATTTCTTGCTGATAGTGATATAACGGATATTTTGGCTGTGCAGTATTTCATTCGCGTTTTTAAAGTAATCCGGAGTTTTGTTTTTTTCCGGATTATGACCGGTAGGCAGCGTATAAAGAAGCTGCTTGATAACCGGTGTTTTCTTTTGAAAGTCAAACTGGCCCTTGATAACACGCGCCAAAGGCATTCCGTGCATAGGTTGTTTCTTGTGGATAGTTTCCGTAATCATGGCATAACTCGCGAAATCATAATCCGTGCTTCCCGGTATTTCCATAATTTTATACTGCTCTTTGTCTTTGGCGATCTTGTAATAAAACGGCGAATGAGTGATTGATATGGTCGGCAAGGGCACTGCGCTAAATTCCAAAAGAATAACGACTGCAAAAATTCCGGCCAGTACATTTCTTTTATATGGATATCGGTTTATAAGTAACACCATACCATATGCGAAAAGCAGCGACACTCCCAGCATAGCGTACACAAATAATCTTCCCGTAGTTCGAATATTTTCATAAAAAGGAAGATACTCATATATAAGATAATATGGCATAAATATTTTTTGATCCCCCGTTTTGATTTGAGGCCCCAGCGCAAATATATAAAATAATACAGTCGTTATAACCCAGAAAAGCAGGCCTTGCAACAGCGAAATACCGGCATTGTCTTTAGTAATAATTTTCCATTTTTTCCTGTAAATGAGGGCGGCCAGCATGAAAAGTATAACTCCAAAAGTAAGATAGCCAATGAAATACGGCCGGTCTTCTTTTCTTTCCCCCAGAAGAAAGGTGTTAATACCAAGATTTACTTCCGGCCAGAGAGAATGCGCTTTGGGAGGCGCGAGCGGATCAAGCGGTTTCATGGCATACTTCCTGGCTGACTTGATTCCCGGATCCAGAAAATTATTCTCAGAAGACGCGATGCGGAACATGGAGGAAAAAAGAGAAAAAGAAACTATCACCATAATCATCGCGGAGAATACCGCGTACATCCAGAATTTTTTATTTCCCAGGACTCTTAATTGGGTGATAAGCTTATACGCCAGGAATATTCCTAAAAATAAGACCGTAAACGCCAAAAGATGATGCTCGGTAAGCGCGATAAGAGAAAGAAAAACCACGCTCAAAGCAAAATATTTGAATTTAAATTCTTCAAAAAATTTAAATAAGAAAAGTATGAAAAAAGGAATCCATTCCTGATGCATCGTTCCTGCGTGAGCGATGGTGGATTGATAGACATGAAACGGCGAAAAAGCAAATAACATTCCCGCCAGAAATGAAGCGGTTTTGTTTTTTGTGAAATAAAAGCATAAAAGATACGCTCCCAGTCCGCTCAATATGAAACTCAACAGAAAAAGAATATTGTACGAAGTAAACGTATTGAAAACAAGATTAAACAGCACGTAAGGCAAAAACGTGTTTAAATTCTGATCCGCGGCCAACGCATAAAGACCGCCTATTACTCCCTTCTGTTCCAATACTTCCGTCCGGCTCTCAATCTGCGCGATCGCCTGATACATATCCCCTTCTCCTTTGGGTATTTGGGAAGTTAGGTTAAAGAGGAGAGGATAGGTGAATATAACCGTTAGGACGGTGTAGAGAATGATTATTAATACCGTGGGATGTTTTTTAAATAACATTATTTTAGAATTTCAAAACACATCTTTCCAATACACCCTCGGCACTCTTCCATCCTCTATCTCCTTTGCGTTTCTTTCTTCTTTTGTCATTCTTTGTTTAAGTGGCTCGGCGGAAGCGGGGTCTTCGAATCCAAACCGCAATAATCGCATGCTGCCGAATTCTTCTTTTTTTTCTTCTCTGAATCGCCCTTTCATCTTATCGGCGATTTTATTAGTAGTGTCGCCTGGTTTCGATATGTAATAATAGCACCCATTACTGTTAAAGGGAATACCGCGAACCATCTTGTGAATAGATTTTTCCTCGCGTGCTTCCAGGGCATATTCAATAGGATACATGTAATCTCTTTCGTTTTTTGACATCATAATATAAATTTCTCCCTCCGAACAATCGCGAGAAATATACCGGGTTGCTTTTTCAAAATGTCCCCATGTCCACCACACTGAATCTTTTTTAGCTTTTAAAATAAGCGTATCTTTAGCTGGAACTAAGCGTATTTGGGAATCCCCCATCTCCCGCAGCCAGGAAGAAGTAGCGTAGGTATTCCCCGCAAAAGACGCGATGAGTAATACCGCCACGAATATCCGCGTGATCTGCCGTCCGGACATACGTGCCAGATAGTTTCCCAGGACTCCTATCAACACAAAGGGAATAAAAATGACAGAAAGAAAAAATCTTGGCTTATCGATAGTATACGCCAGAGGGATATACAGCAGGATGTACACAAAGAATATGATGCCGCAAACAAGCAGAAAATTCTTTTTATGAGACTCCTGTTCTTTTCGGTACAACTTATAGCCAGACCACAACGCGGCAACGATAAAAATCCATGCGAACTGGTGCCATAATTTGTTTGATCCCAGATAACCGGAAATTATTCTCAAAAAATATTTTCCAAAGTAATACAGATCTTTTGCAATATTTTTCATCAAAGACCGATCGGAAGATTTTCCAGAAACAGAGCTGATAAATTGCTGAACATTATCTCCTTTATTTATCACGTCGCTTATGATTACCGGCATATAGAATAAGAGAATAATCCCCAGAAACAACACGACTCGATACGGCGTAACCACCTCTCGAACCGCTTTACGATTGAGAATTAAAAATAACAGCGCCACAAATGGAAGGGCGAGAAAACTGGAAAAATGGAGTTGGCTGGCTACCGCGAAAGAAAGTCCTGCTGCCGCGTACCATCCAACTTTCCCTTTTTGGGTGCGCGTATCAAATATATTGAGCAGCGCGTGAAGAAAAAGAAGCGTGAAAAACGGAAGAGAATTCGGATTCCAGGCAAAACGGGAATACTCCACTGCCATAAAAGAAAAGGAAAATGCTCCGGTAAGCGCCATGGCCCAGTTCTGGCTGAAATAGCGGCGGACAAAAAAGTAAAAAAGAGGCAAAGTAAGAATGGAAAAAAGCAGATTAGGATACGCTAGCACCGGCGGGTCCGCGCTTCCAAACGTCACTGCTGAAATATACTGGAAATAATAAAATGCCGGTCCGAGACGAAGAAGCGTTCCGCCAGCCTTCGGTCCTAAAAGCGGCAGTTCCCCGGGCCCGCCTTCATAGGATCGCAAAACCATACTCGCGTCCCTCACCTGGTCAGCTTTCACGATAAGCCAGTCGTGGAAATGGTAGACGCGGAGGAATATTGCCAATGCAATGATTATAAAAAAAAGAATTATCTTCCAGTTAAATTCTTTCATACAAAAATTTAAAGACTATTTTATTTCTCTATTCTTCCGAATTGAATTCATCTTCATCTATACCCTCTTCACTTCCAGTTATCCCAAACACGTCCTTCCAAAACACCCTCTCTGACTTAGCATCCTTTTTAGTGAACTGAAAATCAGGCGAGGTTTTATGTTGCGGGAATTCCAGTTCGTGCAATACAAGCTGACCGAATTGCTCAGTGGAAATAATGTTGAATGTTTTGCCGTACATACTATAAAGAGCTTTATCTTTATTTCTTGCGGAATCAATAGAAAAATACTGCGCGCGCGGGTCGAGTTTTAATTTTTTAAATCTGGCATAGGAAAGTTCGGGATCCTTTTTTAATGAAAGCAGATAACTGATTGCCGCGCGATGTTCCTGCTTGGAATAAAAATATATTCTGTATCCCGGTTTGCGTTTTTGATACATGGCATCCACTGCCCGCTTAAGCTGGCCATGGGTTACTCCGTCGCGCCTTTTCAATATGAGCGTTCTCTTCACTGGAACGCTTTTTTGTTGAGAGAGATCCTGTTCTTTAAACCAGGCTAAAGTTCCTTTTGCGTTAAATAAAACTATCATCAAAGTAATGATTACGGCAATGCATGTTGAGTATCTGGGAATTTTCTTTTCCAGATACTGGAAAATATATCCCAAAAAGATAAACGGCACCGCGAAAACGGCAATGAAAAACCTGGGTCGAAGCTGGAACGCGACGGGAGTCGCCAGAATAAAAAATACTCCTGCCCAGATTATCACAAGGGCCAGAAAATCCCTTTTGATTCCCATCGGACTTTTTTTCCAGGAATAGACTGACCATATGGACCCCGCAAGCATTATTACCGCTGTAAAAAAAGCCGCGGGAAAATTATTTTTTACTCCTTTTTCATAACATGAAGCAGTGGTAATAAGGCAATAATATTTTAACTGTTCGCTGGCATTTTCGCGAATTTTTTCCGTAAACGATCTTTGAGTTGGTTTGTTGGCAAACGCGGAAACAAGATTGAGGGAATTTTCTCCGCCTCTTATCACGTCACTTATAATCACCGGGGAATAGATAAAAATAAATACCGCCAGTGTCACCGCGCCGTACTTTATTAATTTCATCCACTCAATTTCCTTGAAAAATTTACCTGTTTTCCACACTTCGTAGTGTACCAGAATCATAAGCGCGGATACCCCAGAGAGCACAAAAAAACCGAAAAAGTGCATCTGGGATCCAATAAATAATCCTGACGCCCAAAGTATGATCCATATTATTCTTTGCTTTGGAC
Organism: uncultured Bdellovibrionales bacterium; assembly: GCA_964387895.1. Classification (GTDB taxonomy): domain Bacteria; phylum Patescibacteriota; class Minisyncoccia; order Moranbacterales; family UBA2206; genus CAYLWX01. The sequence goes on along the minus strand of CAYLWX010000008.1, from coordinate 5,761 downwards.
GGGGATCATTAAGAAATTTTAATAAACCGAAGAAACTCAAAATAGCAAAAAACGGTAGCGTGTTTGGATTCCACGCAAAACGGGAATATTGAATGATAATAAATGATAGAGCGTACATGGACGCTATCAGCACGGAAAGGGCGGAAGAAAAATAAAGCCGTAAAAATATATACAAAAGCGGAATCGCAAGAATGCCGAAAAATAAATCCGGATAAGCGAATATTGCCGGTTCGGTAGATCCTGAAAGAACTCCCGCGATATATTGAAAATAATAATACGCCGGTCCCAGCCGCAAGTACCCTTCATCTACTTCCGTCGCTCCGGCTCTCGGTCCTAAAAGCGGAAGATATTGCGGTCCTTTTTCAATGACACTACTGGTAAGCATCGCGTCCCGCGCTTGATCCATCTTAAAATACAGCCAGTCACTGAAATTATAGGTACGAAAAAACACTGCCGCGACAAGGACAAATAAAAAAACAACGGATTGCCAGTTGAGTATTTTCTTGTTCATTGTATAGCGTGGGATTACTTTTATTATTGTACATGGTTTGGGATAAAAAACAACGGCGGCTTACATTTTATTCAAAAACATCCTCACAATCTTCAACTCCACATATGAAAACTCTTCTCCCAGCTTTTCTTTTATTGGAGAAAGCGCGTATCCTCCTGAATCATGAAACGCATGTTTTATTTTTTCAAATCTTTCCGGCTCCAGTTTTAAGGATGAAATATCAAGCGCCTCTCCGGAAGCAAGAAGCTTTTCCAGATGAGTAATGATAGTATCTTCCGTTAATCCGCGTACGCGCGCGATTTCAGAGAGCGGCATATGTTGTAAAAATAACTGTTTCGTTTCCTGATACGTAGAGTTAGGACGCCTGATCGTTCTCTCTCGCCCATGACGAATGGGGATATCTTTTTCAGTTAAATTATGTTCACGTGCGTATTCCCGTATTAGATCAGTAAAAATCTTTCCGAAACGAACGATTTTTTCCGATCCTACTCCTGAAATACGACCGAAACTTTCCAGGTTTTGCGGGAGATAATACGCCATTTCAAACAGCGCGGCATCGCCGAAAATAATAAACGGCGGCACGTTTCGCTCATCAGCCATAACCTTTCGCAGTCCGCGCAATTTTTCAAACAGTACCGTGTCATATTCCAATCCTTCAGAACTCCTGGAAGCGCGGACTTCCATGTCGGCACGTGGTTTCAAAAGTGTAATATGCTGCCGTTCTTTTAAAAACTTCGCGCCTTCAGAAGTTACCTCGAGCGTCGGATACTCCCCTCCAGTCTCACGAAGAATCCCTTTTGCAATCAGCGAGCGGATAATCTGGCGGAGTTCATACGCGCCGGAATCGCGCACGATACCGAAGACTGAAAGCGTGTCATGTCCGCGTTCGATGATTTTTTTGCTTCTGGCTCCCCGCAATACCGCGCTGACATATTCCACGCCGAATCTCTGGCCCGTGCGCACAACCGCGGAAAGAATTTTCTGGGTAATCAATGTCGCGTCAAATTCTTCCCGCGGAACTAAACATGTGTCGCATCCGCCGCATTGCAGTTTTTCCCTCTTTTCTCCAAAGTATTCCAGCAGAAAATTTCTCCGGCATGTTTGTAATTCGCAAAAATCGAGTATGTGGAAAAGTTTCTTTTTCGCGTTTTGGCGTTCCGCTTCGTCTTCAATTCTCTGAATAAAAAATTCATGCTTCATCATATCCCCGCGGGAATATAACAGAACGCACTCGCTGGGCAATCCGTCCCGACCAGCGCGTCCGGTTTCCTGGTAATATCCTTCCACTGATTTAGGCAGATCATAATGCACCACCAGGCGAATGTCCGGCTTATCAATACCCATGCCAAACGCAATGGTCGCCACAATGATGGAAACCTCATCCCGAATAAATTTCTCCTGCGTTTCTTTGCGTATGGAATGTTCCAGTCCCGCGTGGTACGGCAAAACATTAAAGTGTTCTTCCTCTAAATCATGCGCCAAATTTTCCGTGTCTTTGCGGGAAAAACAATAGATAATAACTGGACTATTTCTATGTTTTTCTAATGTTCTTAATAGTTTTCCGAACGTATCAATCTTTGGTTGCACAATATAAGTTAGATTAGGACGGTCAAAGCTGGAGATAAACACGCGCGGATCTGCCAGTTCTAATTGGTTCACTATATCTTCCCGCACTCGTTGAGTCGCAGTCGCAGTCAGCGCGACAATCGGCACGCCGGGAAAAAATTGACGCATAATTTTCAAATTCCGGTAGTCCGGACGAAAATCATGCCCCCACATGGAAATGCAATGCGCTTCATCAATGGCAACAAGACTCACATTGAGCGCGCGCAGAAAATTCTGGAATTCAAAGATAGCCAGTCGTTCCGGCGCGAGATAGAGAATTTTTACGTCTCCCGACCAAAGGCGCGCCTGAATATCTCTTGTTTCCCCTGCGGTAAGAGTGCTGTTCAAAAACTCTGCTTTGATCCCGTTAGCTTTCAGCGCGTCCACCTGGTCTTTCATCAACGCTATTAAAGGAGAAATTACTATGGTAAGTCCGTCGAATTTCAATGCCGGCAATTGATAGCAGAGCGACTTCCCTCCTCCCGTCGGCATCAGCACCAGCGTGTCTTTTTTGGAAAGCACGGAATTAACGATATCCTCCTGAAGAGGCCGGAATGAATCATATCCAAAGTGGGTTTTAAGAAGATTGAGCATAGGGTAATAATAGCGTAATAGAGGGTATAAATCCAGATCTAGTTGACTAGTTGCGCAATTAAGCAGGTTATATTATTTTTCTTTACCTGTTTAACTACGCGACTAATTAATCAGCTAAAATTGCTTTCCTGCCCTATTTTTGCTATCATTTTATCATTAAAGTTTATTTTATTTCATGTTAAAAAAATTATTACCCTATTCCATTCTTATCGCCGTAATCCTTATAAATTTTGCGTTCGGTTTTCCCCGGCTTTCAAAATTCTCCGGCGTGGACGAGCCGTACTGGACATATCGAAGAGTGCCTAATTTCTGGAAAGCCGTTTCGGAAGGAAAGTGGAAAAATACCAAAATAAACGACAAGCCCGGAATCACTGTGGCGTTGGTATCCGGACCAGGGCTTTTCAACACAACCCCCAAACCATTGAAAGAACTGAGGCAAAAAGAAAAAACGCCGGAACAACTGGCTCAAATCCAGAATATGAACTTTTCTCTCCGGTTGCCGCTCTATATCTTCACGCTACTTATGCTGGTGGTGTACTTTTCTCTGCTCCGAAAATTATTCAACGACCAGATTGCCAATATCGCCATTATTTTTATAGGCCTCTCCCCTCTTCTGCTTGGCATTTCAATTATCATAAACCCCGACTCACTGCTTTGGATTTTCCTTCCGCTTACCATGCTCAGTTATTTGGTATTCCAGAAAGAACAAAAACGGTCTTATTTATACCTTTCCGGTATATTCCTGGGTCTTTCACTCCTTACCAAATACGTCGCCAATATTCTCTATGTATATCTTTTTATGCTGTTATTTCTGGATTATATTTTCTTTTACTCCAGAGAAAACAATCTTTCGCGCTATTTGAAAAAAGCATTTCTGAATTATCTGATTCTTATTTTTTTCTCCGCGCTTACGTTTTTCATTCTTTTTCCGGCTACGTGGGTAAAACCGGAATTATTATTAAAAGGCACTTTTTTAAGCCGCGCGTTTGAAAGCGCCTGGCCTATATTCGCAGTATTTATTATAGCGGTAGTAGCAGATATGATACTGCTTAAAAACCGAATTTTGGGAAAGATATTAAGCTTCCTTTCACAACATAAATTAATACTTCTCAAATCCATGGGTATAATCACGATACTCATAGTAGCGTTTGTTCTTCTTAATACATATCTGGGCATGAAATGGTATGACTTTGAATCCATCCAGGCTTCTCCAAAAGCCAGCAAAAACGCTACATTCTCACTGAACGTATTTGCTGGTAATGTATTCGCCGATTTTTACGCGTTAATTTTCGGACTTACGCCTTTTGTATTTATTTTTTTTATATCCGCCCTTGTAAAAAGTACTCGCGCTTCCGAAAAAAATATACGGTACCACGCAACAATTTTTTACTTCTCTCTTTTTATTCTACTCTACTATTTTGCCTCCACCGCCAACCACGTCGGCGCGACCGTCCGGTACCAGATCGCGCTCTATCCCCTGGCTTCCATCATTGCCGCGATTGGATGCTATCAATTGATAAGCTCATCCAGATTGCAACAATGGCTCCCGCGCCTCTCTGTATACGGCATTCTTATCGCCATAAGCGTCTTGAGTCTTTACCTCGTGAAACCGTTCTATTTCACCTACTCTTCCGCTCTGCTCCCTTCCCGCTATGTGGTAAATTTGAAAGATATGGGCGACGGAAGTTTCGAAGCCGCGGAGTATCTCAATAATCTTCCAAATGCCGGTAAAATGACCATATGGTCAGACAAAGGCGCGGTATGTGAATCATTTGTAGGAAAATGCGTGACGGGGTTTAATAATAAAAAATGGAAAAGCAACACTTTCGACTACATGGTCGCCTCATCCGGCCGAAAATCCCGCTCCCTCAAATTCAGCCAATACGTAAAAAAGATTGCCGATATTGAAAAACTGTATACTGGAGATGAACATGAATACAAAGTGCTGCTGGACGGAAGAGAAGGTAATTTTGTGAAGGTGGTGAGGGGAGGAGAAATATATAAGAAGTAACATTTATAAAAAATTAGAATTGGGCATCAAAAATAAGGAGGGCGTGCAATGACAAAGTCTGAGTTGGAAATAGGGATGGAAGTTCGCAACAGAATCACGGGAAGCATAGGCGTAATTCTCGGCGATGAAGACGGCAGCCTGGGTTACGCTGAATGGTGCGTAGGCATCCGCCGAAGAATCGCTTCTGGAAAGAACAAGGGGCGATATAAATATACCGTCTGGAGTGTTAAAAATCTTGAAACGGTTTCACAAGAATGAGACCGAGCTATAAGCTCTTTTGCTAACCGGAGGGGTCCGCCCAATCCCCTCCGCCTAATTCTAATTTTTTATTTAAACTTAAGGAACGATTTTGTAAATTATTTCAAAGATGATTAACTTAATTGCAGGTTCAAGCGTCTCGCTTGAACCTTGGATTTCTAGCGCGCTTCATATACAAGTCTGGTTATACTAAATAAAGGTAGTGTAAGTAAATTAGCCCGTTAGAAATAAAGTAATAAAAAGATGGCGGAACATAAGGAGCAGGTTATAAACCTGCTCCTGCGTCAGGTGTAAAATATAAGATAAAAATTTTCCTTGTTTAAAGCAAAAATATCTATGCTTGACAGATTTTATAATTTATGCTAGGCTTGCATGTCATCACAAAATTGAATGTTGTGAGGAGTGAAGAGTGTTTCTTTTAAGGAATACTGTTTATTCCTCGTAAGAGGGATTAGTTCATTTCACCTCTCGCATACAAAATAATTTATGCGAGAAAATTTTTGAAGTTTGTTTCAGAAAGGAGAAAAAGATGTTGCTATTAGATGGGGCATACGAGTCCGAAGAAAAGTTCGTCCTGCGTTACGCGGAAGGTGATGACGCAGGAGAAGTCTACAAGGTATTTGAGTATGGAAAAGTGGTTGAATTATGTGGCCACTATTCCATAGTGAGAAGAATGGAGCTCTTCAGTGGAGGGGAGGTGCTTTCCCTGAAAAGTATAAGTAGAGAGTAGACCTGTCCCTAAATAATTAATCCTAGACACACAACTTAATCCAATGCTTTTT
>CAYLWX010000007.1:25252-53989 GCA_964387895.1 uncultured Bdellovibrionales bacterium | reverse complement strand
ACCAACAGGTAAATTTTTCGCTTTGAAAAAATTTTTAATGTGCTAAGGATTATTATTCTATTATAAAGATAAAAAGACGTCAAGAGTCTTCTCCGCCGTCTTCTTCCACTCAAACTGCTTCGCCCGTTCCAGGCCTTCCTTGCGTAATTTCATCTGCAACTCTTTCGAAGAAAGAATTTCCCGCATGGCTTGAAAAATCTCATACGGCTTGTCCGGATCAATCATGATTCCCGCGTCACCAACAACTTCAGGAATCGAGGAATTATTGGACGTAATGACCGGCACACCGCATTTCATCGCTTCAAGAGGAGGAAAACCAAAGCCCTCAAAAAAAGAAGTGTACACAAAAAGTGAGGCGAGATTATAGACATAGACTTTATCCTCGTCTTCCACAAAATTTATCATACGGATACTATTTTTGTATGGTGATGCCGCAATCTCTGAAAAAATCCTGCTGCTCAACCATCCTTTTTCTCCCGCAATGACAAGTTTGTATTTTGTGAACTCTTCCAGATTATATTTTTTCGCGTACTCCTGAAGTTGATTGTACGCCCGCACGATTGCCACGATATTTTTTCTTGGTTCGATGGTACCGAGATAAAGAACAAATTTATAAGGTAATTTGTATTTTTCCTTCGTCTTTATGAGTTGCTCATCATTTCGATCAATCACGCAGAAGACATCTGACACGGCGCTATGGATAACTTGAATTTTTTCCGACGCAATTTCATAGAGAGATATAAGATCGTCTTTGGTTGATTGGGATACAGAAATAATTTTGTCTACGCGCTGGCAAAGTTTTTTTGAATTTATTAAAGCATGCCATAATCTTCTCTTCCGGGAAAATGTTTCCGGATACCGTTCAAAACTCACGTCATGGACCGTAAGCACAAACCTTGTCTTTTGACTTACGCTGCCAAACATAATATTAGGCATGAAAAATACATCTACTCCGCCTAGCAATGTATCCAATTTCGGCCAGTGGAAGTACCAGAGCATAAGATTAAAAATCTTGTTGGGAAACCGGAATATTTTTAATTTTACCCTGGAGTATTTTTCAATCCAGCGTAAATCCGTTTGGCATTTCTTCCATGAATTAAAAAAAAGAACATATTCGTTCTTTGTATCCCGGGAAAACAAATACTCCAGGAGATGCAAAGTGTATTCCTCTACTCCTGTTCTTCGTCCCTCCGCAAGGCATCGTATATCAATACCGATTCTCATGAAGTCCTGATATAATGCGAGAAAAGCGCCACCCAAAAAGCCAGGAAAATTCCCAGAATCAGCGACGCGATGATTAAGGTTGCGCTGTTTATTCCATTTCGCACGATCACCGGGTTATTAGCCACAATCTTAAACCATGTTTCTTCTTTTTGGTCCTTATTTAATGCCTCAGTGTTTTCTTCCGCTTCTTTTACTACCGCGCTGGAAATTTTTTTTGCTTCTTCAGTACTTTTAGCCTGCAAAGTGACTAATACAATTTGAGAAGACATCTTGTCCGCTTTAAACATTTTCGAAAGACGCCGTAAACTGAAATCACCGGTTTCTACTCCCGCATCGGCATAAATATCCGTTACTACGCGCGGACTTTTCAACCACTGGACTATGGTCTCAGCGAACTTCTCATCAGCTTGCAGACGGTAATAATTGTCAAACTGATACTCGTTTGACCTCTGCACCGCCGCTCTTGTAATATTAAGCGTCAAAGACGCGGAATAGGAAACAGGGCGAAGAGAAAAATAGAGAAAAACTCCCGCTACGACCACTACAACAGTCAGCAGAAATAGTGTGAGGTTTTTTTGGATGATTTGGAAGTATTCTTTAAGTTCCATAACAATAGTTTTTTCCTTATCCCTCCTCTCCCCCTGGGAGAGGAGATGGAGGTGAGGGTAATAAAATCTTTCCATATCCACCAGCCCTCATTACCCTCATCCGGCCTTCAGCCACCTTCTCCCAGAGGGAGAAGGGGAAACCTAAAGCCTTATTAGCTTTTTCACGATACCATATTCATTTCAATGCTTCAAATTGATCAGCGCAAACCAGTACTTCTAAACCTTTCCACCTCTCCCTCCACATACTCTTTTATCTTACTCTTAAAAATCTCCCGATCAAATTTCAATGAAGTGGAACGGATATATTGAGGATTAAATTGAATAGTCGCGAGCTTTTTTATTGCTTCAATGAGACTTTTCGCGTCCTGGCAGTCAAAAAAGATGCCGGTTTTTCCTTCTTCCACATGTTCCGGAATATCCCCTCCGCGAAACGCGACCACCGGACGGCCGGAAGCCAGGGCTTCAATAGCCACGATGCCAAAGTCTTCCTCGTGGGTAAACACAAATGCCTGGCATTTCGCGTAGTATTCCGCCAGTTTTTCGTCCTCCACCCTTCCCAAAAATTCAATGTTAGGCCCGGCCATTTTTTGAAGTTTCTTTAGTTCCGGTCCCCGACCGATAATCTTGAGCGGCAATTTCAATTGGTTGAACGCTTCAATAGCCAGATCAAATCTCTTATTTGGCATAAGCCGCCCGACCATAAGAAAATAATTTTCCGTAGTCGAACTGACATAAAAATTATTCACCGCCACGGGAGGGTGGATAACTACGCAGTCTTTTTTATAATACTTCTTAATCCGTCGGGCAATGAAATCAGAATTGGCAATAAGCCGGTCTACCCGATCCGCGCTGATTCGGTCCCAGACGCGGATATAGTTCATCGCGAACGGGACCATTTTCTTAATAAGCGCGGGGAAATAGAAATCGTCCGTGTATTTCTGGCAATCATCCCAGGCATAGCGCATGGGAGTGTGCATATAGCAAATATGGAGCGTGTCCGGACCGGTGATGATACCTTTGGCGTAACTGGAAGAATCGGAAAGTACTACGTCATATTGGGAAAAGTCAAATTGCTCGATCGCCATAGGCATGAGCGGCGGAAAAAGACGATGTTTTGTTTTGGAAAAAGGAAGCTTCTGAAGAAAAGAGGCGCGGATATTTTTATCGCCCAGTATATCACGCTTGATTCTTTTGTCATAGACCAGCGTATAAATCGGCGCGTAGGGAAAAAGTTCCGCGAAGCATTCCAGAACTCTTTCCGCTCCTCCGTATTGGACAAGATAGTCGTGAACCAAAGCGATACGCATTGTGGCAGAATTTAGAATTTCAATCCGGCATTATGCTGCAACTTATAGTATTTTATCGCGAAATATACGGCGGCCGATACGGCAATAACAAGCAAAATTATAATTCCCCACATCCACGCTGCGATCTTTTCTCGCGACCATCGAAAGCCAGGTGGTTTTCACCTTAAAATCCGAATTTGGACATACCTCCAGATCCTGGCAGTTAAAAACAATCCAGCCCATATTTTCGCTCCAGGCGTATCCGGCCATTTCAAGTCATACCTTAATCTTTTTTTCTTTAACCACAACTTCGACTTCTTCTATTCGTTTTTCAGCCTTTTTAATTCTTTCTTCCAGCAACGAATATGCATCCATACCAATTTTATTTTCTTTCAAAATTAACAGTTCTTTTTTAATTTCCACAATTTCCTCATCGGTTATTTTCAGATGACCCATAACCATGCTAAAACCCTGCTTCATTTCTCTTTCCAGCCTGTCAAATCTGGCTTCCAGACCGTCGAATCTGGCTTCCAACCTGTCGAATCTGGCTTCCAGACCGTCGAATCTATTATTCAACGTCGCTTGTCCCTCTGCCAAAAGAACAATATTATCATTCATATTTTCCAAAAGAACCGCTACGCTGCTGGCTTTGAACATTTCTTCCGTTTTTTTATCCAGTTTTTTTAATTTTATTTTTTTTGATCCGGTTTTCATAAAAATATTCAGATTAAAAATGAATACGGAAAACTCCGTTACGAAATTGTTTTCATGGTAAAATTATACTATGAAGCGGAAATTTTGCAAAATTATCAAAGGTTCTTTCTTCTCCTGAAGAGCACGCCTGCTGTTTTCACGCAAATCTGCAGGTCCAGCCACAATGACCAGTTCTCAATATAGTACAAGTCTAACTTGTACTCATCCTCAAAATCCAAATCTGATCTTCCGGAAACCTGGGCCATGCCGGTGACGCCCGGTTTAATGGTGAGGAGACGGCGGTGGTAATCCATGTATTTTTCCACTTCCCGGGCCTGATGAGGACGAGGGCCAATCATGCTCATAGAACCCAGCAGTACATTGAAAAATTGCGGTAATTCGTCAATGGAATATTTTTCAATAATTCTCCCCACGCGGGTCTTGCGAGGGTCGGCTTTGATTTTGTAAAGCGGCCCCTTGCGAACACTTTGCTTTTTAATCAATTCCCGTTCAATCTCCAATGCCTTTTTAAGATTGCCATTTTCCTTTGTCACGCAATATTCCCATTTCATGTAACGGAATTTATAGGCAAAAAATTTTTTTCCGTCGTTACCAATACGTTCGTTTTTGTAAATTACCGGCCCGCGGCTCTCCAGCTTAATCGCGAGAGCGGTAAGCATCATAACTGGAGAAGTTATGATAATCCCCAGTATCGCGGCGACAATATCAAAGACTCTTTTCCCGATATTCCCCCATCCTTCCAGAGGAGTGTGCTTTACTTCTATAAGAGGCTCCCCATTTAATACGCCGATATCAAATTTAGAAGTTTGCAGCGTAGTGGGAATATATTTATAAGTAATATTATTAATCGCGCAGTAATCAATCAGCTTTTCCTGCTCGTCATCGGTAACAGAAGGCTCGCAGAGGATAATCTCGTCAATTCCCTTTTGCTCTTTAATCTGCTTAATCACTTTCAAGTGAGGAGAGTAAATTTTTTCAACTACGCGATATCCCAAATTTTTATTTCGCCTGATGATCCTGGATATGGTTTCAATTTTTCCATTCCTTCCAATTAACAAAACCTGGTGCACCCCGATGCCGCGGCTGCGCAACAGCCATTTTTGGATTAGTTGAACCAGAAAGCGTGCTGCCACTACATACGCGGCTATAATCATCCAGGCGGCTAAAATAATAAAACGGGAGGAAAACCACTCCCGCTTTAAAAATATCGCTACAATAATAATGACTAACCCGATGGTAGTAGCAAAAAATACTTTCATTGCCTCCCTCCAGAACTTTCGCGTCGCCCGAATATCATATAGTCCTTCCAGCGCGTAAATTAGAATGAAAAAAGGAGCCACTATCAGTACGATTTTCATGTAACTCTCAAAGGGATAGTTGTATAATTTCGGTTTCAACGCGAGAGCCTTGTATACCTCCGGCACATGCCGAATGGAATAGGCGGAAACAGCCGCCAAAAAAATCATCAAAAAATCAATGGGAACCTGAACGGCATTAAAAAATAGTTCAGAGCGTTTCATATTCTCTGGTGATATTAATAATCGATGTTCTATTGGCTATTATACACCCCTCTTAATTCAAAAGAAAATTAAAGCCAAAATATGCCTGGATACATCTATAAGCCGGATTCTGTATCCCGCTAAGCGGGACGGCAACCATTTATCTAGCCTTGATATTACTATCAAGATCGAGCGGCACCCAACTATTCCGTTTATCGGAATAGAAGTACGGCCTTGCATCAGGCAGGGTTTACCATTATAACTCTCGCGAGTTACAAAATATTGTAGCTTAAAATTCGCTATTCAGCTGGTAAGCGAATGGCAATTAAAACACCAATATACTTTTCACCTTTGTCCAACGTATAACGCTGGATAGTATTGTCTCTGTGGCACTTTCCCTTGACTGGCATCGTTGCCAGCCCGGCGGGCGTTACCCGCTGCCTACTTCCCCGCCCAAGGCGGGGGATGTCCGGACTTTCCTCGTTATCTCGCTAAGCGGGACACCGTAGTTGCCCGATGTATCCTGGCATATTCTGACTTCAATTTTTCAAAAAACACATTATATAATAAAAGATTTTAAATGTTTTGTCAATTCCCTATTCACCTTCAATTTACTCTCATACTCCTCTAACTTTTCTTTAGTTCCTTTTACTATTTTTACTGGTGCATTTTTTACAAAGTTTTTATTCTTTAGCATCATTTGATTTCTCTTAACCGCCTGTTCCAGATTCTTTTTTTCCTCCAAAAGCCGCGCCAGTTCTTTTGGTACGTCAATCAAATCCGCCAAGTCCAGATGTAGTGCGTAAGATCCGCTGGAAATTTTGAGCATTTTTTTATTTCGCGGAACAGTTGAAATTTCTATCCGTGCCAGACGCTTCAACGCAGACGTAGAGACACCCCACTGGGGTGTCTCTACGTCACCGCGCGTATTTACCAAAGCTCCCTCGATAATTTTCGACGGATCAATATGATAACTCGCCCGTACGTTTCTTATTTTTACCACTAAATCCTGAAAATTATTAAATTCACGCGCCGCTTTGGCATTGATAAATTTTTTATCCGCTTTCGGCCATGAAGAAGTCATGAGGATTTTTTTATCAGCAGATAAAGTTTGATAAATTTCCTCTGTCACAAAGGGCATAAACGGATGCCACAAATGTAATACTTTGTTCAAAACATACCCTAGAACTTTCGTATTACGCTCAACCTTATTCGTCTCAACGTACCAATCCGCCAGTTCCTCCCAGGTGAATCTTCGCAGTGTTTCCTGGGCTAAATTAATATTTTTATTTTCCAAAAATTTCCCCACCTGTTCAATAGTCTCATTGAGACGCGAGACAATCCATTGGTCAGCACTGGATGCCAGATCTTTTTTGGTAATTTTTTCTGTCAACGCGAATGATTCGTCTGATTGCGCCGCGTAGCGGAAAATGTTCCATAATTTTGTAACAAAATTTCGGAAGCTTTCTATTTTTTCTTCGTAAATGCGGGAATCCTGTCCGGGAGAGACATCCATCACCAGGCTCAACCGCAACGCGTCCGCGCCAAATTTATTCATCATCGCGAGCGGATCAATGCCATTGCCCCGCGATTTGGACATTTTATATCCTTCCTTATCCCGCACTAAACCAGTCAGGTAAAGATTTTCAAAGGGAATTTTTCCCGTACGATAAATCCCCATCATGATCATCCGCGAGGCCCACAAAAAAAGAATATCCCGTCCCATGATCATCATGTCAGTGGGATAAAACGTTTTGTAATCTTTATGCTTCGGATATCCAAGCGTGGAATACGGCCACTGGCCGGATGAAAACCAGGTATCAAACGTATCTGATTCCTGAGTCAATGACGTACTCTTGCAACGCGGGCAACATTCGGGTTTTTCTATCGAAACGATATAATTGTCTTCTCCGCACGCCTCACAATACCATACCGGAATACGATGCCCCCACCAGATTTGGCGCGACACGCACCAGTCGCGCAGATTGTCATACCAATGAATCAGTATCCTTCTGAATCGTTCCGGATATATTTTTATCTTTCCATCCTTCACCGCTTTCAACGCTTCTTTTTTCAAGGAATACTTTTTCGCGTCAACGTTCACAAACCACTGCTTTGAGATCAGCGGTTCAATGGTAGTTTTGCAACGCTCACAGACGGATTTATTGATTTTTGTATCCTCTTCTTTTTCCAAAAATCCTCGAGTCTTTAAATCACGTAAAATATTTTCACGCGCGAGAAGTACATCCTGACCAGCATACGCTCCGCCTTCTGAAGTAATTTTTGCTTCTTCATTGATAACTTGTATTTCAGAAAGTGTGTGATCGTGACCGATTTCCCAGTCCAAAGGATCATGCGCCGGCGTGATTTTCACCGCTCCGGTGCCGAATTTCTGATCCACTCGTTTGTCCGCGATAATGGGAATTTCTCTGTTCCGCAACGGCAATATTGCCATCTTTCCAATCAGCTTTTCATATCGCGCGTCTTCTGGATTCACCGCCACTGCCGTATCCCCCAGCATAGTTTCCGGACGAGTGGTGGCAACGGTAATGAATTTTTTTTCATCTTTAATCGGATACTTTATACAGTAAAGTTTTCCGTCTTCTTCTTTGTGGATGACTTCAATATCACTCAAGGCCGTGACGCATCTGGGACACCAGTTAATAATTCTTCTTCCGCGATAGACTAATCCGTCTCGGTGCATTTTGACAAATGTTTCCAGCGCGATTCTGGAAACTTGACTGTCAAGTGTAAATTTCTCCCGCGACCAGTCCGCGCTGATGCCGATCCGTTTTTCCTGCGCGCGCATGTAATTTGCCCGATCTATGCAAAAAGCGTAAGTTTCTTCATAAAATTTATCCTGCCCCAAGTCATGGCGAGTAATGCCGCGCTCTTCTTTAAGCTTGCGTTCAAACACGACTTGCGTCTGAATGCCGGCATGATCTTTCCCCGGAAGCAGGAGCACTTTCTTTCCTTTCATCCGTTCAAACCGCCCGAAAATATCCATAACAGTATACCCGCTCGCATGGCCTAAATGTAATTCTCCGTTGGCATTGGGAGGAGGCAATATGTTGCAATATTTTTTATTGCGCGAAAGATTGTCCGCCCCAGGCGGACCAGCCTTGGACTGGAATAACCCGCTCTCTTCCCAGAGCTGGTATATTTTTTCTTCGCTTTGGCGGAAGTTGTATTGTTTGGGTAATTTTTTCATATATTTAGTTCTTTCCTTATCCCTCCTCTCCCCCTGGGAGAGGAGATGGAGGTGAGGGTAATAAAACCTTTCCATATCCACCAGCCCTCATTACCCTCATCCGGCCTACGGCCACCTTCTCCCAGAGGGAGAAGGGGAAACCTAAAGCTTATTACATTTTTCACGATACCACATCCCATCCAATGCTTCAACAGGACAAAAAAAGAAAGAAGGCGGGGACGATTTTTTCGTCTCCCGCCTTGTTGCACCTAATTTTATTTATACTACCTTCTATTATCAAGCACCCACATAGTAATAAGTAAAATAATTCCAGTAAATACTTGTTGGATGGCACTGACCTTTACTATATCCGTAGCTTGAACAAAGTCTGTAATAAATGCCTGAACAGCCATCCCGCCCAAAATTTGATTTTTCATGACTCCCTCCTTAATCAGTGATCAGTGAAGTGTTTAGTTGAAAAATAACCAAAAAACAACTCTAAAGAATACACTATTATACATTTTTGTCAAGTCTCATCACCTCTTTCATGATCGTTGGAATTTCTTTTATAAAAAACTTTTTCACTTCTTTCCAATCCGCTCTAAAATTAATTTCCGGTTCAGGATCGCTTTCGGCGTCTTCAAAGTAAGTTAAACTTTTCAAAATGTGATGATAATCGTGCGCCACGGAAGGATATTGTTTTTTCAATCTCCTGATAGTTTGCTCCAGTGGCTCAATATTTTTGGCGCACCAGTATAAATCAAAAAAATCCCGCTTTCTTCCTCTTTGCGAAATAGCCGTAATTTTCATTACCGCGATGTCGACAGGATGCAGCACGGAAATCGATCCATAGGGAATTTTCTCCTGCGCCGGAATAAAAAAAGGATAAGCAATGAAACTTACTTTGGCTTTCAACAGTTCTCCGTATACCGTATTTTCTTTTCCAATATTCGTTTTCCATTTTCCGGAATTCGATAACTTATTCAGTAATTCCTCCAAATCAAAACTCGGTTCTGGAGTAAAAAAATCCAAGTCCACTGATACGCGATGGCCAGCCTGGAGTGCGAGCGCCGTACCGCCGGCCAGATACCAGCCGGATTGTTTAAGCCACTTTTCTTTGGACAAAAAATCAAGCGCCTTCTTCGTGGAAGACGGTATCATACCCAATTGCCAATTTATTTCCTTTCCAACATAATTGTCCATAAATTTTTTGTTTCAGGACGTAAACACCTTGACTTCGCCACGACTTTTCTTAAAAGTTTTTTATCATACGTTTTCCAAAGCCAGCGCACTTCGCTGTCCCGCCCTAAATCAAGCACGCGCTCAATGATATATTGCGCGTTCTTTTTTACGTCTATGTTCTTCGGATTAGTATCCCAAAAAAGGGCCTGTCTGAACTTCATATAACACTATTCTAGCATAAAAAACCACTTATTGCAACGGTTTTAGCAGTCAATAAATGGCTTATGGAAGCCCATAAAAGTATGAATATATTTTTTATTCCCCGCTGCTGTTTTTATCCAAAAAGCTCAAAATATATTCACAATATTTTTTGTACTGGTCTACTGCATCAATCATGGGTGTTCTCGTTAAGATATCTTACTCTTTCTCTTACTAATTTTTCTTTCAGTTTTAAAAGACTTTGAGAGTCAATATAATCTCTGAACGCGTAAGCCTTAAAAGAAACAAAATCACGCTCCCTGCCAAAAAGAAGCACACCGTCTTTTGTCACCTGGTAACGGAAAAACGGATCAGTAAAGTGAAGCGATTTTACATCAATAGCATCAGATTTAAACACTGCACTCAATTCTCCCATAATGGAAAGTACCGCGTCAAAATCAAGGGGGTTCGTTCCTAATACCGCGATATCAATATCGCTTGTTTCTTTCTCGGTTCCTCTGGCACGCGACCCGTAAAGAATGACTAATTTTAAACGGTATTTCTCCGCGACTTTTTTTATTTTCTTCTTAATTAACTCTGAAAATATTTTTTTGGCCATAGTATCTATATCCATGAACAGTCTTACAGTATCATATACAGGGATTGTTTTCAAACAACAAATAAACAAGCGGAAATTCTATCTTTAAGTGACAACTGCTTTGCACAAGAGCAGAGTTGCGGCTTGATCTTTTAACTTCTGCATAATGGTAGCCCGGTGACTTGAGGCAGAAACACAAAGAGTACAGTGCAAATGAGCTACTGCGAAAGTCAGCAATATCATTATTCTTTACAAGTACTCAAAATATTTTTTTCTTCTTCGACTATCTTACTCCACGCCTCATAATCTCCTCTTTGAATTGCTTCCCTTTTAGAGAAAAAGAAACGCGTAAAAAGTTCAGAAAATTCAGGACTTTCTTCTATGACCTCCCATAAATTCTTCAAATCACTTTCCTGGAACTTTTCCAGAAACGGCTCTAATTCATCCCAATCAGGCTGGCTTATTTTAGAAAGAAACAATTCCTTCATTTTTTCGATGTATTTATTCATGGCCTTTTTTTATACTCTCTTTTAATTCTTCTATATACTTATTTGTCTTTTTGAAATAATATTTTTCAAAATCATCCCTGCCATAGTAATTTTCAAATTGTATTTTCTTGCATCCTGAGTATTCTTCATATCCTCTATCTGATTCACTCGAATCTTTTGTCTGGACATATAAACAAGCCTTTAAATCCTCTTCGGCTTCATGCAAAGCATCCTTATTATAACGATAAAAAGGATCGGCTAATACAATTCTAGCTCTAGCAACTCTAAGAGGATTATTTATTTCTACAGAATACTTCTCTCCTGTACTGTCTGCAAAATCCATTCGGATACTTCCTCCATCCATCAAGTAATCGGAATCTATTACTTCAGCTTTTTTTCCATTAAATACTACTTCTATATTATCCTCTCTGATTGTTTTATCTTTAGTTTTTTTCTTAATTTCAAATTTAACTTCTTCATCGACAACCTTTCCTGAAAATATTGTTCCTTTTGTTTCCAGGACTTTTTCTAATCCTGCGGTTAGTTCTGGAAGTATACCCTTGTCTGCTATTTCTTTCATTGACATTCTTTCAAAAGCTCCGGCCTTATTAACGCCCGAAAAGGATCCTGATTCCAAAAATATCGTAGTAAGCATAAGCACTCTGGATATTTTTCCTAATCTTCCTTTTGTAAATTTTCCTAAAAAACTCTTCTCTTCTTCTAATCTTTTGCTTTCTTTTTCTTTGATCTTTTCACCTCCCTCAAATCCAAATTTCATATAATTATTTTATTATAAATTTAGCATCCACAATATACCACACGCAAATCATTTTCTCACCTCCACCCCCAGCTTCTCCAAACCATCAATAATTCTTTCCATCAACTCATCCACCTCCCCGCTTGTGAGCGTACGGTCGGGTGCTCCGAATTGGATATGGAACGCAAAACTGGTTTGCGAGTCTTTGGAAAAAGTATCAAAAAGTTCTACGTCCAGCACCAATACGCCTCCTGCTTCCTTGATTACATTTAAAATATCGGCCGCGGGGATATTTTTTACCAGCATTGATATGTCCCTGGTGACTATGGGAAATTTTCGTATCGGTTCATACACCATTTCTGTCTTTTCTATTTTTCGAAGTTTTTCCATATCCAGTTCAAATACGCCGATTCTTTTTCGAATAGAAAAATTAGAGAGCACCATGGGATGAAGCTCCCCCGCGTATCCAATCAGCTCATGAGAGTCCCCCGCTTTTATCTCAGCGCTTCTTCCTTTGTGCCATAAATTACTCAAATTATCCTTATCAAATTTTTGAAATAAAAACTCATCTACATGAAGGTTTCTTAATAATAACTCTACATAGCTTCGTACTTCACTAAACATATTTTTATTATCCTCCAGCACCACCGCTCCCAGAAGCACTGTCCTTTCTTCCGGCAATACTTCTTTTCCCGGACGGTATTCCCGTCCTGTTTCAAATATCTGAAGCTCTTTGTAATTTTTTAGATTTTCCCGTATGTTTTTAAGCACATTGGGAACCAAACTTCTTCGCAGCAATGCCTGTTCCGGATTCATGGGATTGGATAATTCCACATGTTCTTCTGCTCCTAGTTGCGCCAGCTCCGCGTCGCGCAGTGAGTAGAAAGAATAATTGTACACTTCCGAAAACCCCGCGCCTGCGAGAAGATTTTTTATTTTTCTCGAAAATGCCCGCGCTTCATGCGCCTGACTGGCTCGAACTTCTATCAATGGAGCAACTGACTGCACTTTTTCATAGCCATATATTCTTCCAATTTCCTCAATTAATTCTTCCTGCGTAGTGAGATCCAGCCGGAATGTGGGAACTTCTACGGCGAGAGTATTACCTTTAACTGTTGCTTCCAGTCCGAGACCGCGCAGGATTTTTATTATTTGTGAAGAAGAAATATTTATGCCAAGCAGATTTCTTACATATTCCAACTTGAGCGAAAGATTCCACGGCTTTAGTTTTTTTGGGTACACATCTGCCATGCCTTCCACCAATCCCTCTCCAATGTTTTGTATTAACTCAATCACTCTCACCATCGCTTTCTCCGCGAGATTGGGATCAATATTTTTCTCAAACCGATCCGACGCGTCCGTCTTTAATCCATGACGCATACGGCTCATACGAATCGAACTCGCGTGGAAATTCGCCGCTTCCAGCACAATATGCTTCGTATCATTCGTAACCCCGGAATCTTCTCCTCCCATAATCCCCGCCAATGCGATCACTTTTTCGTTATTGGCAATTACCAAATCCTCTGAAGTAAGCTTTTTAATAGTTTTATCCAAAAGTTTAATTTCTTCTCCTTTTTTTGCCCTTCTTATAATAATATAATTACTTTGACATTTGACATTTGACATTTGGGATTTTATTGGAAATTGGAAATTGGAAATTGGAAATTCGCTTTTGATTTTATCAAAATCAAAAGAGTGCAAGGGTTGTCCGAGTTCCAGCATGACATAATTTGTCGCGTCCACTACGTTGTTAATCGGCCGCAATCCGCACGCCATTAGTCTGGCTTTTAGCCACAGCGGCGATTCTTTCACTTCCACGTTTTTCATCACCACGCCGATATATCGAGGGCAAAGCTTCTTGTCTTTTACTTCTACTTTTAATTGTTTTGACTTTTTCACTTGCAATACTAGTCCATCATAATCATAGTCAATCTTTTTTCCTTCCAACGCCGCTATTTCCCGCGCCATGCCGACATGTGAAAGCGCGTCATGGCCGCGGTTGGAAAGCACGTCAATATCAAAAACATAATCTTCCAGATTAAAATATTTTTCAAAAGACGCGCCAACTTTAGCTTTTTTATCCAGAATTAAAATTCCGGAATGATCGTTTCCAAGACCCAATTCATCCGGCGCGCACAGCATTCCTTCAGATTTCACACCGCGGATTTCCGCTTCTTTAATTTCCAAACCGTTTGGCAGTTTCGTCCAGGGAAGCGCCACCGGCACCTTATCGCCCACGGAAATATTTTTCGCCCCGCATACGATAGTTAATTTTTTCTGTCCCACATTTACTTTCACCACCTGTAACTTATCCGCTCCCGAATGTTTTTCCAGTTCTAAAATTTCTCCAACCACCACGCCTTCTAAATTTCTTTCAATCTTTTCCACTTTTTCCACTTCAAAAGAATGCATCATCAAAAGACTCGCAAGCTGTTGCGGAGTTAGTTTAGTTTGGAAGAGTTGTTGGAGCCACGAGTAGGAATATTTCATATCATTTGTCTGAACCACTGATTATCACACGATTACAATGATTGCACTGATTATTTTTTCCTGCCAATTAATCAGTGCAATCAGGAAAATCAGTGATAATCAGTGGTTCAGACAATTAAAATTGATTTATAAACCTAATGTCCCCCCCATGAAACAACCGAATATCGTCAATTTTATACTTCATCATCGCGAGCCTTTCCAAGCCGAATCCCCAGGCAAAACCCTGGTATTCATTTCTTTTATAACCGGAAGCAGCGAATACGTTCTGATTCACCATGCCCGCGCCGCCGACTTCCAGCCATCCGCCGCCTTTACATGATTTACATCCTTGCCCGCCGCAGACTGTGCAGCTGATATCAAATTCAAAACTGGGTTCCGTGAAAGGAAAATAGCTTGGCCGCAATCTGACTTTTATATCTTTTTTAAAAAATCGAGAAAAAAATTGTTCGCCGATATATTTGAAGTTTCCCACGTTTATATTTTTATCCGCCATAAGCGCTTCAAATTGATAAAAAGTATGCTCATGAGTCGCGTCCGTTGCCTCGCACCTGAAACACTTTCCTGGAGCAATTATTCTTAGCGGGGGTTTATTTTTTTGCATGTACCTTATTTGCACAGGAGAAGTATGCGGTCGCAACGCAACTTTTTCTTTAAAGTTTTTATTTATATTTTTAAGCCAAAACGTATCCCATTTGTCTCTCGCCGGGTGATTGGGAGGAATATTAAGCGCGTCGAAATTATAGAATTCAGTTTCTGCTTCCGGCCCGTCGGCCACTTCAAATCCCATGGAAGAAAAAATATCTTCGATTTCATTTTGAATCTGAGTCAGCACGTGAAGATGTCCCTGCTTCATTTTTTTCGCGGGGATTGTCACGTCGATTCGCTCCGCTTCCATGTCAAAACTTCCGGCTTTCAACGCAGTCTCCGCGCGATTCAATTCTTCTTCAATCTGTCTGCGAGTTTCATTGGAAAGATTTCCCACCGTTCTCCTTTCTTCCGGAGAAAGGTTTTTAAGATTCTTCAAAATGCCAACCAACTCACTCTTTCTTCCTAAATATTTCACGCGCAACTTTTCAACGTCGGGAAGTGTCGACGCTTGTTTAATTTTGGATAGAGCTTCTTTCTTTAGTTGTTCGACTTTATTTTCTAACATAATTAAGTAGAATTAACACCTCTCTTATTTCATGTCATCCCCGCAAAGGCGGGGATCCAGGATGATACTACTTGGCTTCCCTATAATAATCCAGAATAAACCAGGAAGAACTAAAGTAAAAAATTTCTAATTTTTAGCTTTCAGATTTAAATCATGGATTCCCGCCTACGCGGGAATGACAAAAATATAATTTTTAAATAAATTTCACCTTCACAAACCTAAATTTCCCTATCTTCAAAACTATCCCATCCTGTTCTTTTTTCAATATCATTTTCCAATCTTCTATTTTTTTTCCATCAATTTCCACGCCGCCCTGTTCAATTTTTCTTCTGGCATCTCCAAGACTTTTCGCGTTTCCGGAAATTACCAAAAATTCTGTGAGCTTCATGCCTGGTTTTGCGCTGACTTCCGAAATGTCTTTTGGGATTTCTCTCTGAGAAAACGTACTGACAAAATATTCTCTGGCCTTATCGGCCTTTTTCTCGCCATTATACATCCTCACAATTTCCCGCGCGAGTTGGAGTTTCGCGTCGCGGGGATTGCCCGCGCCGGATCGCATATCGTCTTTTATCTGGTACACTTCTTCCATGGGAATCCTCGTGCAATGAATAAAATATTTTACAATCAACTCATCCCCCATGCTCATCACTTTTCCAAACATCGTATTGGGATCATCCAAAAGATTGATCGTATTCCCCCAGCTGGAGCTCATTTTTCTTCCATCCAGTCCTTCGATTAAATTTACCATTAAAATATCCTGCGGTTCCTGCTTAAAATGACGCTGTAATTCTCTTCCGGCTAACAAGTTAAATCGCTGATCAGTCGCGCCTAATTCCACGTCGGATTTTACTGCCACGGAATCATATCCCTGCATAAGCGGATAGAGCAATTCCCGCAAAGATATTCTGGATCCTTTATCCAATCTTTTCTTAATATTTTCCCGCGCGATAAATTCCGCCAGTGAAAACTGATCGGCCTGTTCTCCTATTTCAGGATAACCCAACTTGGAAAGCCACTGCGAATTGTACCGGACTTCGGCTTTCTTAATGTCCAAAACTTTGGCTACTTGTTTTTTGTATTGCGCGAGGTTCTTCTTTATTGTATCCGCGTCAAGCATCGGACGTTCGCTTTCCTTGTCTGAAGTGTCGCCGATCACTCCCGTGAAATCTCCGATAATAAACACGACTTTATGACCCAACTCCTGAAAGTCACGTAATTTCAAAAGCACTACCGACCTTCCCAAATGCAAATTGGGACTCGTCGGATCAATCCCCAGCTTTACTCTGATTTTTTTCCCTGAAAGAAGCTTCTTTTTTAAGTGTTCCTTATCAATCACTTCATTCACTCCCCGAGTCAATAATTCTTCAATTTTAAATTCTTTAGTATCTTTTTTCATATAAACTTATCCTACCAGCCTGAATGGTTTTTTGCAATATTGTCTCTACACAAAAGCAAAAAGTAATCACAACCCCAGTCTCCTCTTCCCTTCCTCAAACTGCGCGTCTGAAATCTGTCCTGTTTTTTTCATTTGCTCCATCATCGCGATAATCTGGGGTTTGTTTTTATCGATATTTTCCGGAGTCAAAAATTTCTTCGCCAAACTCTCCCGTTCCCGCGGACTCATCCGCTCCAGCTTTTTCATTGCCAGATTTTGAAGCATATTGAGTCTGGGAGCAGTGTCATCATTTTGACTGTTTTGAGATTTTTTGAATGGGTTCCACATATTCATAGAACATATGACATGGAACATTGAACAAAATTTGAAATAATTTGTTTCATGCTTTATGTTCCATGTTATGTGTTGTAAATTATTTCCTCACACTTTGCATCTCATAACTCGTCACCAACAATGCCGAAGCAATAAATATCGACGAGTATGTTCCAAACATAATTCCAATCAACAACGCCAGGGAAAAATCTTTGATGGAAGCTCCGCCAAAAAGGTAGATCGCAAGCAGGGTAATAATCACCGTAAGCGAAGTATTGATAGAACGGACCAGTGTTTCATTCAAACTTTGATTCACCACCTCTGGAAATTTTTCTTTGCTGGAACTCCTGATTAAATTTTCTCTGGTACGGTCATATACCACAATCGTATCATGCACGGAAAATCCAAGGATAGTAAGCAGAGCCGCGACAAAAGGAACCCCCACTTCGATACCGTAGAAATGCCCCAATACCGCAAATGCTCCTATGGTAATCATCACGTCATGCACCAGCGCGATAACTGCTCCGGCGCCGTATTTCCAGGAAGCCACCGGACGGGAAACTTTCCGAAACGCCCAGGCTATATAGGCCATGATGCCGGCCACCGCCCAGAAAATAGCCCACAGTGAATTTCTCCGCAGTTCTTTGGAAACTGAAGAATTGACATAATCCACGCGAAGCTGGGCGGAACCGGGATATTTTTCACCCAGTGCGACCACCACGCTTTGATTCACCGCGTCCTCTTCTGACGCGTAACGGATAAGCATCGTGTCTCCTCCTGTCGGCTGGATAGTAAGGCTCTTCAAATTCAAATCCTTCAAACTCTCCTCTGCCTGGCTTTTCTCCGGCACCGTTCTTTCCTCTTCAGTGGAAAACCTTACTTCCATCAATGTCCCTCCAGTGAAATCAATTCCAAAGCGAAGACCCCACACTATGATTACGATAATACTCGCCGCCATTAGAGCGCCGGAAAATATGTAGGCGTATTTGGTTTTAGAAACAATGTTGAACATAAAAATGAAAAATGATTTGTTTTTTGTCATCCCCGCGCAGGCGGGGATCCAGAATTCAATGAGTAAGGTGAAATATGCAAGGAGACTAATTTTTATTCTCTTTCTTTATACTTGGATTATGATTGGATAACTATGTGGCATACTCCTGGATTCCCGTCTTCACGGGAATGACACAGTGAGTTTATTTTGCATTTTAATTTGTCATTTTTCATTTTGATTTTTAAATTTTTCATTATTCGCCCCTATAAGCCATAACTTATCATGCACCCACTCTCCCACCAGTGCCTGCAATAACGTTTTTGATATAGTAACCGCCGTAAACATGGAAAGCAGCACTCCGACAATCAGGGTTATCGCGAACCCTTTTACGAATCCCGTACCAAGACCAATTAAAATCAACGCGGTAATAATAGAAGAAGCGTTGCCGTCCCGAATAGAAGTCCAAGCCCGTTTAAATCCTTCATCCAGCGCGCCAAAGATATTCCTCCCTCTCGCAATCTCTTCTTTCGTTCTTTCAAAAATTAAAATATTGGCATCTACCGCCATTCCGATAGAAAGAATAAATCCAGCAATGCCGGGAAGAGTCAGTGTAATTTGCCAGGGAGAAAACCCGGAAAGTTTTACGATAGTAACCATGGTTCCCGCGTAAATAAGAAGTGCGACTGACGCCACCAGCCCCAGAAAACGATAATATATAATCATAAATATAATTACCACTGCCAGTCCGATTGCGCCGGCTTTCAAACTTTTTTGCAATGATATTTCTCCCAATGAAGCTTCCACTCTTTGCTCTGATACCAGACTGATCGGCACCGGCAACGCTCCTTCATTCAATCTTTTCACCAGGCTTTTCGCTTCTTCCAACGTGAAATTTCCCGTAATCACTGCTTCGCCATTGGCAATTTCTGACTGCACCGTCGGAGCGCTGATAATCTGTCCGTCCAGGTAAATCGCGATGGATTTTCCAATGCTCCTTTTGGTAAGCTCCGCGAATAGCCGCGTTCCTTCTGAATCAAATTTCAACGCCACTTGCGGATCGGACAATCCCTGCGTCGCGAAATCGACCGTCGCGCTTTTCAGATTTTTTCCCGTAAGACCGGTTTCCACGTAACTTTTCTGCGGCGTCGCGAGGTTGGATTGTTTGGCAAATAAGATATGCGCGCTATGGATTTCCCGATCATCTCCCTCTCCCCGTTCTTCGATTTTTTTCACGATATGCCATCCAAATTGCGTCTCTACCAGCTCCGGATGAATTTCTCCGTCTTTTAAATTTCCTTCAAAAAGCACCTTGTCAAACTCCGGCACAAACGTGCCTTTTTTGACAAAATCCAAGTCCCCGCCATTCTCCTTGCTGCCAGGATCCTGGCTGTTTTCTTTAGCCAGATTCGCAAAATCCTCTCCTGCCAGCGCTTTCTTTAATAATTCCTCCGCGTTCTGTTTGCCTTGCTGGTTCATTTGATCCAGCACTTCCTGGGGAATTTTCTGCGATTCATCTTCCGGTCCTTCTTCCTTGAATTCGAGAAACGGGGTTTCTTTAATTAAATTCTTGGCTTCATTGATATCCTTGATACCCGCCAGTTCCACTACCAGTCTGCGATCTCCGCCGGAACGAGTAGTATAAATCACCGGCTCCGATACCCCGAAGGCGTTCACTCTCCGTTCAATCACATCCTGCACCGCCTGCATGGCATCGTCCACCTTATCTTTTTCAATCTGGCTCACATCCGCTTTATATTCCAAATGAATCCCCCCCTGCAAATCCAGTCCCAGATTTATCTTGGGCTTACTGATCACATTATATACCGGAGGATACCACGATACCGCCCGGGGATAAGAAATCAACCCGGCCACTAACGCAAGCAACAAGATTAACCCAAACTTGATCTTCAGTTTTTTCTTCTGACTCATCATGGATTTTATTGTATAGGAAAGAGCGAAATGTGGCAATTTACTTGACGGAGAATCCTAAAAAGTTCACTTCGCGTCTACAAAATTTAAAAGGCTAAACCAAATCTAAATTCTAAAGTATAAATTTTAGGACTTACGTTTGACTTTCTTTCATGTCATTCCCGCGCAGGCGGGAATCCAGGAGCATACCACGAGTTATCCAATAATAATCCAGGTATAGAGCAAAAAGAGTCAAAGATAGTCTCATTGTATATTTCACCTCGCCCATTGAATCCTGGATCCCCGCCTACGCGGGGATGACAAATGCGTAATTCCTGAATTTTTAGAATTTATACTTTAGACTTGATTTAGAGTTTAGACTTTGGCCTTTAGAATTTAAAATATTACATTCTTCTTATCTCCCTCCTTACCTCCCGATATTCCGGCACAGTCCGTGCCACTAAATCCCAAAACCTCCTCGAGTGATTGAATTCTTTCAAGTGGCACAGTTCATGGACCACGATATATTCCGCGCAGTGTTCAGGGAGAAAGATAATTTTATAATTGAAATTTAAATTTCCCAACTGCGAACAACTTCCCCACCGCGTCCTCTGGTCGCGGATGCAAATTTTTTTATACTCCACCTGATATATCCGGCTATATTTTTTTATTGCCGCTTCCACAAACTTCCGCGCCTTTTCTTTGCACTCAAGATACTCTTTTTGGCTTCTTCTTGAAAGCAGGTGATGTTCTTTTTTCCTGCTCATTGTACTTAATTTTTCAAGTATCCACTCGGCTTTTTGGAGAAGGTAGCGCTCGATTATTTCAAATGACAGTCTTTTTGGCGCGGTCACTACTACTCTTCCATCACTGCATACTATAATCCGTATACATCTGGATCGCCGATATTTTCGAAGGGTATACGATATTTTTTTATGTTGAAGAATAATAGATTTTTCCATATTATTAGGACTTACACATTTGATTTCCCCTTGTCATTCCCGCATAGGCGGGAATCCAGGATAATACCACGTATTTTCCCTATAATAATCCAGTTATAGAGATAAAAGAAACTAAATTATCTGTCATTATTAATGTCGTTTTTCCCACTGAATCCTGGATCCCCGCCTACGCGGGGATGACAAATGCGTAAGTCCTAATTATATCGGAGGGGCGGCCTTTGCGGCCGCCCCCACATCATTCTTATACTTATACCAGAAAACTCTATTCAAACCGCACTATCCTCGCTTTCACCGCGTAATTTTTGGCTGATCCTGTTTCATACAGAATTACCGATTGACTGCCGCTTATTTTATCCGGCATGTTGGGATAAAGACTGGTATTGTCATTGCTTATAAGTTCCGCCGCGGAGAATGTGCCATCCTGTTCCAGGTAGGATAAGTAGATTTTCCCCTGGCTCGGATTTTCCCGGGGAAATTCCGAAGAGGCAGCAGTTTGGGACCAGGCGATATAAGGAGTTCCTTTGGCAGTAAGACAGATCGACGGGAAGAACTGATATTCACTGGAACTGGCTACTGCTTTAGGAATCGACCAGTTTCCGCTTCGCAGCGCGGAGTAGAATATCCGGGCCGAACCGCCGGATCGGGATTGTCCCCGCCACGCCACGTGTACACCGCCATTGGAATCCAGCGCCGCGCTCAAGTGGCGGGCATCAAAAGAGGAATTGGAAATTGATTTCCAATTGCTCCATGTCGCGCCTCCATTATCAGAATACGCGTATTGGATCTGCTGCGTGTCAGACGCGCTGCGGTAAGAAGAATACATCAAAAGATGCAATCTTCCTTCGTCGTCCTGCAACACGGTCGGTCTTGACTGGGTATTTCCGGAAGTAACTTTGACGTTTTTCCATTTTGACCAGGTGTCGCCTCCGTCAACCGAGCGGGAAAATTTTATCTGCTGTTTGGAGTACTTACTGTCTCTCCCCTCCCATGCGGCATACAAAGCGTCGTCAGCCCCCGCGAAAATCATAGGGTGCTCCTGCCAGTATTCTTCGTCACTGGTGTAGCCGCTTACTTTCGTAATATTTTTCCACCTGGTCCAGGTCTTTCCTCCGTCCGAAGAACGGGTGTATTTCACCTGGCGGTTATTCACTTGTTCCTTGGAGTCCGCGCCATACCACATCACGTGAAGCGTGCCTCCGGAGTCAATCGCGATGGAAGGCACCCTTTGGTCCACTCCTTTTCCCACCAGCGAAATGGGTTTATCTGTTCCGCTGACAGACCAGGAGCTTCCATTTTTAGCCGCTTTAGCGACAAAGATTTCGTTTTTCCCTCCATACGGTTTTCGATAGGCAAAGTACATATTGCCTTCCTCGTCCATAACCGATTTTCTTTGTCCGCTGTATCCTAACGCGCGCAAATCAGTAACATTGCCAACCGAGAGCATGTCTGCCTGTTGAACTTCCGCCCGCGCGATAGGAAGAAAAATGCTCCCCGGCACGGACATGAAAGATAGGGAAAGAACAAGAGTTATAATAAGTTTGTTTTTATATTCTCTTTTTGTAAACCTGCCACTTGTGTGGTCGCACATGGATTGTACGTTAAAAGTTATTTTTGAAACGTACTCATCGGCATTTAATAATTAATATTCAATTGTGCATTGAACTGCCCGTCTGAATATGTTCCAAAAACGTTCTTCAAGGGGAACTCCCCCTAAGACGCAAGAGGTATTATAGCATAGATTCACTGTACGCGCATCGCATGCAATATAAATGCATGCATCTAAATTAATAAAAAATGAAAACCCTACAAAAACAAATTTTTTAAATACTCGTCGGCTGAAACAATATCTATGTTACCGATTGATTGCTCTTTTTTTAATTCCTTAACCACTTGCAAGCTCTTAAGATTATATTTATCCGAAAAATACGCAAGATTTTTGCTAAGAGTTCCATCCGACAGTTTCACTTCAATTAACTCAGATATTCTTCCGCCCTCCACCGCCGTAAAATTAACTTCCTTGCCGTCTTTGGTGCGCAGATATTGAAGAGCAAAATCCTTTCCGGTATAATCAGCTTTTCCAAAAGTATGTTTTAAGAGGCTCAAGGCCACAAAATTTTCAAACTTTATTCCCGCGTCACCTATGACTAAGCCCGTATCGAAAAAATAAATCTTAGGTTCTTTTAATATTGATCTGGCTACATTTTTAGAATAAGGAAAAACCCGAAAAACAATATACAGGCTTTCAAAAATTTCAATATATTTCTTCACGGTAACGGGAGAGATTTGGACATCCTCGGCAATGGAAGAATAAGAAATCGGTGAACCAACTTTCCGCCTGAGTAAATCCAAAACCATTTGGATCGCCCGAAAATTATGAACTGCTTCAAAATCAAGAATGTCAGTCCTGATCAATCCGTCAAAGTACTGGCTTCTCCACCTGTCAGCGTCCTCCGAGGTCTCAGCTAAAAACGGTTCGGGAAAACCGCCTCTCTCTATAAATCTATCAATATCAAAATTCGTTTGCGGCGAATCTTTTATCTCCGATAAAGAAAAGGGCAGCAGTCTGTGCATAAAAAATCTTCCGGCCAATGAATCTCCGGATTGTCGGAACGTATTTAATCTGGCGCTGCCGGTAACTAAAATTTTTAACTGCGGTTGCTTAGTATCAAAAATACCCTTGAGATAATTTTTCCAACCCTTCATTTTATGCAATTCATCCAAAATCAGCAGGTCGGTTTTTTGCAACCATGACTCCTTTTTAATAATTTGCCTGTCTTCCGCGCTGTCATAATTAAGATACACGGCATGGTTAAAATTCCTGCCAATTTCTCTTGCCAGCCATGTCTTGCCAACCTGCCTCGGTCCGGCAATAAAAACCATCTTTTTCTCGAGATCTTTCTTTATTTGTTCAATCTGCCTTCGATACATATGCTACTATTGTACACTTAAATAAAAAAAAGTCCAGACTATTTTAAATTACACTGTATTTTAGTCGCTTAAATACCCGCGGCAATATACCTAAAAACAAGACTAAACTTTTCAGGATTCGCGTTTTTGTTTTGGCTTAGATACACCACCGGAATAGAAGCACCCCCGGTCACGCGATCAGGGACGTGGGGGTATAACCCCGTTGATTCACTGAATGTTTCAGGCTTGGTAAAGACGCCATCCCGCAAAAAAGAAACGCGTGCTTCCCCGTTCCGCGGATCTTCACGGGGAAAATCAGAACTGGAATCACTTTCCATCCATACTACATAAGGAATAGTCCCTTGATACGCTCCTATGCTCGGAAAAAATTGAAATTCACCGGAAGAAGAATATACCGCCCGCTCAGGAGACCATGATCCGTTTTGAAACGCGCGGTACATAATCTGGCTTCCTTCCCGGGAAGGAATCGCTGACCTCCACGCCGCGTGGATAATTCCCCTGTCATCCATCACGGCGCTTACATGGCGGGAATCAACATTGCCGTCAGAAATGGTTTCCCACTCGCTCCACGTCTCCCCCCTATCAGAAGAGGTTGAATACCGAATTTGTTGCGCTCCGTTGTTGTTTCCTGAAGAAGAGTATATAAATAAAAAAAGTCTGCCCGCGGAATCCTCCACAAGCGTCGGACGGGATTGCGTGTTGTCCGGAGTCATCCGCGCGTTCTTCCACTGGCTCCACGTGACTCCTCTGTCATTTGAACGGGAAAACTTTACCTGTTGTTCCTTATTTTTTTTATCTTTTCCTTCCCAGACTACATAAAGCGCTCCGTCCCGCCCGGCTAAAATCATAGGATGCTCCTGCCAATAATCCTCTTTCTTTTTAAACCCTTCCACAATGGAAATATTTTTCCACTGGCTCCAGCTCACTCCCTGGTCGCGGGACTGGGAATATTTAATCTGACGATTGTTTTCCTGCTTCTCCGAATCAGATCCATACCACACCACATGCAATGTTTCTTCTTTATCTATAACAACAGAAGGAACCCTCTGATCCGTTTTCCCGCCTACCGCGGATATGGGCCGAGTAGTTCCTTCCACACGGATAGTATTTCCTGAAGGATTAATTCTTGCCACGAAAATTTCCGCGTATTCATTGTGATTCTTCCGGTAGGCTATATAACTATTGCCCTTTAAATCTGTTACTATTTTTCTTTGTCCTGAATATCCTAGCCCTCTTGCGTCCTCAATAAAATCAACTACTGTTTCCCTGCGGGATATGGATGGTCTTTTATTCAAAAACCACAACACTATTCCTATCACTATCAATGTCACTCCGATAACTGCCAGCAGGATATATATTTTTCTACTTAATATCGTTGCCATATGAGTTGCCTACAATTCTTCCATCTTTTATATTCTCCCCGGATTGGAAGTTATCATGCAACACGTTGGAAGAAGCGTCAATAAGGGTTACCCCAATATCGCTTTTTTGGATCTTATTATTGACCAGGATATTATTCTTCGATTCATCATAGAGATAAAAACCGCGACTGTTGTTCATTACAATATTTTCTTCAAGGTAGTTATAAGAGGACACCCGGTTAATTCTTATGCCCCTGAAATTATTCTGAATTTCGTTGGAAAGGATGAGATTATTGTGTGATCCGTCTATCGCGATACCGTCAACGTTTTGGTACACCAGATTGCCTTCCACGATATTATTATCCGATTCGCGGTCAATCATGATGCCGTGCAGTTTATTTTCGTAGGATATATTATTTCGAATTATGTTATTGAAGCATCGGCGGGAAATGATGATGCCGTGACGGCCGTTCCGGAAGGCGCGATTATTTTCAATGATAAAATTATTAGAATCATCGTGCGGATCGATTCCGTATTGCGCGTTCTCATACAATTCATTCCCTCGAATCACCATTCCAGTCGCTCCGAAGGTATATATACCGAAGAAGTTATGATGAATGGAACTGTCAACCACCGCTCCGGTAATCAGGCTGTCGCGAAATCCCCCGTTTTTAATTTTCCACGAGAGTCCATAAGAGCCTCCGAACTCTCCTCCCCGCTTGGTAATTCCCGGATACCCCAAATACGCGATTTCACTCCGCACGACATCCATTCGGCCGCTGTTTTTGGCCAGAATAAAACTTCTTCCATCCGCGTAATTTTCATCGGGAGCATTTTTCTTTTCATTCCAGGAAGTAACCTTCGTATCAGAAATTAATATATTGCCTTCCTGTGAACGAATCCATATATATTTTTCATCATCGCTCTTCAGCTTCAATTGAGACACTTGATTCCCGTCAATTAAGAGAGTTACATGTTTTCCCACGTAAAGATTGGCTCGCAAGATCCACTCATTCGGTCCGGTCTGCTCCAGAAGATTTTTATACCTGGGGCCCAGAAAACGGCTGATTTGGGGGATAGTAGCAATGCTGTCTCCCTGCCGGATGAAAATGGTATTAGCAGGCGCGTCATAGGTAATGCGGGGAAATTTTCTAAGCGGAGCCTGGATACGCAGCGTCTCCCGGTTAAGCGGAGTTTGCATATCAGCAACCGGTATGGAAATTTTTTGTCCCGCGGGAAGAAAGTTGGAAGTAATAACGGCAGTTTTTTCGGCGTTCCATACTTTATCCTTAAGATCAAGATTGTATCTTCTTTTTATCCGCAAAAGAGTATCAAGTCTTTTGGTAACGTAATATCCGTACGGATCATTTTGATTCGCTTCCGCAATCTGTTCTTTCACTTGTATAATTTCCGCGGCATCCCTGCGCGGAACATCGTTAACAAAACTAATTCTTTCTGTTTCCGATTGTTTTTTTAATTCTAAACGCGCCAATCTTTCTTCATTAGAAACTCGAATAGCCTCGCTTCGGTAATTGAATACGGCAAAGAACATCACCAACATCACTGACAACGTGACAAGATAGGAAAATGATCTCCTGAACCATCCAAAACTCGCTAACCGCTTCGCGTCCCACCTGGTAATCCAGCCTTGCCGGTTCATGGTAATAAAGGCGTATATTTTTATTACTCCAACCACATAGGTAAACACTATATACGTCGGCAGCACGAATATATCCCTCGGCCTTTCCCGCAAGTGGGGAAGAACTTTGATGCCCCTGCTAAACATCCACCAGACGGGAAGCACTATCGCTACATGCCAATACCCCAGCAAAAGCGACGTGATAAGATAAATCGGCCCCAGGAGAAGAGTGAACGGAGGAAAAAACCGGTCCACCATATGAAGCGCGAGAGCCATTTCCCGTTTCCATACCCATCCACTCCCGAGCGTTTTTAAATCTGACCTCCAGCTGTTCCGGTTCCATCGCACCAGTTGCTTAAGAAAAGTCCTTACGTCACCAAATCCCGGGGTATACACTACTACGTCGTTAAGATACTTTGTCCACCACCCGTCCCGTTGCACCAGGCGCGTCAAACATTTGTCGTCTCCGCTAATCACTGCTTTTCCAAAAAACTGCTCGTGTTCCAATTCATACATAAGCGGCAGCACGGCCGAACGCCTATACACCGCGGTTCGTCCCGACAAGCATGTCAACGCGTTTCCCAACACGGACAAATAGAGAAGTTCGTTTAAGAACCGGTTATCCAAATGAAACTTGAAAAGTTTTCGAGCCAGGGTATTGTCCTGCCATATATCCTGGCGGGGACCGACCCCTCCCACGCGCGGATCAGAAAAAGGAGCCAGCATTTTATTTTTTATGTTGGCGCTCCATATAGTATCACTGTCTACCAGTACTACGATTTCACTCCTGGCTGCTCGCACTCCATCTACTAATGCCGCGCGTTTTCCTGGTTTTTTTGTTACTATAAGCCTGGCTCCCGCGAAATGTTTCGCGAAATATTCAAATACTTCGATAGACCGCTTGTCTTCATAATCAATTACCGCGATTATTTCATCCGGATCGTTGTCTTTCCATGAATGCAATGCCAGACGGAAACTATCCGGCTCCTCATTATATACCGGCGTGATAATAGACAATGTTCCCCGGAAATTTCCTGTCGGGCGGCGATAGAAAAAAGAAACAATTTTTCTTATTAGCCACACGCTCCATCGCCACGCGCCCACTATTCCCAACGGCACCAGAAACAACACTACATCTTTATAATAGAGTATGTTTTGTGTGATAATTTTCCACATATAATTTTATAATTCAAAATTATGTTTATTCGGGAGGATATAAATCATGAATTCTTTTTTCTTTAACCGCTTCATTGACTTTTATCACTGATTCCAAAAGCGGCAGTCTTTTGCCTAAGTTCTCCCGCGCCCACGTGAGGAACCCCAGCGTATCCTTAGGCAGGCACATTCCTCCAAACGGTCCGGAATTTCTAATCCCGTAATCTTTATTCCAGGACGCTTCCGCGGATAACACCACTATTTTGAA
Organism: uncultured Bdellovibrionales bacterium; assembly: GCA_964387895.1. Classification (GTDB taxonomy): domain Bacteria; phylum Patescibacteriota; class Minisyncoccia; order Moranbacterales; family UBA2206; genus CAYLWX01. The sequence goes on along the minus strand of CAYLWX010000007.1, from coordinate 25,682 downwards.
GATTCTGTCCGCGTCAATTCCTTTCGCTTCCGCGACCGCTCTCATTTCGTTAAAGAATGAAATCTTAGCAGCATTAAACAGGTTATGCACGTATTTCATCATCTCCGCTTCTTTGATCCTGAGATATATTTTAGGACAGTCAAAAGAAGCATATAGCTCATCCATCGCCTGTTCGGATTTATAATCAAGACAGCCATTTACGATAATCCACGGATTTTTAAAGTCTTTTTCCGCGGTTTTTTCCCGAAGAAACTCCGGATTCATGCAGACACCAAAATCCTTGCCTGCTTTTTTCCCTGAAAAACTTTCCAGCGCGGGAATAAATTTTTCCTCCATAGTGCCCGGCGGAACCGTGCTTCGCATAACCATCACGAAGTAATCTTTCTTGTTTTTGACTGCCCTGCCAAGACTGGCGACCGCCGAGAAAAGA
>CAYLWX010000007.1:0-25242 GCA_964387895.1 uncultured Bdellovibrionales bacterium | reverse complement strand
CGCAAATCCACTTTTTCATCAATCGTGGGAGTAAACACGGAAAGAAGGAACAGCTCGTATTCCCTACCGTCCAAATGGTCCATATGGCATGTATTAAGCCCTGATTTTTCAAGCTTTTCCAATACGATCGGATTAATATCGCAAAATGTTATATCGTATCCCAGGGAGAGTAATCCTTTCCCCGTGGCCTGGCCGACGACCCCGCTGCCAATGATCGCGATTTTTTTACTTTTTTTATTTTCCATACTATTAGCTTAATAAAACAGAATGGAAATATATATGAAAGAGATTGAATGGCGAAATATTATTCGTCCAAAATCCTTTACACAAATTTCTCTTCTTTATAAGTTGTCGAGGTGCTTGCCGAAAGTGCTGTATGATTTCTTCAGAAAGACTGTGTAGTCATTATTTTCTGTCTTTCTATGTGCAAGAGATTATCAAGATATTATACGCCTGGCCGTTTTCCGTGTCAAAGCCAGGGATGCATAAGTAGACACAATAAAAAAAGCGGAACCCGTAAGTTCCGCGTATTGACCTTTTGGCTGCTAGCTTGATTTTTCTTTCTTGTTTTGCAACTTTTTCATAATCCGATATTCCTTCTGTAAATACACCAGGTCGTCCCGTAACTTTTCCAGCCGTTTGATATTTTTCCTGTTTACCTGGTTAATTTGTTTCGTACATCGCTCAATTTCTCCCGAAACATACCGCGTCAAATTTAATACCGCCGCCACCGTTCCGAAATAGTCATTATAACGGACATGGCGCTTGATGTTCCTGATTCGCGGAGAATCCTTGTCATTGACCGTAAAGAACGGCCAGGGACGCGTCGAGTCAAACGACACCAGTTCATGTTCGGCAATAGAGTATTGCATACTAATAGAAATTTAATAGTTATTTATTTTCTTTTTTTTCAATATATTCATCCAATATGCTCGCGAATTTATTCTTCGTAATAATTAAATGATCCAGCAGGTCGATCCCCAGAATATTTCCCGCTTCCCTAAGCTGTCTGGTTATTTCAATGTCCTTGTCGTTAGGCTTGCATACGTCCGAAGGATGGTTGTGCGCCACAATCGCCGCCGCCGCCGAATATTCAATTGCCGGACGGAATACTTCCCTGGGATGAATAATATTCGCCGTCAAACTTCCAATGGAAATCACTTCGTCGTGAATCACGCGGTAATGGCTGTTAAGATACAATCCGCGCAAATGTTCTTTGGGCAGATTGCGCATATCTTTTAAATATTCAAAGGCCTGCTTCGATGTCCGCACCACCGAAGTTCCGGACGGCGATCTGAAAAAGCGGCGCCCCAGTTCGAAACACGCCACTATCTGGCACGCTTTGACGATAGGAATTTCCAAATCGCTGGAAAGCGCCACTGGATTTTTCTGATGGACTACGTTTTTCTCTCCATATTCTCTTAAAATTCTTGTCGCCATAGACAGCACTTCTTCCTTTTTGGTTCCGGTATTTAAAATAATCGCGAGAAGGTCAGTCGCCGAGAGCATGACAGGGCCATACCGCATTAATTTCTCTCTTGGCTTTTCCCTGTCGTCTAAATCCCGCAACCTTAAAACGTATTTCTTGTCCAAAGAACTTAAAATGACATCATTATCACGCAACGTATATTTAGTTGGCGCAGAGGCGGTGCTCAAAGTTTTTGTTTTTACGGTAATAATGTATGCTCATATGATACCATATATGTGTGTATTTTCCACTTGCTAACCTACTCTGTTTCAAGAATAATTCCCTTTTCAAATTTCCCTCTCTCCTCGGCCTTTTTATCTTTGATCCGCGCAAGCTCTTCTTTATCAAATTTTTTATACGCGATTATCGCGTCGATCACTTCCAGGATATCCGCTATTTCTTCCATGCTTTCTGATTCCACAAACTCACGGGTTTCCTCTTCCAGCTTTTCTTTCAGTTTTTCCCAATATTCATCTTCATCGGCGACATATATTGATGGCCTGCCACCTTTTTGCAGGATAATTTCCGGAATACTATCTCTGACAAGCTTGGAAGTTTTCATTGTATTTAAATGTCATATTTATAGTGATATCAATAGTGATATTGTATCACTATATAATTCTTCCGTCAAATTTTACATCTTCTCTGAAACCTTCCATGAATTCCCTGCTATTTGTTTTTCAATCTCTGTATACTGCGACTATACCTCTTTGAATAAATTTTTGAAATTTCATAATTTCACATTAGTTTGCGCATCGCGCAGGCAATAAATTCTTTTATGGACGGCAAAGTTTTCAGTTTATCTACCTTTTCCAGCTCTACCCAAGCCACCCGTTGTACATGATGATCTTTTTCAAGCTGCTTTTTTTCCGCAAATTCGCAGCGAAAACACATCACAAGAGTCTGTTGATCTCCCCATGGGTATTCCCAGTAATTAACGGCTACATAGGGAAGAAGCTCTTTTATTTTCACCACTACTCCAGTTTCCTCCAGAAATTCCCTCGCAGTTGACTCCTGGGGAGTTTCTCCAAAATCAACTTTTCCACCTGGCAATTCCCATTTCAGATGAGCTTCCGGACATTCCTTTTCAAACCTTTGAATCATGAGAACTCGATTATCCTTAATAAGACATCCAATGAAAACTGTTATTTGTTTTCGATTATCTGACAATGTTTTATTCTTCATAAGGATGTACTGGTAATTTATAATCATTAGCCATTAGGAGCTAAGCTTCTGCTTATTTCCTCAGCCACAAAGACACTCTTTTCAATACTTCCTGAAATCCGGGAAGTAACGGCAGCTTTTTGGCCTCACGGACTGCAACCCATCGGTACTCCTCCGCTTCCCAGTCAAGCACCGCCTTATCTGTTATTACTTCCACCAGCACAGGGTGCACCACCCATGTCTTTTTATGCCTGAGGTCTTCCTGGTCAAATATTTCTCCTAATCGAATGCGCCTGATTTTAGATTTGGGTATACTTAACTCTTCTCTGATCTCATCTTCCACTTTTTCTTTCAGGCTTCTTTGGTCATCAAGAAATCCGGATACCCCGTTCCAATATCCAGGATAAAGACTCAATTTCCTGCTCCGCTTCACCACCAGAATTTTGTTGTGATACTTCAGCACGCAATTAATCACCGGCGCCCACCGCGCGTGGGAAAAATCAATTTGCCCTGGTTTTGGTTTGAATTTTAGTTTTTTCATGGTATCAACTTTATTCCTGCACCGCACTAATTTAGAAACATTTTTAATTTAGCAACAAACCTATGTAAATTTAGATCAAATTTTTTCATTGACATACTTAGAATTTCATCAAAATCATACCACTTGTAACTGCCAAACTCACACTTAAATTACTGCCGGTTCAGCGTCTCCAGACCTGAACCATTTGATTCTTTTTATTCTTTTACCAATAAAGAATTAATATCATCCGGCAGTTCATCAATTCCCTGAAATTCTTTTACAATAATTGATTTAATTTTCTCTCTAGTATTCGGATTCACAAAAGTTATGGCCATTTCCTTTTCTCCGCCAATACTTTTACAATCATCTTCAATAAAAACATCAGGAACAGTTCTTTCTACTATATTTTTGTAGTTCTCCTTGTTTTTTCTGAATACTACTTTTCCTTCTGGAAAATTAAATCTCTTCAGTAAGGATTTATCTTTTTCCACATCCTCTTTTAATTCATGAGAACTCAGATATATAATTTCCACACCTTGCTGCTTCCAATTGCTTAATTTGCCAACCGCATTACCGATGGGTATATACGACTCATAATCCAGAACTGATTTCTCTCGTTCCACACTTTGTCTTACTCGTTCCTTTCGAGTTTTCCCCGCCGCATTTTCATGCATAATCACGGTTCCATGAAGAAAAATTAATATCTTCATATTAGTTAGGCTCTAGAATCTAATACAACGATCCTGGCGCGAAGCGCCAGAAATGTTATTCTAAGATTCTTTTTATTCCTAAATTTATCGCAATTTAAATCCCAATTTTCCATATTCCTTTTTCTCGGAAAGCCGGAATACTTTGTCTTTTAGCCTTGTTAAGCAACACATTTTTCTTTTGTCCGGTTTTTTCGGCGTATTCAGACAAACGCATAATCTTTTCGCCTTTGAGATAGGAAATTCTTTTGTGGAACGACTCAAGCAAGGCCAGATACAAAACCTTGTTCATTATATCGGTTTTTCCTTTTTTGCTGTTTCTATACTCTCCGAAAGACTTGTAGTAAGTTTCTTTTTCCTTGTCTCTAATTATAACCGGAGGAAAACCCAATTGCATTAGTTGGTAGTTAATAAGCACCCTTCCAATACGGCCATTTCCATCACAAAAGGGATGTATATTTTCAAATTCCAGATGAAACCTGGCAATTTTTTCCAGGAAATAATCTTTGTAATTCCCGGAATATTCCAGTATGACAGCCTCGATCATTCTTTCAACATGTTCGGGAGCTGGAGCAATGTAAGTTCCAACTCTGACATACTGTCCCGCTTGCCTGAATTTACCAGCGATTTTTTCGTCAATATTTAAAATCAGCATTTTGTGAAGAAGTAAAATTAATTCTTTGCTGACGGATTCGGAACTGATTTTGTTTTTTATGTATTCAAAAACCCGCGCCAAATTTTTGGCCTCAAAAACTTCTCGCACGGATACTTTGCGGGAAACTTCCATATCCAAAAGTATTTTTTCCGTTTCGGAAATGCTCAAAGTAGAATTTTCTATGGCATTGGAATTATAGACGGATTCCGGGAGTTCTGCTTCAAACAAGACATCTAAAAGCGCCTCTTTGCCTTTTTTGAGAGTCTCATATTGCTTTTTAAAATTCTCTATTTTTTTTATATATTGGCTTGCTATAGCCATATTTTTTCACATTTAACGTGAATTTACACTATAATTATAGAAAATTCACGATTAAATGTCAAATTATCGTGAATTTATATAACTTTTATCCTAAATTCACGATACTACCACCCGAGTTGCCCCGAGTATTCGGGACTTCGGCGGACTTCGCTTAGCTTTGATTAAATTTAAGCATTTCTTCCATGGCAATGTTTATATTTTATCGGACGTCCATCCGGTTTAGTCGCTCCGCACGGACAGGGATCATTTCTTCCTACTTTATCTTTATTCACCACAGGAGCCTGCGGAGTATTATTTTTCACATTAGAACCCGCGATAGATTTCGCCGCGCCGAATTGTTCAATTTCCTCCGCACCGGAATATTTCAGGTTTTCCGCCGGTTTTTGAAGTTGAGCTTCCGGCGAGAGCGTGATTCGGAAAATTGTGTGGACAATGGACGAACGGATATTTTCCATGAGATGGGAAAACATATTGAACGCTTCGCGTTTATATTCCACCAGCGGATCGCGCTGGCCGTAACCGCGAAGTCCGATGCCTTCGCGCAGGTGATCAATTTCATCCAGATGATTCGTCCAGGCCATGTCGATTGTTTGCAAAATAATGCCGCGCTCAGCCGCGCGCATTACTTCCGATCCCACTTCCTGTTCTTTTTTGTTGTACGCTTCCTTGGCAATTCCCAGGAGATATTCCGTGATGCGAGTTATTTTTTCTACAGAATTTTCCCGTTTGTCGAAACGCATTGCGTCTAATTTTTCCACTAAGCTGTTTTCCATTGGCACGATACCCTTAAAATTTTCATTCATTTCAGAAATATTCCATTCTCCCTCTTCTCCCGCCGCGTGGAAGGAAACTGTTCTCTCGATTTCTTCTTTGATATATTCCATCATCTCCGATTTTAAATCATTCTTTTCCAGAATTTCCCTTCTCTTTTTGTACACCACTTCCCGTTGTTTATTCATCACGTCGTCATATTCCAACACATGCTTTCGGATATCAAAATTGAATCCTTCGATTTTTGTCTGCGCGGATTCAATTGAACGTGAGATCAGACTGTTTTGAATCGGCTGGTCCTCCGGAAGACCGAGTCGTTCCATGATATTTTTTAATTTGTCTCCTCCGAAACGGCGCATCAGCTCATCTTCCAGAGAAACATAAAACTGTGACACGCCGGGATCTCCCTGGCGGCCGGACCTTCCTCGCAACTGGTTGTCAATTCTCCGTGCTTCGTGCCGTTCCGTACCGATCACGTACAATCCCCCCAGTTCTTTTACTCCTTCTCCTAATTTAATATCCGTTCCCCGCCCCGCCATATTAGTCGCGATCGTCACCGCGCCGAGAGTACCCGCGTTAGCGATGATGGCCGCTTCCCGTTCGTGGTTTTTGGCGTTTAACACTTCATACGCTACTCCTGAACGTTGCAGGAGCGCGCTTAAATATTCCGATTTTTCAATCGCGATCGTTCCCACCAGCATCGGCTGGCCTTTTTGGTGAATCTCTTTAACTCTTTCCACGATTGCCCGAAACTTTCCTTCTTCGCTTTTATACACAACGTCGGCTAAATCTTTTCTAATCAGATTGCGATGAGTGGGAATTTCCATTACTTCCAGCTTGTATACTTTGAAAAATTCTTCGGCGGAAGTTACCGCGGTTCCTGTCATGCCGGCTATTTTTTGATACATGCGAAAGTAATTTTGAAATGTAATCGTTGCCAGTGTTTTTGATTCTCTCTGCACTTGAACTCCCTCTCTGGCTTCAATCGCCTGGTGCAACCCTTCGCTATATCTTCTCCCCGGCATTAATCTTCCTGTAAAATCGTCCACAATCACTACTTCTCCTTCTTTCACGACATAATCGCGGTCCCGCTGAAAAATCGCCTGCGCTTTTAAAGCCTGTTCTAAATGATGGACATAATTTATTTTTCCATATTCATAAATGTTCCCCACTCCGAGCCATTGCTCTATCTTGGAAATACCGGCATCAGTAATCACCACCGATTTCATTTTTTCATCCACTTCGTAATCTTCTCCCTGTTTTAATCGCGGCACAAGTTGCGCGAATTGTTGATATAATTTGGTCGACTCTGTGTCAGGAGCGGAAATAATAAGCGGGGTTCTGGCTTCATCAATTAAAATAGAATCGACTTCATCCACAATAGCGTAATGCAAGTCCCTTTGGGTCATCTGCTCCTGACTTTGCACCATATTATCCCGTAAGTAATCAAACCCGTATTCGTTATTCGTGCCGTACGTCACATCTGCCGCATACGCCTCTCTGCGTGTAATTGCTTTCAGATTTTCCATTTCCACTGTCACTTCGTCCGCGTCAAGTTTTCTGGGTTCATAAAGATAAGACGCGCTGTGCACAATGCACGCCGTGCTAATACCTAAGGAATGAAAAATAGATCCCATCCAGTTACAGTCTCTTTTGGCTAAATAGTCGTTTACAGTAACCACATGTACCCCTTTTCCGGTGAGCGCGTTCAGATATATCGGCAGGGTAGAAGTAAGCGTTTTTCCCTCTCCGGTTTTCATTTCGGCAATCTTTCCGCGATGCAAGACAATCCCGCCCAAAATTTGCACGTCAAAATGCCGCTCGCCGATAATCCGATCAGCGGCTTCCCTGACTACCGCGAACGCTTCAGGAAGCAGGTCATCCAATGTTTCTCCTTCAGCGAGTCGCTTTTTAAATTCTTCAGTTTTATTCCTCAGCTCCTCATCAGAAAGCTTGGAAACAGCCGGACCATATTCGTTTACCTTCGCGACTATGGGCTGCAATTTTGCAATCTCCCTCTGATTGGAACCGAAGATTTTTGAAAAAATAGACATACGAAAACATACTTAACTGTGCTATCTTTTATAGTGTAGTAAATTTACTATGCCGCGTCAAAGAGGAAATGTTGACACGAGATATATTTTTATATTAGAGTTTTAAGTCGTCAAGCTGGGCGGCGAGGGATTAGGCACATGCAAAAAACTTAGAGGAGATACCAATGTATAGCCAGGAAGAACTTGAAGAAAGAGCCGCGTGCAGACTAAGATTGATATATTTTGAAAGAAAGTTACCTGGTCTGCAAGGAGATATCTATTCTCTTCTCGGAGAAATCAGAGAAATTGATGAAGAGATAGAAAAGAAAGGGTTACTCTCAAAGTTATTAGAGGATCCTGATGAGGATGAAATCACTACTTATAAGGGTTATATAGAGAAGATCAATCCTCAGACAACTGCACCTGAGAGCATCTATGAAAACATAGCTCGCTATGTTCGAAGGTTAATCCAGCTATTAACAAATCCTCTATGACCTCTACGATTTGAAGATTATAAGCCTCTTTCTTAAACAAGAAGGAGGCTTATACTGTTTTTAGATTATATTTACCTTGTATAAAAGAACAGAAGGGACACGATGGTCCCTTCAGGTTTCAAGTTATTTCTCTTGGCACAAATATATTTTCACGCCGTCAAATTCTTTTTCCGAAATACGCATTGCGTCATCTGGAACTTCCCTGGCAACAAAAAAAGGGGTGCCAGGAATTTCCAACATTTCACTGCCGTCAGCAATAAGTTTTTTTGCCGCTTCTTCAAATTTCGGTTGCAGAAATTCACTCGGCTGTATGCTTTCCATGGAATTACCCTCCTTCATAATGTGCTAATTATTTCTTATTTTCGTGATATGCGCCCCCAGTTTGTTTCTTACCTGAGTCAGTCCGTCCAGATCCCTGGTATACACTATCACATTACCCATCTTGCCTTCCTTTTTATAGGGATCCTCCGATCCCAATCTAGCTCTCTTTGAACAACCAAAGTCTATTACGCACGGGCGACCTGTATTATTATCAATCATTACATTTCCCGTATGTATATCCCTGTGATATATTTTTTGGCTGTTCATTTCCTTTAAAAAGCTGGACAATCTCTTGAAAAAATCAGCAAAGTTGAAATTGACTGGAAGACTTGCCTTTTTATCCAATATATCCTGTACGCTAACCGCGTCAAGTCTCTCCATTACCAGCGCATGATACTCTCCATATTTCACTGAATAAAAGGGCTTGGGCGTTCTTACTCCGTCTGCCTGTATTTCACTCACTTCAGACAGAAACTCTCCTTCTTTCTCTACATCGTTCACATAGTACTCCCTGCTGTGTATTACTTTGTAACAAATCCTGGTATCACTTTCCGAACCAAATACTTCGGCGGTTCTTCCTAGACCCAGCGAGATATTTTGCTTTTCAATAGTTTTAATATACTCAATAACTTCCTGAGTATATCTTTCCATCTTTTCCAAATCAGAGTTCCCTCTGGATTCATATTTTTTTATCACTAATTGACATTCTTTCATGATGAAATATTTTGATATTTATTATAATTTTGCCGATCAGTCTTAGAGGATAATACAACTATATACATGTAGCCCTAAGGGGAATCGAACCCCTGATTACAGGATGTCCGCCCTAGGCGGATCCGCCTAGGGCGGAAAAACATATTGATTTAAAATGGTACCGCGTAGGGGATTCGAACCCCTGATTTCCAGGATGAAAACCTGGCGTCCTGGGCCAGCTAGACGAACGCGGCAAAATATTATTTAAAAAAGAGCACTCTAGGCAACAGAGAAAAAATAGCATAGAATAAGATAAAAATCAATACTGCAGGCTCACAGCTAAAAGCTATGATAATTTTGGGCATTGAGACATCTTGTGACGAGACCGCGGCGGCGGTAGTAGAAACTTCTGAAAAAGAAGAGGTGTTGGTGCGTTCCAATATTGTTTCTTCCCAGGTGAAACTTCATGCCAAACGGGGAGGAGTAGTGCCTAATCTGGCTGCCAGGGAGCATTTAAAAAATATTATACCAGTCATAGAAGCAAGTTTAAAAGAGGCTGGCGTACCGCCCCAACAAGTCGACGTAATCGCGGTTACCCAGGGACCCGGGCTTATTCCAGCTTTGCTCATAGGGGTCAACACCGCCAAAACGCTTTCATATGTCTGGAAAAAACCTCTTCTGGGAATTCATCATATTGAAGGACACATCTATGCCAACTTCATTGGCGAAAATTTGAAATCCGAAATTCTATCCCGAGTACTCGGGACTAAACAAGAAGAAATAAAGTTTCCTGTCTTATGTTTAGTAGTTTCCGGAGGGCATACGCAGTTGGTTTTTATGAAAGAACATTTAAGCTACGAAATTATTGGAGAGACACAGGATGACGCGGCAGGAGAAGCATTTGATAAAGTAGCCAGGATTTTAGGACTAGGATATCCGGGCGGACCGCGGATTTCAATACAGGCAGACGAATTTAAAAAAAGGAATACCGCCTCCACTATCACTCTGCCACGACCGATGATTAATACTTCTGATCTTAATTTTTCTTTCTCCGGATTAAAGACCGCCGTGCTCTATCTCACCAAAAAGAACATACGGAAGATGCGGCAGAAAAAATTCATTCAGGAAGTCTCCCATGAATTTCAACAATCAGTCATTGACGTGCTGGTTTCCAAGACTATACGGGCCACAAAGGAATATGCCCCCAAAACTGTTATGTTAGCCGGAGGGGTAAGCGCCAACAAAGAACTGCGCGCGCAATTTGAACGCGCCATAAAGGAACACACTCCTCACGCGCGATGCGTGATGCTAGCGGCGCAATACTCCGGCGATAACGCTGCCATGATCGCGACCGCGGGAGCATACCGATGGCAGCATATGAATGAAAAACAAAGGAAGTCATATTATAATTCATGGAAAAATTTGCAAGCTGATGCAAATTTAATCCTCCCCTCTTAGGAGGGGGACTACATCTATTCCATGCGTAAATTTATCATCCCATTATTTTTAGGTATTCTGGCGGCATTTGCCGCATTGGTAGCAGAACAGGTTATAACCCTTTTCTATGCCCAGGAATATGCAGAAGGAATATTCAAGAATCCATCATGGTTGATACTGGCAGTAACCGTTTTGGCGGAAGAAACTTTAAAATGCGCGGTTATTTTTAGACACATTTTCCCGCTTAAAGATAGAAAGGAAATATATATAAGCGCCCTTATGGTTGGATTGGGATTTTCCCTGACAGAAATAGGATTTATCTTCCTGAAACACTATCCATGGGGATTTTTTCAAATAATCAGCGTACTTGGGGTCCTTGTTATTCACACCCTTACCGCCGGACTAGCTGGTTTACTTTTCCCTCTGTTAAACGCGAAAAATACAAAAATAAGGATGATCTACGTTGTTTTATTAACTTTTATTCTCCACTTTACTTACAATATTTTTGTGCTTTTTCAACTCGGATATTTCTTTTAAGATAATGAATAATTATCCACAATTTGCAAAACAGGGCATCTTCAATTATAATTAGCCTCAGAATAAATAAATAATTACGAAAAAAATGGTACAAGTAAAAAGATCTTTTTTAGAAAAACTTACCGGTTCAAGAAGAATTGAACCGGAAGAATATGAAATAAGAAGCACCATAGAACCAGTAAACAATCTTTACGAAGAAGAAGCGGAAATGGTTATTACGTCTCCCTCCAGAAAAACCGCGGAGGAAGAAAGTTTCGCGCCTGGCGATAGCAGCGAGGGACAATTAACTATCGATGTCTATCAAACTGACAATGACATCGTAATCAAGTCTACTATCGCGGGAGTCAAGCCGGAAGATCTGGATGTAAGTATTAACAATGACATGGTCAGTATTCGAGGAGAAAGAAAGAACGACGAACAAATATCAGAGGAAAATTATTACTATCAGGAATGTTATTGGGGGCCATTCTCCAGATCGGTCATTCTCCCAGTCGATGTACTTTCCGAGAAAGCAGAAGCCTCAATGAAGAACGGTATCCTTACCATCCGTCTTCCAAAAGCTGACACTACTAAAACCAAGAAAATCCAGGTAAGAGGGTTTTAAACAGTTTCTTAAACAGGTATGTAATTTGATTTTAGGGAATTTTTAGGTTACCTTGAATATATGAAGGTATTTTTTTGGTTTTCACTCATATCCATAGCGTTCGCGACGGCATACCAAACAGTATATGCTGAAGATTCAATATCTCTTTTATTATCATCTGAAACAATGCAAGAGAAAATTTCAGAAGGCGTCACTTTTAAAGTGCGGGACGCGCAGTTTAATCTTTCAAAATCAGAGTTACAAGAATGGTTTCATGAGCAGGGACATCTTTCCTACAGCCCCGGATATTACCCGGAAATTGAAAATATTGAATTCTGCGATTCCCAAAAATCAATAGATTGTGAATTAACATCAAGTCTTCAGAAAAAATTCAGCCTGAAAAAAATTTCAAAGTACGCGCTTAATTCGTCTTCCGCGGAAAAATTCCTGGATGATCTCGCGAGAAAAATAAATAAAGATCCAATAAACGCCACCTTAAAAGCCGAAGATGGAAAAGTGTCCGTGTTTTCCTTAAGCAGCAGCGGCCTCAGATTAAATACGCGAAAAAGTCTTCAGGTAATTGATGCATATTTTAAAAACGAAATCCAAACTAGCGCTCCCCCAACCATAATTCTTGTGTATGAAGAAGCGCCTCCCGAGATCGCGACTGACTCCATTGAAAATCTTGGCATTATTTCCTTAATCGGCGAAGGAAGGTCAAACTTCAGAGGTTCTCCCAAAAACAGAATATTTAATATCAAAGTAGCCACCAACCGATTCAACGGATTATTAGTAAAGCCCGGCGAGGAATTCTCCTTTGTAAAAATTCTGGGTGAGGTAGACGGAGAACATGGCTACCTGCCTGAACTTGTGATAAAAAAAGATAAAACCGAACCGGAATTCGGAGGCGGTATTTGCCAGGTTTCCACCACTGCGTTCCGAGCAGCCATTTATAGCGGACTCGAAATCACTGCCAGAAAAAATCATGCCTATCCGGTACAGTATTATAACCCGCAGGGCATGGACGCGACAGTGTATGTCCCGCGACCTGATTTACGTTTTATCAACAACACCCCCGGACATATTTTGATTCAGACAAAAATTGAGGGCACGGAATTAATCTTCCAGTTTTATGGCGCTGCTGATGGAAGAACTACTAAAATACTCGGACCGGAAATTCTGGAGAAAAATGCCGACGGATCAATGAAAACCACTTTTACCCAACAAATATATTCTAAAGATAATGTCTTAATCAGAGAAGATGTTTTTAGAAGTAATTACGACTCGCCCAGCAAATATCCTCATCCTGTCTCCACTACGGGGGCGCTCACGAAAAAACCTAAAGAGTGGTCTGATCGGGAATGGAATACTTACAAGAAAGAACATAATCTTAATTAAACATTGGTATTGAAACTGGTAAGGAAAAGGCATTGATTTTTTCGAATAAATCGTATATCGTAGATATCATGCGCTGGTAGCTCAGTGGATAGAGCAGTAGCCTTCTAAGCTATTGGTCGCAGGTTCGATTCCTGCCCAGCGCACATTGATTTTTGGAAAAAAATAGTATACTTTAAATATTATGCGTCCATAGCTCAGCTGGTAGAGCAGTTGCCTCTTAAGCAAACGGTCCCAGGTTCGAATCCTGGTGGACGCACCGTTATGGTGACTATAGTTTAGTGGTAAAACACCAGTTTGTGGCACTGGTTTCGAGAGTTCGATTCTCTCTAGTCACCCAAAGATTATCCCGCGCTCTTAGCTCAGTGGATTAGAGCATCTGGCTTCGGACCAGAGGGTCGGGGGTTCGAATCCCTCAGAGCGCACCAAAAAAAACAGGATTATATTTCCTGTTTTTTATTTTCTCCGTATTAACGGGGAGATTCCGATGCTAAGTCCAGACGAAATATATTTGGCGCCTGAGTTATATCAGAGGCGTAATTCTTTTTTCTATTTTCTATTTTTTCTATCACAAAATTAAGCCTTTTTTTGTCCAACACCGCCGCCTGTTCTTTGGTATTCATATATTCTTTCCGTCTGCCCTCATCCCATTTAGGATTATAGACATACCCGTACCACAAGTAGAAGCAATATCCTAAAATAAAAACAAGCAAAACAATACGAATGCCCATACTGCCCACGGAGAAAACGCCGGTTATTTTCCTGGAAAATTCTCCTGAATTAATTTTTTTTGTTACTGTCAAAAAATTCATACGCCGTGGATATTATTTATTGCATATAAACTACCGTTTCCAGAGTACTTTTCAAAACTTTCCTCCGCTCGGGTTTCTCACTGGACACTTTGTTTTTAGAAGATTCAGGCATGCCTGATGACAATAATCGATTTCCTAACGCCTCTTCTTTTTCTTGAGAGTCGCCATATTCAGTCTTTACTGAAATTACATTGAGATAGTAGTCAAAATTTTCTACACGACTAATAAAATTAAAAAAACCTTCATACGTTCCTTCAAGATTTATCTGCATGGGAATATAACGGTCATAGGGAAGCTTGGATAAAATATCATCCTCTTCTTTCTCCTTTTTAGCGCTCTTTGTCTTACTTTCTTCTTTTGACACTGCTTCCCCTATTTTAAAGTCAATGCTATTGCCCGTCTTTTCAGCAAGCGCTTCCATCTTTTTAATAAAATCAACTTGCCTGCCGGAATCCAGCAGCATTTCCATACTATGCTGATTCTCCCTTAATTCCTCCTGCTCTTTTTCCATTTCAGATATCCTGGCCATTTTTGCTTCAGCCATTTCCTTGTCGATTGCCAATTTTTGCATGGCATCTGAACTGTCCCGTATTTCTCCGATTAACGGAAGCGCTACAATCCACAACACCGCGAACACTACTCCCGCGTATCCCAGAGATACTAGTACTAACTTATATTTTTTCCACACTTCGCTCATAATGTTATTGTACGCATTCCTTTTTCACTTTAAAACTAATTTCGAAATCCAGATTTTCTTTTGAAATTAAATTAGAAAAAGGGAAATTTACTTCTTCCGCGCACATAGTTTTCTCCAGATTTTCTTTAAAAAACACCAGCTCCGCGCGAGTGGCGGCTCTTCCGGTCAGAGAGATCCGATAATTTTTCACGGACAAGCTGTGCAATTCAATCTCGGAAGGCACTTTTTCACCCAGTATCTGAAAAAGCTTCGACCAATATAGCTGTCCTCTTTGAATTTTTTCAATCTCCGATGTCTTGGAATTAATAGCCGCTACAAAATCATCATATTCCTTGATTTTCTTATATTGCAGGTTACCTCCATTTTTCATTTCATTCTGGGCAATCGCCAAATTTAAACGTACTATGTAGCGTATACTAAAAAGCATGCCAATACACAGTACCAGCGCCATAAATATTTCTACTTCCCAAAGCAACACCATCCGTACGCGACTCGCGTGGGTAATTTCTTCTTTCCTATGGGGAGGAATAAGATTGAGATTAATTTCCATACTGCGATCCCTTAAGAGCCAGTCCGATTACCGTGGAATATCGAACTGAATCTTCCTTACTAATAACAGGTAGCGTGTCGCCCAATGCTACATTTACCCACGGATTACCCACTTCCACTTCTTTTCCCAGTCTTTTTGACAAATACGGCACCAACCCCTTTAAATTAGCTCCGCCTCCGCAAAGTATAATCTTTTCTATGGATGATTGTTCCTGGGAAATCTCCCCGTAAAAATCCAGCGTTTTTTTTACTTCTGTTACTAAATTTTCCAGCAGGGGCGCTACCACATGAAAAATCTCGTTTTCATTGTTTTCTCCGCGAGTAATCCCGTCATGTAATTTTATTTCTTCAGCTTCCTGCAAACTCACCCGCAAGCTACGCATAATCGCGTCATTCATACCCTCTGAAGAAAAGGGAATGCTGGAGGTAAAATATACTACTCCCTTGACAATCATGATAAAACTGGTTCGCTGAGCTCCAAGATCTATAATAAGAGAAGCGCCTTTCTCATTCGTTTCCTCCTTGCGTACCAGACTTCTCGCGCTGGCGATTGATTCTACTTCCAGCCCGTACACTTCCAGTCCTGCTTTTTCTAATACTTCCATAATTTCATCAACCACTTCCCTGGAAACTGCCACAGTGAGTACGCTTTGCTTGCGTGAGGAATCAGTCGGCAGAAATTGCCAATCAAAATAAACCTGATCTATAGGCAATGGTATATTTGCTTCCATTTCCCACTTAATCGCCTCTCTTGCCTGCTCTCTCTCCATGGCAGGTATACTGATAATTCGAATAAATGCCTTCGATTCGGGAAGTGAACATATGACCTTTCTTGTGGTTATCTTTTTTGGACCCGCCTTTTTGATCGCTTTTTTAATGCAGGAAGCTACTTTGTCCTTACGTAATATCTTGCTGTCTTCAATATTTCCAGGCGGAATATCAAGAGAGCAATACGCTCTTATTTTTTCCACCGCGCCATTTTTTTCAAATTGAAGAACTTTAACGGAAAGATCGCTAAGATCAAGACCAAAAATTTTGGGATCCAGACTAAAAATTCTTTTATTTAAAAATGACATATGGTTAAATTTCCTCCCACAAATCTATTGCGTAGTCCGTACCGGTAGGAAAATACGGGGGCGGAAAATAGAGCAGGTTATTGTCAAAATTATATGTTCGATTTTGATATCCTCCTCCGCCCGCGCATGCAAATCCGGAAGGCTGATTGGTGGCAATAGAACCGTTAATGGTTATCGTATCCCTTACGCCGCATGAACTTCGCTTTATAAACCCATTCTGAGCAAGCATTGCCGCATCTATAGTCAGAAAATCCTGGCTATTCTGAACAATTGAAATATTTTTTTGCGCGATCAGCCCTATCACGTCTCTTCCGTCAAAATTAGTGTAGCGTAAATTATTCATCCCCAGATAGATATCCGCCTGAGTTCCTCCGATCAAATTAGCTGCTACTATTGTAACACGCTTATCATTAATCGTCCCTTCCACCCACGCGTTATTTTCCACAAATATTACCTGGTCATCAGGAATAGTATAATTCGCCGCGCACCCTTCACTTTGAATCGCGTAGGTAGACGTATTATAATTCATTACCTTGCTAACTGTCATGGTTCCATCTGTTTCCAGGATAATATGACGGCCTAAATTAGTACTCGCGACGCAGTTGCTATTGTCGAAATAAATCCCTCTTCCTGCCAAGGCTTCGTTTTTTACAAAACCAAGATCAGCCAACACGCCGTTAAAGTTAATATTTGGCACGGGAAACTGGCGTCCCGCCACGAATACGTCCGGACGGCTTGGAACCGCGCTGGGAGGAAGAGGGTCAGTTGAATTTTTATGGGTATGCACCCCAAATTCTTCCGCGCCACCTCCGCCATGACTTGAATCCTGATATTGACTCAACGCGCTTGAAACCACGTTATTCGCCAGACCGTCAAAACGAATTCCAAAATTGGAATGTACTTTACCATTCACCACCGCGCTCTCTCCAAAACGCAAATCACTGTTGGCTAAAAACATATACTCGCTCCATGATGGACGGCGAAAACGCACTCTCACCGTCCGAGTAACATCGGTATTTTTATATGTCCACCCTGTAGAAGTAACTTCCACAATCGTAGACCCATTTTCCGGTTTTATTGTGTTAATCCGGTATCTTCCAATTGCTCCTCCTCCAGGATCGGAAAATTCCGCTTCATAGCCCGCGTTCACTCCGTAAGGATACGGGTCAGTATCTTCCCAAAAGTCCCTTATCTGCTCCGCGGTTTTGCCGGCCAGTTCATGAGCCAGATACCAACGGTAAAAATAGATACCCGCTTCCGCAACCTGGAATGCTCTTTCCTTTTCTACTCGGTTAAAACCAAATCGTAATTGAGAAGAAATGTATTGCAAAATGGAAGTAAGCAGGATAGCCACGACAGCCATAATGACCAGTCCGTACGCCAATGCCGATCCTTTTTTATTTTTTTTCGCTACGCTAGTTGATTCTGTCATAATCATTAAGGTTTCTTATTGCCACGAATGATTGCATCTCAATATTTTCGGGAGCTTGATTGGGATCAATATTCACTTGTAAATACACCTTGACCATTCTTACCGATGATACATCCGATGGAGTGTCCATCGGATTGTTTGCCTGATCCAATGGATAGTCACGATTATAATAATAGAAAATGGGAGTGTTGTTATCATTGGCAATATTAACTGCCAACTCAATAGTTTGATCATCGTCTTCCGGATAAGTTTTTGGTATTCCTCCCGCGGGATCAGTAACCCCTAGCATAATCCGACTATTATTTTTATAAAAATGAAGCCGTTCTGTTATTCCGTCACTGTCATAATCTGAAAATAAGACCAAATCATTATCATTGGCAGACCTCAAAGGGAAAGCTCCGTCATCTCCCTGCCTGGCTTTTCTGATATACTCCACCATAGTCTCTACGCCGCGGGAAGCAGCGAAAGAAGCCTGTCCCATTTCAAAAATATACCGGTTATGTTCCCAGCTTCTTACAAACAACAAGGTAAACCCTTCGATGCTGATAGAAAAAATAGCGATGGCTACTATCACCTCCATTAAACTCATCCCGCGCATTTTTTTTGTATTTCCACGCATATGTCTAAATAGCAGTTAACCGAACCTCTTGCGTAGTAAGTTGCGATATGTTAACCGACAATGTTTCTGTTTGAAATCCGGGAGTTTGCACTTCTATTGTATACGCTCCAGCAATAAAAGGATCTGTATCATTAGGAAAAAACGTGATGCCATCACTCAACGTAGATTGAGTCACATCGTATCCCGATCCATCAGTAACTCTTACCTGGGCGCCGTTCAAACGAGAACCGTCTGAATCATTTACCACCCTTACCAGAAGTGAGTCCGTCGCGTTATTGGCAAATTTTATCTTTATCGACTGGGAAGTATTTGGAGGCACTCCTACTTCATAAATATTATTCGTAAGATCATAAGAAGAAACGGTCTCCACTCCGATAAGCGTATACCCCGCAACCGCCGCAACCGCGTCAATAAAATACTCGCCCGGACTTGTCGCGTTAAGATCAAACTCTCCACTGCCATTCGTAGTAGTGTTAGTGTCTGTCTGATAGACGTTACCAGGATCGGATATCCCCAGTACTCGACCTCCTTCCAAATGAAAACTTACATCAGGAATAGCGTTGCCTAAATAGTCTACGCTCTCAATGGATATGTTAGAGAGTTGATCCTGCACGATACTTTTCATAGTTACCGCGCCAGTTATCACCGAGGCATGCGCGTCAGTAGGAACATAGGTTACTGATCCATAATCTACTGTTGCTACAGTCTCATATCCGTTCTTGGAAACAGTAATTTCATATGAATCAAGCGACGCTTCCGCTCCAGGGAACATGAGATTGCCCGTGTCATCTGTCTGGGTATTAATATTCACCACGGGGCTCGTCGCATTATTTACAATATGTACGTTTGACTGAGCTACTCCTGCTCCAAAGCTGTCAATCACGTTTATCGCAAGAATCCCGTCTCCCGCACTCATCTCAAGGCCGGGAGGAACAAACCTGGAAACCATGCTTATTTCCTTTCCGGATGCAGCTCCCCAGGAAACAGTAACCTTGACCCGTTTATAATCATTAGGGATAGTATCCGTAGTATTGGATAAAGTACCGTCAAAGGCGTCATCAACATATTGCACAAAAGTGGTAACATGGTAACTTTTAGTATTTTCCACCACGTCTTCTTCATCGGGAATGCTTCCTGATGGAATACCCTCCACTACCCCCACATCGTCATAGCTCAAGTTACGGATAACTTCCATTTTCTCATTAGCCACCGCTACCGCACCCAAGCGGTTTTTTGATTCCGCGATATGGCGCATTCCGACACTGAATACGGTGTAAGAAGTTACCGCTATGACGGAAAAAACAAAAAGAGCCGCTAAGGTTTCGATGAGAGTAAAGGCGGGCACTGATTTTAATTTGTGTTTTTCGGATTTATATCTAAACATTGAAATTTCTACTTAATACTTTCCAGCACGCTGTACATGGGTTGCAGAATAGAAATAGCAAAAAATCCTACCGCGCTTCCAATAATAATCATTAATACCGGCTCAATAACGGAGGAAATATTTTTAGTAAACTGGTTGATTTCCTCTTCATAAAATTCCGCTAACTTTAATAAGACTGCCTCGGTTTTTCCAGTTTCTTCTCCTACCTCAATCATTTGGGGAACCAGCACGGGGAATATGTTCTTTTCCGCGTAAATAACCTTGCTCAAACTTACGCCTTTTTGAATTGATTCAGTCGCGTGTTCCAAAGCTCTTTTATAATAAAAATTAGAAAGGGTACGGGAAAGTATTTTTAAAGATTCAACCGCGGGCACTCCGGATTTCAAAAGAGAACTGTAAATTCTCGCGAATCGGGCGCAGTTGGATTTAACCACCAAATTTCTGATTACCGGAATATGAATAAGCATTAGTCCCATTATTTTTCTGCCGCTATTGGTGGCAAAAAGAAATCTTAGGAGTATTATAGAAACCAATGTCCCCATTATCACAAGTAGCAGATTTTCCCGAAGAAGACTGCTAGTATTAAGAATGAATTGCGTAGTGGGAGGCAATTCACTGCCCAGATCCTTGAATACATCGGTAAGTTGCGGAACCACATAAATCATCATCAATATCCCTATTCCAATCATTGCAACTATAATAACCGCCGGGTAAATAAGCGCGCCTCTTATTTTACTTACAAGTTCATGTTCTTTTTCTAACTGCACCGCTAAAATATTCAATACCTCCTCCAGATTACCTCCGGATTCTCCCACGCGAATCATATTGACAAAAAGCTCATTAAACACCCCCGGATATTTCGCGAGTCCGTCCGCGAACATTGATCCAGCTTGAATATCTTCTTGTACTTTTTCTAAAATCTTAACAAATTTCTTATTCTTTAATTGAGACGTGATATTTTTCAGGGCTCTGGAAAGCGGCAATCCTGAAGCAATCATGACACTCAGATTTCGCGTAAACACCATCTTTTCAACCAGAGGTACCGTGAAAAATCTATCAAAAAAACGAACTGCTATCTTATTATCCTTTTCTTCCTCCAGCTCTTTAAAAGAAGTCAGCGTAAATCCTTCCATTCTTAACTGACCGGCCAGATCCCTTTCGTCCTTTACGTTCATCTCCCCGCCCTTAGTTTCTCCGGAAAAATTTTTCGCGGTGTAGATTACTCGCATGTATGTGTCACGTATCAAGTATATATAATGTATTTTTCACGCTACCATCAAGGAGAGTTGGGAGAAAGCGTGCGACTTAAAATCATAGCGTCGTCAGTTCAATTCTGGCCCGGAACGCTAAAATTTTTATTATAAAATTAAACCACGGAGCGCTAACAGTTGTCTAAATCTGAAAATTTTACTACAAGCGCTCTCACAACTCCTCTCATCCCTTCTTTAATCATTGCCTCTTCTGCTTCCTTAACATTCACTATCATGGCCACAGCCGGCGCGTCTTTAAGAGAACCATATTTTTTTTCTTCTCCTATTTGATTAAAAAGAAGCGTCTTGTAAATTGCCACTTGTTTTGGATTTATTGCAATACAACCATAATCCACTTTTTCAGATATTAAATAATTAAGGGTTGCCGCAAACAAATTTAGAAACATATTTATATCTTTTTTTGTATATTTATCGTCTGTAGCTAATCTACCGATCTCGGCAATTTTTATGCCTTCGTGGTTTCGCAGTTCATCTAATTCATCTTTAAAAATTTCGTCCATCGGCAATCCTTTATCCGTATCAAAAATAACTGAAATAGTACCGACAATTTTATCTTCTTTATCTTTAACTATAAAAGTGCGGGAAGATTCAGATTCAAGAGAAACTAAAATTTTTTCTCTTGAATCCAGTTTTTCTTTTGAAAGATATCCGGCTTCTTCATACCTTCGCATTAATAACTTTACTGCTTCTTCTTTTTCTTCTTTTGTAGCCGCCACAACAGCAACCATTTTTTCTTTTTGTTGTTCCAAGTTTTCTCCCGGAGATTCTTGGACATTTTCTTTTCTAGGTTCTAAATTCATAAAATTTTGAATTTTAGTGAATGCCTTAAAACGATAACTTATAATCTGCGACCAGCAGAATATAAGTTCCGCACGCAAGTGCATTGTATTATAAATATTATAACTAAGCAAAGATATGTATTAAAATTTTTTTGCTTCGGGATATAGTTTTTTTCATGAAACCATCCTAAGGGCCTGTCTGAATTTCCCAGTCCATTATACCCTCTACACTTTATACTTATTCCTTTGTTACCCTTAAAATTTCTTCAATCGAAGTCATCCCTTGCGCGGCTTTTAAAAATCCGTCTTCTGCCATAGTAAGCATTCCTTTTTCCCGACATTCTTTTTCCACCTCTTCAGAAGAGGCTTTTCGCGCGATCATCTTTTTCACATCCTCGTCCACTTCCAGCACCTCGAAAATCCCGATTCTTCCGCGATATCCATTATTACCGCACTGCTCGCATCCGTTGGCTTTATAAAATTTTATTGCATGCCACTTACCGGATTCCTTTCCCCTTAAGGCTCCACTCTTTCTTATGTTTGCAAAAATTTCATCCATGTTGTAATTGTCGGAAAGACTCTTTATATCAGCTTCGCTCATGGCATATTCTTTTTTGCAGTCATTGCACAGTCTCCTGACTAAACGCTGCGCGATAACTATATTTAACGTTGAGGCAACCAAAAATGGTTCGGCTCCCATATCGATAAGCCTGGGCAACGCTCCCGCCGCGCTATTGGTATGAAGAGTAGAAAGCACCAGGTGTCCCGTCATAGCAGAATGTACCGCCATCTCCATAGTTTCACTGTCACGTATTTCCCCTACCATAATAATGTCGGGATCCTGGCGCAAAAGCGCTCGAAGACCCGCCGCGAAGGTAAGCCCTACTTTGGGGTGGATTTGTGTTTGATTAATTCTTGGCATCCTGTATTCCACCGGATCTTCCACCGTGCTGATGTTCACTTCCTGAGTATTTAAAATATCCATCACCGTATACAGCGTCGTGGTTTTTCCGGAACCAGTCGGACCTGTTACCAGAATCATTCCATTAGGCTTTCGGATATGACGGTGAATTTTTTCTAATCCTTCCCCGTAAAATCCCATTTTTTCCAGAGTGAGACCTTTGGAAGATTCATTTAAGATACGCATCACTATTTTTTCTCCGTCAAAAATAGGGAGAATACTCACGCGAAAAGATATTTTCATCCCCTCTTTTTCAATTTTGAATCTGCCGTCCTGGGGAACACGATGCTCATCGAGCTTCAAATTGGAAAGGACTTTTATTCTGGCGATAATACCCTGACTCACCTGTCTGGGAAGTGTCATAGCATCATGGAGCATACCGTCAATTCTATAACGCACCCTAACTTCTTTTTCATCCGGCTCTATGTGTACGTCGCTGGCATTTTCCAATATGGCATGTTTGATCAGGGTGTCTACTATCCGAATAATAGGAAGCCCCTGGGCGATTTTCTCCAAATCCTCTTCAGTATCCGAATTGCTTGAATCAGAAGAATTCTTACTGATAATATCGCCAAACTCCGCTTTCAGGCTCTTTTCATATTGCTTCAAGGAAACGCGGATGCTTTCTTCCGAAGTAAGGCAGGGAATGATCTTTAACTTGGTTTTTTTCCGGATAAAATCAATAGTCTGAATATCTTCCGGATTCAGCATGGCCACCTTTAATTCCTGGCCGCTTATCTCGAAGGAAACTATTTTATACTTTTTCGCGATAGGCTCGGGGACGATCTGTAGAATTTCCTGGGAAATAATTTCCTTAGTAAGATCAACAAAAGGCACCCCTATAATGTAGGCGTAAAGCTTTCTCAGTTGAACTTCATCAATGTATTTCTTTTCAACTAAAATTTCTCCCAACTTTCCTCCTTGTTGCTCGGCTTCCTGAAAAGCCGCCTCCAGTTTTTCACTACTTACTAATTCTGAATCTCTTATGAAGTCCCTTAATTGGGAATTCTCTATTCTCATTTTTATTTTTTACAAATAGTCACGTCTTCAGAGTTTCTTTGACTTTTTTTACCACATCTTCCAGTTTATAATCAGACTTCACCAGATACGTACTGGCGCCGGCTTCAAAAGCCCGGTTAATATCTTCCGGACTTTCCAGATTAGTAAGAAGAATTACCGGTATATTTTTTGTAGTGTCCCCTTTTTTAAGTTCCGAGAGTACTTCGTATCCGTCCTTTTTGGGAAGAATGATATCCAACAACACAAGGTCGGGACGCGTTTTCAAAGCCATTTGCAAACCGCTTTCTCCATCTGAGGCTCCCACCACTTCGAATTTTTCCTGGATTAAAAATTCCATCAATGCTTTTTGCAGCGTGGTTTCATCTTCCACCACTAAAATTTTTTTCTTCTTCATTTAGTTGAAGTTATAGTGTTATCACGAAGTATGAAGAGGCAAAGAAAAATTGAATGTAGTGCCTACGTTTTCCCGAGACTCAAACCAAATCTTCCCTCCTGACTGATCAATGATATTTTTAGCAATATAGAGTCCCAACCCGCTTCCTTCCGTTTGATACCTGGAAACATTGCCGCTTCGAAAAAATTTATTAAAAATCTGACCCTGTTGCATATGGGGAATGCCTACCCCGTTATCTTTGATACTGCACATCAGTGAATTATGTTTCTTGGTTATCTCCAGTTCCACTCTCCCCTTATCCGTAGTATATTTAATTGAATTGCTAAGAAGATTTTCTATTACCAGCCTCAATTTTTCCGCGTCACCCACGACAAAAGGCAGTTTACTTTTTCCTCTCTTTAATATTATTCTGACTTGCTTGGATTTCGCGAGAGAGGAGACATCCTTTATCACCTTTCGAACAATTTTAGTAAAGTCAAACCGTTCTTTTTTTAAAACCAGCCTTCCCTGATCTATCCTGGCCACATCCAGCAAATCACTTACCAGTTTATTCATACGCTGGGAGAGTTCTTCAATGGTTTTCACTTCTTCCCTCTGCTGGTCGTTAAGATGATTCGGTTTGGAAAGAAGCAGCTCTATATTCCATTTAATCGCGGAGAGCGGCGTTCTTAGTTGGTGAGAGGCCACCGCGATAAATTCACTTTTCATTTTATTCAATTTTGCGATCTGCTCTACCCCTGAGATTACTATATTTCCTATAGTAAAAATAACTACTACTATAATGCTTTCGGAGACTACAATCACTTCCGGACTGTCATAATTTTTTGCTACATAATATGTGGCGGCCATCACTATCGCCGTAATCACGCCCATCATAATAAAAAGAAAACTCGGCGTTTGCCACACCGACACTCCCAATTCTTTCGCTTGTCTGGTTATGTTTAAATCATTTATAATTTTTATTTTCATAGGTAATTTTTATTTTCACGATTTAAATTATACCATAAAAATTCCCAATATCCAATTTCTAATTTCTAATCCCGAGTGAGTACCTGTAATCCTGAATCACCATGTCAAAATTGGGAATTTGGTCACTGGACATTTATTAGACCTGTCCCCAATTAACCAAATATGAGATAATAGAAGCAT